>JAKAFC010000012.1 GCA_021818065.1 Pseudomonadota bacterium
GCGGCTCCTGGCCGTATTCGCGCTGAAGCTCGCGGCCGACCAGCAGGTTGAACTTCTGGTCGGTGCCGCCGAGTTCGAGGTCGCTTTTCAGTGCCACCGAGTCGTAGCCCTGCATCAGCGGGTAGAGCAGCTCGTGCATGGCAATCGGCACGCCTTCCTTGAAGCGCTTGGTGAAGTCGTCGCGCTCGAGCAGCCGCGCCAGGGTGTATTTGGCCGCCAGGCGGATCATGCCGTCGGCGCCCAGCGGCTCGCTCCACTCGGAGTTGTAGCGAATCTCGGTGCGCTCGGGGTCGAGCACCAGGCTGGCCTGGGCGTAATACGTTTGCGCGTTGGTCTGGATCTGCTCCAGGGTCAGCGGCGGGCGGGTGGCGTTGCGCCCGGACGGGTCGCCGATGCGCGAGGTGAAGTCGCCGATCAGAAAAATGACGGTGTGGCCCAGATCTTGCAACTGCCGCAGCTTGTTGAGCACCACGGTGTGGCCGATGTGGATGTCGGGCGCGGTGGGGTCGAGGCCGAGTTTGATGCGCAGCGGCTGCCCGGTGTTGGCGCTGCGGGTCAGTTTGGCGATCCAGTCGGCTTCCACCAGGAGTTCGGCGCAGCCGCGCTTGGTGATGGCCAGCGCCTGGCGCACGCCGTCGGGCAGGTCTGCGGGGGAGTTTGAGTCCATCATGGGGGTAATTGAAGAGGGGGCGGAACGGGCTGCTAGACTCGCGCCTTTATCCGTGCTGCACCCGGCATCAGCAAAGGGTGCAGTGTATTCCGTGCCACAGCGTGACTGTTGGACTCCGGCGCCCGCGCGCTGGCAATCCAGCCGCGCCCAGGGTGCGCTCGCAGGCGCTCAGGTGCCTCGCCGCCCGTCGTGTGTGGTGCCATCACGGTGCCGGAGCCAGAGCTTCCGGCGCCACTTTCCATTGTCGGGATCGGCGCGCGCGCCTTGGCCTGCGGTGTGAGGAGTGGGAATGTCTTTTGTCGAATTCAAACAGTCTGCCCTGCAGGGCGCGCAGCAGTGGGGGCGTGGCCTGCCCCGTTGGCTCCATCAGCATCACAAACGGGTGGCGGCGGGGGTTGGTGGCGCCCTGCTGCTGACCAGCGCCGCGGCGTTCGCCCTGGCGTACGAGGGACCGCAGGCGCATCCGCCCGCGCCCACCTGGGTCAGCGTGGCGGTGGCGAGCACCGCGCCGCAGCAGGCCGATCTGCTCTCCAATGCCGACCAAGTGGTCTACACCACGGCGCATGTGCGGGCCAACGACACGGTCGAGTCGCTGCTGCGCCGCCTGCAGGTCAGCGATCCGCAGCAACTGCAGCAACTCAGCGCCAAGGCCGAGTTGCGCGCGCTGGTGGCCGGCGACCCGGGCCGGGTGGTGAGCGCGCAGGTGAGCAACCTGGGTGAACTGCAAAGCCTGCAGGGACGTCTGCCCGGGCTGGAGCCGGTGCCCGGTGCGACGCATGGCGCGCGCCAATGGCGCGAACTGACGGTCAAGGCCACGCCGCAGGGCTGGGACGTGCAGAGCGTTTCGCGCATCGTCCAGCCCGAGCTGCGCGTGGCCAGCGGCGTGGTCAAGACCAGCTTCTTCGCCGCGGCCGATGCCGCCGGGCTGCCGCACAACGTGGCGTCGCAGCTGATCGACGTGTTCGCCACGCAAATCGACTTCCGCCGCAGCCTGCACCCCGGCGACCGCTTCGACGTGGTGTACCGCGTGTATCAGGCGCAGGGCCAGACCCTGGCCGATGGTCGGCTGCTGTCGGCGCAGTTCGACAACCAGGGACACGCCTACAAGGCGGTGTGGTTCGACGCCAAGGGCGATGCCAAGGCCTCGGGGTATTACGCGCCGAACGGGGAAAGTCTCAGCCGCGCCTTTCTGCTGTCGCCGCTGCCGTACGACCGCATCACCTCCGGCTGGGGCTGGCGCGAGAACCCGGTCATGCACTTCCACGAGTTTCACAAAGGGATCGATCTGGCGATTCCCGTGGGCACGCCGGTCAAGACCATCGCCGACGGCCGCGTGGTCTACGCCGGCTGGGGCACGGGCTATGGCAAGTACGTCAAGGTCGAGCACCCGGGCGGCTTCGCCACCATCTACTCGCACCTGAGCGCGTTCAAGGTGCATGTGGGCGAGCAGGTCAAGCAGGGCGAAGTGGTGGCACTGTCGGGCAATACCGGCTGGTCCACCGGGCCGCATCTGTACTTCCAGTTCTTCGTCCACGGCACGCCGGTCAACCCCCTCACCCTGGCGCACTACGCGCCCAAGGGCACTCCGGTGCCGGCCGCGTTGCGAACCGAATTCCTGGCCCAGACCGCCGAGCCGCGCCACTTGCTGGCGCTGGTGGGGGGCGACGGCGCCGCCGTGGCACAAGCCGCGGGCGCGTCGGCCAAGGAGGCTGCGCATGGCTGACCTGTCGCGTGGACGGGCCGCCGCACACCAGTTGCGCCGCATTAGCGTGCAGACGTCCGCCGAGTGGGGACGGGCGTTGCGCGCCCACCCGCGCCGACTCACCGCCGCCATCGGCAGTGCCTTGCTGCTGAGCAGCGCCGGGGCCTATGCCCTGGTGGAGGCGCAGCCGCAGCTGCCGCCGCGCGTCACCGTGGCCACCGCGTTCGATGCCGCCGTGCAGGCGCAGACCGCGGCGCTGGCCGACACCGATCAGCAGTTCACCCAAAGCACCACGGTGCGCCGCCAGGACACGGTGCAGCAACTGCTGCGCCGTCTGGGTGTGACTGATCCCGCCACCGTGCGCCAGCTTGGCGCCGACGCGCGCATGCGTGCGCTGGTGGCGGCGGCGACGTCGGCGCAGCCGGTGCGGGCCGTGGTCAACACCCGCGGCGAGCTGCTGCAACTCGACGCCACGTTGCCCTTGCCCAAGGACGCCGATCCGTACGCCGTCGCCGTCTGGCGTGAACTGCAGGTGCGCCCCGGGGCCGACGGCGCCTTGACCTTGTCCACGGTGGAGCGCCCCATGGTGGTGCGCACGCAGCTTGCCGCCGTGCCGGTGCGCGGTGCGCTGGGCGCGGCGCTGGCGCAATCGGGTGTGCCCGCTGCCGTCGGCGACCAGCTCATCAAAGCGTTCGCACCGCAAATCGATCTGCGTCGCAGCCTGCGCAAGGGCGACCAGGTGGCGCTGGTGTACCAGATGCAGGCGCTCGACGGACGCGACATGCGCCCGGGCCGACTGCTCGCCGCCGAAGTGCGCAGTCATGGCGTGGTGCGGCAGGCCGTCTGGTTTGCCGCGCGCGGCGAGGCCAAGGGCGCCTACTACACCCCCGCCGGTCAGGGCCTGGAGAAGGCCTGGGCGTCGTCGCCGCTTCCCGGCGCCAAGATCACCTCGCCTTTCGGCATGCGGCTGCACCCGGTCCGCGGGACGCGCGAAATGCACGAGGGTGTCGATTTCGCCGCGTCCATTGGCACGCCGGTGCCCAGCGTGGCCGAGGGCCGGGTGAAGTTCGCCGGGCAGCAGAGCGGCTACGGCAACGTCATCAAGATCGCCCATCCCGGCGGCTTCGAGACGGTGTATGCCCACCTCAGCAGCTTCGTCGTGCGGGCCGGGCAGCCCGTGTCCGAGGGCCAGATCATCGGCAAGACCGGCAACACCGGCACCTCCAGCGGCCCGCATCTGCACTTTGAATTCCACGCCGCCGGGCGGCTGATCGACCCGCTGCGCATGGCCAGCTATGTGCCGCAGGGCAAGCCGCTGCCCACCGGCGAACGGGCAGCCTTCTTCGCCGCCACGGCGGTGATGCGCACCCAGCTTGCCCAGGCGGCGGGCAGCGACGAGGCCGTGCGGCTGGCGCGTGTGGACTGAGGCCGGTCGCACCGACGGCCATTTCATCGGCCTGATGTCGGGCACCTCGCTCGACGGCGTGGACGGCGTGTTGCTGCACACCGCAGCGGGCGCGGCGCCGCGTGTGCTCGCCCATGCCGCCCGCCCCTTCCCCGACGCCTTGCGCCAGGAGCTGCTGGCGCTCAACAGCAGCGGGCCCGACGAAATCCATCGCGGCGCCGTGGCGGCGCAACAGCTTGCCGAACTCTACGCCGCGGTCGTGGCCGACCTGCTGCGCGCCAGCGGGCTCCCCGCCAGCGCCATCCGCGCCGTGGGAGCCCATGGCCAGACCGTGCGCCACCGTCCCGAGCGCGGCTACACCGTGCAACTCAACGCCCCGGCTTTGCTGGCCGAGCGCTGCGGCATGACCGTGGTGGCCGATTTCCGCAGCCGCGACGTCGCCGCCGGTGGCCAGGGGGCGCCACTGGTGCCCGCGTTCCATCGCGCCGTGTTTGCCGACCCTGGGGCCGATGTCGCCGTACTCAACCTCGGCGGTTTCGCCAACCTCAGCCTGCTGTTCGCCGATGGCCGCACCCTGGGCTTCGACACCGGCCCGGGCAATGTGCTGCTCGATCACTGGGCGCAGCAGCACCTGGGGCAGCCCTTCGACGCGCAGGGCGCCTGGGCCGCGGGTGGGGCGGTGCTGCCCGACCTGTTGCGCGTGTGTCTGGCCGATCCCTACTTCGCCCGCCCGGCACCCAAGAGCACCGGACGCGATGCCTTTCATGCCGACTGGCTGAGCCGTCAGCTCGCCCGCCTGCCCCAACCGCCCGCGCCGCAGGACGTGCAGGCCACGCTCGCAGCGCTCACGGCGCAAAGCGTGGCCGAGGCGCTGCAGCGCGCCATGCCGGGCGTGTCCCGGCTGCTGGTGTGCGGTGGTGGGGCGCGCAACGCCGATCTGCTGCGTCGGCTGCAGGCGGCGCTGGGCGCGGTGCCGTGCAGCTTGAGCGATACCCAGGGCATTCCTGCCGAGCAGGTGGAGGCGGCGGCGTTCGCCTGGCTGGCGCAGCAGACCTTGCACGGTCTGCCGGGCAACCTGCCCGCGGTCACTGGCGCCGCCGGGCCGCGGGTGCTTGGCGCGATCTATCCCGCCTGACGGGCACAAAAAACCGCCCCGGCGGGGCGGCTGGCGTGGGTTGGCACGGCTCAGACGGAGAACGACGAGCCGCAACCGCAGGTAGTGGTGGCGTTCGGGTTCTTGATGACGAACTGCGCGCCTTCCAAGCCGTCCTTGTAGTCGATCTCGGCGCCGACCAGGTATTGCAGGCTCATGGCGTCGATCAACAGGGTGACGCCGTTTTTCACCATCTGCGTGTCGTCGTCGTTGACCGCTTCGTCGAAGGTGAAGCCGTATTGAAAGCCGGAGCAGCCACCGCCCTGCACGAAAACACGCAGCTTGAGGTCGGCGTTGCCCTCTTCGTCGATCAATTCCTTGACCTTGGCCGCGGCGCTGTCGGTGAACAGCAGCGGCGCGGGAGGAATGGCCATTTCGGCGGCGGTGACGGTGTTGGGCATGGCGCTCATGTTGGGCTCCTGGAAGTTGCCTTGATTTTAGTGCCCGGCAAGACCCTGCGCCCGGCCGCGGTTTTGCCGCGGGCGGTCAGGGCAGCAGCGCCAGGCCATCCAGTCCCATGGATTCGGGCAGGCCGAACATCACGTTCATGTTCTGCACCGCCTGGCCGGAGGCGCCCTTGGTCAGATTGTCCTGCACGACCAGGATCAGCGCCGTGTCGGGGCGCGGCTTGTGCACGGCCAGACGCAGGGTGTTGGCGCCACGCACCGAGCGCGTCTCGGGCGTGCTGCCTGCGGGCAGGACGTCGACAAAGGTTTCCTCGGCATAGAACGCGGCGTAATGAGCCTGCAGGTCGATGGCCTGTCCGGCCGGGGTGAGGCGGGCTTGCAGCGTGGCGTGCATGCCACGGATCATGGGGGTGAGGTGGGGCACGAACAGGCAGTCCACCGCGCTGCTGCTAGGAGCGGCCCCGGCGATGCGGCGCAACTGCTCGTTGATTTCCGGCCCGTGGCGATGGCCTTGGACTCCGTAGGCCTTGAAGTTGTCCGAGGCCTCGCTGAACAACAGGCCGATTTCTGCCTTGCGCCCGGCGCCCGACACCCCGGAGGCGCAGTGGGCCACGAGGTGGCTGGTGTCGACCAGACCCGGCGTGCGCAGCAGCGGCGCAAAGCCCAGCTGCACCGTGGTGGGATAACAGCCCGGGTTGGCGACGATGCGCGCCTGCGCGATGGCGGCGCGGTGCAGCTCGGGCAGGCCGTAGACGGCCTCCTGCAGCAGGTCGGGGCAGGCGTGCTCCATGCCGTACCACTGGCTGAACTCGTCCAGGTTCTGCAGGCGGAAGTCTGCGGCCAGATCGATGATCCGCACCCCCGCATCGAGCAGCTGGCGCGCCTGCGCCATGGCCACCCCGTGCGGCGTGGCGAAGAACACCACGTCGCAGCGGTGCAGTGGCGCCTCGTCCGGGGTGGTGAAGGCCAGATCGACCTGGCCGCGCAGACTTGGGAACATGGCGGCCACCGCGGTGCCCGCCTCCTTGCGCGAGGTGATGGCCGTCAGCTCGGCCTGCGGGTGGCGCGCCAGCAGGCGCAACAGTTCCACCCCGGTGTAGCCGGTGCCGCCGACGATGCCGATGCGCAGACGTTTCATGGTCCAGGCCCCTGAAAAGAAAGCGCACATTTTATGGGTTCAGCATGTCGGCTTGCTGCCGCCGTGGCAGGACTATGCTGGAATTCGCCGTGCGCGCTCCCAGCTTTGCGACAATACGCAGTTGACCGACCCCGGCGGCTCCCCGGGATGCCGATGATTTCCACCGTTCCCATCCACTCATGAACTTTATTTCCGTCGCCCACGCCCAAGCCGCCGCCCCTGCGCCCAGTGCGGGCTCCACCCTGATGAGCCTGCTGCCCATCATTGTGATGTTCGTCATCCTCTACTTCGTCATGCTGCGGCCGCAAATGAAGAAGCAAAAGGAGTTGCGCGCCATGCTGGCGGCGCTGGCCAAGGGCGATGAAGTCGTGACCACCGGCGGCATGGTCGGCAAGATCACCAAGGTGAGCGAGACCTACATCGGCCTGGAAATCGCCGCCAACACCGAAGTGCAGGTGCAGCGCAGCGCCGTCACCATGGTGCTGCCCAAGGGCACCATTAAGAGCGGCGTCTGATTGCCGTCCCCGGCCCGCGCCAGGCGCGGGCCCTGCCGCGCTGGCGCGGGCCGCGCGGTTTTTCTGAGTTGAGCCCGCGGCCGGTCTGCGGGTGAATCGAGGTTGTTGCCATGAATCGTTACCCCTGGTGGAAATATCTCATCATGGTCGTCGTGCTGGTGGTGGGCGCGGTCTATGCCCTGCCCAACCTGTATGGCGAATCGCCCTCCGTGCAGATTTCCAGCACCGGCGGCGGCAAGGTGGACAACGCCTTGCTGGCCAAGGGCGAGCAGATCCTCGATGCCGCCGCGCTCCAACCCGATTCCGCCGACTTCAACGGCACCACGGTGAACTACCGGTTCAGCAACACCAGCGTGCAGCTCAAGGCGCGCGACGTGCTGGCCAAGGCGCTGAACCCCGATGCCGGTAACCCGCAGTATGTGGTGGCGGTGAACCTGCTGTCGCGTTCACCCGGCTGGCTGACGGCGCTCAACGCCAACCCCATGTATCTCGGCCTGGATCTGCGGGGCGGGGTGCATTTCCTGCTGCAGGTCGATATGCAGGCGGCCGTGCAGAAGAAGCTCGATTCCATCGCCGGGGAACTGCGCGGCAGCCTGCGCGACAAGGACGCGCGCTACACCAAGCTGGAGCGCGTGGGCGACAGCATCCAGGGCGTGTTCGTCGATGCCGCCGCCTTCAATCAGGCGCGCGATCTCATCGCCCGCCAACACCCCGATCTGGTGCTGGCCGCCCAGCCGCCGGCCGGACCCAACAGCTTCAGCGCCAGCCTCACCCCGGCCGCGGTGACGCAGGAGGAAGACTACGCCATCAAGCAGAACATCCAGACGCTGCACAACCGCATCAACGAGCTGGGCGTCGCTGAGCCCATCATCCAGCAGCAGGGACGCGACCGCGTGGTGGTCGAGCTGCCCGGGATTCAGGACGTAGCCCGCGCCAAGGACATTCTGGGCCGCACCGCCAGCCTGGAAGTGCGCATGGTCGATGACAGCGCCGCGGCGCAGGCCGCGGTGGCCGGCCAGGGCCCGCTGCCGCCGGGCGACCAGATCTTCCCCGACCGCAGCGGCGGCAAGCTGGCGGTCAAGCGCGACGTGCTGCTCACCGGCGACAACCTCACCGACGCCCAGCCCGGCTTCGACCAGCAGACCAACGAGCCCGCGGTGTTCCTCACCCTGGACTCCAAGGGGGCGCGCATCTTCCAGGACGTGACCCGCGAAAACGTCGGCAAGCGCACCGCCATGATTCTGTTCGACCGCAACCGCGGCGAGATCATCACCGCCCCGGTGATCCGCAGCGAAATCGCTGGCGGCCGGGTGCAGATTTCCGGTCACATGACGGTGCAGGAAGCCAACGACACCGCGCTGCTGCTGCGCGCCGGCGCCCTGGCCGCGCCCATGACCATCATCGAGGAGCGCACCGTCGGCCCCAGCCTGGGGCAGCAGAACATCAGCCAGGGCTTCCACTCGGTGACCTGGGGCTTCGTCGCCATCGTCATCTTCATGTCGGTGTACTACATGTTCTTCGGCGTGGTGTCGTCCATCGCGCTGGCGGTCAACCTGCTGCTGCTGGTGGCGGTGCTGTCCATGCTGCAGGCCACGCTGACGCTGCCGGGCATTGCCGCCATGGCGCTGGCGCTGGGCATGGCAATCGACTCCAACGTGCTGATCAACGAACGCGTGCGCGAGGAACTGCGCAACGGCGCCAGCCCGCAGAACGCCATCTTCCACGGCTATGAGCGCGCCTGGGCGACGATTTTCGACTCCAACGTCACCACGCTGATCGCTGGTGTGGCGCTGCTCATCTTCGGCTCAGGCGCGGTGCGCGGCTTTGCCGTGGTGCACGTGCTGGGCATCCTCACGTCTATGTTCTCGGCGGTGTTTTTCTCGCGCGGGCTGATCAACCTCTGGTACGGCCGCCGCCGCCGTCTGCACAGCATTTCCATCGGCCAGATCTGGAAGCCCGCGGCAGCGCAGGCGACGACCGGTGCACTGGCGGCAACGGATGCCACGGCCACAGCCGACGCCGTCAAGGCCGGCAAGGCGCTGCAGGCGCCGACACCGCGCGCCACCAAGCCGCGCCGCAAGGTGCATTGATCCGGCTGCGGCCCTCCCCCATTCCTTCAAGGCCAGACCATGGAATTTTTCCGAATCAAGCGCGACATTCCGTTCATGCGGTCGGCGCTGACCTTCAACATCATCTCGGTGCTGCTGTTCGTCGCCGCCGTGTTCTTTCTCGTCACCCGCGGCCTGAACCTGTCGATCGAATTCACCGGCGGCACGGTGATGGAAGTCGGTTACAGCCAAGGCGCCAACATCGATGGCATCCGCGCCACCCTGAACAAGCTGGGCTACGCCGATGCCCAGGTGCAGGCCTACGGCAATGCCAACGACGTGGTCATCCGCCTGCCGCTGCACAAGGGCGAGACCAGTTCGGAGCAGAGCGCCAAGGTCATGGCCGGATTGCTGGCCGCCGATCCGCAGGCGCAGCAGCGCCGAACCGAGTTCGTCGGTCCGCAGGTCGGCTCCGAGTTGGCCACCGACGGCCTCAAGGCGCTGGCCCTGGTGATCCTGGGCATCGTCGCCTACCTGGCGGTGCGCTTCGAGTGGAAGTTCTCGGTGGCGGCCATCCTCGCCAACCTGCACGACGTCATCATCGTCCTCGGCTTCTTTGCCCTGTTCCAGTGGGAGTTCTCGCTGCCGGTGCTGGCGGCGGTGCTGGCGGTGCTGGGCTATTCGGTGAACGAGTCGGTGGTGATCTTCGACCGGGTGCGCGAGAACTTCCGTCGCTACCGCAAGTACAGCACCGTGCAGGTGATCGACAGCGCCATCACCAACACCATCAGCCGCACCGTCATCACCCACGGCTCGACCCTGGCCATGGCGTTTTCCATGTTCTTCTTCGGCGGCCCGGCGCTGCACTACTTCGCCCTGGCGCTGATCATCGGCATTTCCATGAGCATCTACAGCTCGGTGTTCGTCGCCGCGGCGCTGGCGATGTGGTTCGGTGTCAAGCGTGAAGACCTCATCAAGCCGGGCGGCAACAAGCCCAACAACAGCAACGATCCGAACGCTGGCGCCGTGGTCTGAGTTTGCCGCTTGCGGAAAGCAAAAAAGCCAGCGCGAGCTGGCTTTTTTGTTGTCGGCGGGGCGTTAGTTGAAGCTGAAGGTCGCGCTGGTGCCGTTGGCGGTGTTGTAAGCCGTGGTGTAGTCGGCCGACACCGTGGGCAGGTTGGTCCAGTTGAGGAAGTTGGCACCGTACGGGTCGTGGGTCGCGCCGAGGGTGGTGCCCATGGTGGCCAGGTACTGGTCCACGCCGATCAGCGTCTTGTCATACGCGTCGCCCGCAGTGGGCACCGCCGTCGCCAGGGCCAGGCTATCCAGGCCGAACTCGCCGGCGATGGTCTGCAGCGAGGCGGCGTAGTTGGCCATGGTCAGGCCGCTGTTGGGGGTGATGCGGGCCACGGCCACCGTGGTCAGCGGGCTGATGGTGGCGGTGACGGTACCGCCGCCGCCCACATTCACCATGGCCTGCAGGCTGGCGTTGGTGGCCAACCCGGCGACGTTGCTGCTGCTGGCGCTGAGGTTGAGGGCGGTGGACGTCAGACTGTTGAGCCCGTAAGTGTTGCCGTTGTAGCTGTAGCTGCCGCCCACTACCTGCAGCAGCACCGGGCCGTAGTAGCTGGTGAGGTTGATGCTGTAGCTGCCGTTGGCCGCGGAAGACACGCAGGCCAGCTGGGTGCCGGTGCTGAGGTAGGGCGTCACGGTAGCAGTCAGCGGGTTACCCTGGCCGTTGACGATGCCATAAGCGCAGACATTGGCCGTGCCGTTGCCGTTGACTGGGCTGTTGGCCCCCATGAGCACCTGCCCGACCACCGTGGAACCGGCGTAGTTGGCGTTGGAGCCGCCGCCGCAGCCGGCCAGCGCCAGGCTGCCGAGCAGGGCCGTGGCCACGCTGAGGTGCAGTCGAGAGAGTTGCATCGGGAGTTCTTTCAGGAGGGGTGGATTCTGCGGGAGGCGCCACGCCGCAGCCGCGGCCATGGCCGGTTCGTTGGCCCCGATTCAGTGCACCACGCGGTCGTCGGCTTCGACGAACAGCTCGTCGAGGATGAGGGCGTCGGGTTCTTCATCCAGGCGCCAGAAGATCATCAGCACGATGGTCTTGAGGTGCTCCAGCGGCAGCGGCTGCATGCCGGTGGCCAGGGCGCGCTCGATGGCGAGTTCGCGCAGGTGGGGCTTGAGCACGCCGGCGCTCTCGAGGAAGTTGAGGTAGCCGATGGCTTCCAGCCCCAGGCAGTCGAGTTCCTGCTGGGCATAGAGCCGGATGGACTTCGCGCTCTGCGCCCGCTGCCCCTGGAGTTCGCCCACAGCGCTGTCCAGACCGCGCAGCCAGTCGAGGGCCTCGTGGATGTCGTCGTTTTCGAAGCCCGCAGCGCTGAGTTTGCGCGTGAGCTGACCGAACTCGGGACAGGCCTCGGGGTGCCAGTAGGACTCGTAGAGATACATGAGGATGTCGAACATGCGGCCATTCTATGCACAGCGCGATGACGCTCTGCCGGGCGCCCGATTGCACCCCTGCGCCACAAGGACTTGCCGCGAAGTCGGCGTGCTCAGGCCCGGGCGATGCGCTGGAAACGCCCGCCAGGCAGCCGCGCCACATGGCCCTGCAGCTCGAGTTCGAGCAAGCGGGCACCCAGGCGGTCGGCGGGCCAGCCGGTGCGTGCGGCCAGCTCGTCGAAGCTGCGGATGTCGAACCCGAGGGCGCGCAGGATGTCGCACTCGGCCGCGGCTTCGGTGGCATCGGCGGCGGCCTCGGGCGCGTGGGGTGGCGGCGTGGTCGCGGTTGGCGCATCCCAGCCGAACTCTTCCAGGACGTCCTGCGCGGTCTCCACCAGTTTGGCGCCGTCGCGGATCAGGCGGTGGCAGCCGTGCGCCAGCGGGTTGTGGATGGAGCCGGGGATGGCGAACACGTCGCGGCCCTGCTCGCCGGCGAGGCGTGCGGTGATGAGCGAGCCGGAGTGCGTGGCCGCCTCCACCACAAGCACGCCGCGCGCCAGGCCGCTGATGAGCCGGTTGCGCCGCGGGAAGTTGCCCTTGCTCGGCCCGGTGCCCAGGGCAAACTCCGACAGCAGCAGCCCGCGCTCGGCCACGGTGTGCGCCAGATCGCGGTGGCGCGGCGGATAGACCCGATCGCAGCCGGTGCCAAGCACGGCAATGGTCGATCCGGCGTGCGCCGTGCTGGCCGCCAGCGCCCCGCGGTGGGCTGCGGCGTCGATGCCCAGGGCGAAGCCGGAAACGATGGTCACCCCGGCGGCGCTGAAAGCTTGGGCGAAGGCGTGGGCGTCGCGCTCGCCCTGGGCCGTCGGGGTGCGGGCGCCGACCATGGCCAGGCGCCGCGGGGCCTGCAGCAACGCCGTGTTGCCCACGGCGTAAAGCAGGGGCGGCGGGTCGGCGAGATCGAGCAGGCTCTGCGGGTAGGCGGCGTCCGCCAAGGTGAGGCAGGCGTGGCCGGGTTGCCCGGCCCAATCGAGCGTGCGCGCGATCAGTTCTTGCGTGGCGTCGTCCGGCTCGGTTAGCACGGCGGTCGCCACGGCGTTGCCCACGACGCGCGCCAGCGCGCTGGGCGACGTCTGAAAAATCTGTTGCGGCGGGCCGAAGGTGGAAAGCAACTGCCGGGCGGTGAGCGCGCCCACGCCCGGGGTTTGCATCAGCCGCAGCCAGGCGGCGAGGTCATCGGGCAGCGTCACACCTTCTCAGGGCTGGGAGAAGCGGTCGGCGACTTCCACCGGTTCGTCGGCCGAGAGGATGAGGGCGTAGGCCACATGCTGGAAGGTGCGGAACACCATCATCAGGCCGACACGGCGGTCGGGCAGCTCGATTTCGGGCTTGCCGGGCGCGGTGACGTCTTTCACCATGCGGCTGTTGTGCCACAGCGCCAGCACGTCGCCGCGTTCCAAGCCATCGGCGGCGCCGCGGTTGAGGGCGACGACACTGTTCTTGGCCGCCATGTTCAGGTCGCCATAGATCGACACCACATCGCCGCTGATGGGCTTGGCCGGGGCGTGCGGGGTGTAGTTGAGGAATTCGCGCGGCGGCGCGATCACCAGACGGTCGCCCACGCCGACCTCGCGCTCGATGCCATCGACACGGAACACCGAGACGGCGTCAGGCCCGGACGGTTGCTCGACCAGGCTGGTGGCGCCCAGATACTCGGCCTGATAGGCGATGATTTTCTTGGTTTCGGGATCGACCAGCGGTTTAGCCGGGCGGTAGATCTGGTAGCGCGTGGCCTTGCTGACGTCGCCACGCACATACACCTGGGTGCCGGGGGACGCCATGGTGTGGCCCTTGGGCAGGGCGACGATGCGCGGTGAGGCTTCCAGCGTGTCGGGCTCGACGATCAGCGGCTGGGTGAGGAAGGGGGCGATGAGTTCAGGAGAAATGGTGGGAATGCCTTCGGGCGGCAGCGCCGACGACTCGACCTTGGGATTGAGCTTGACCGTGGGGATACCTTGCCCGTCGCCGCCCATGCTCAGGCTGGCGCGACCGTTGCCAATGTTGAGGTAAAGCGTCTGCCCCGGGAAGATCCAGTGCGGATTGCGGATCTGCTGCAGGTTCATGCCCCAGAGCTGCGGCCAGTTCCACGGCTTGCGCAGGTACATGCCGGAAATCGCCCACAGCGTGTCGCCGCGCTTGACGGTGTAGCGCGAGGGTGCGTTGGGGGCGAGTTCGGACACCGGCACGCCGGTCTGCGCCGTGAGCTCGGCCTGCGCCCGCTGGGTCGGGGCCACCGGGTAATTGGGTAGGCCGTGCAGCGACGGCGCGGCGGGGCTGGTCTGCGCCTGCGCTGCAAGCGGGCAGGCGACAGCGAGCGCGAGGCATGCCGCCAAAGCCTGGCGGCGCAAGGGGTGGTGGAAAACAGGGTTGTGGAAAGCCTGACTCAGCATGGTGCATGTCCCCAGATCAAAACCGTGGCCACATCCGGCGGCGGTGTGGTTTGTTGTGCATCTGCCCCCCGTGGAAATTGTCGGTTCCAGGGCCCATTTCTCAAGATTATTGGGCACATTGTGCACGCAACACCTTGATGCGGCAATCAAATCGCCCCGCCCGGAGCGGCGGCAGTTGCAAGAATGACGCGGCCCGCGGTGCGGCTTTACGGCCTGCCCGTCAACCCGCCCCCAGCTTTTCAATGGGAAATGTCTTTTTCATCGCAAATAACTAAAATTCGCACCATGCAAAATTTGACCATCCTCCAATATCCCGACCCACGCCTCTACACCGTCGCCAAACCGGTGGCGGTGGTGGACGACCGGGTGCGCAAGCTCGTCGCGGCGATGCTCGAGACCATGTACGCCGCCAACGGCGTGGGCCTGGCGGCCACGCAGGTGGATGTGCACGAGCGCATCATCGTCCTCGACACCTCGGAAGAGCGCAACGCGCCGGTGGTGCTCATCAACCCGCAAATCGTGCGCCAGAGCGCGCAGGACAAAGAGTGGGAAGAGGGCTGCCTGTCGGTGCCGGGTATCTACGACAAGATCACACGGCCGGCTGAAGTGCGGGTGCGCGCGCTCGATGCCCAGGGCGCGGTGTTCGAGATGGACGCCGACGGCCTGACCGCCGTGTGCATCCTGCATGAGATGGATCATCTGCTGGGTAAGGTGTTCGTCGATTACCTCTCGCCGCTCAAACGCAGCCGCATCAAAACCAAGATGCTCAAGCGGCAGAGGCAGGCGGCTTGAGCGGGCCGCAAGGCCAGGCGCCACGTCGCCTGCGGGTGGCGTTCGCCGGCACGCCCGAATTTGCCGCGCAGGCTTTGCGTGCCATCCTGCAGGCCGGGTTCACCGTGCCGCTGGTGCTCACCCAGCCGGATCGCCCGGCGGGGCGCGGCCTGAAGTTGCAAGCCAGCGCCGTCAAGCAGGTGGCGCAAACGGCGCAGATCGCAGTGCAGCAGCCGTTGGGTCTGCGGCTGGACGGCCGTCATGCCGAGCAGGCGGCGCAGACGCATGCCGCGCTGCGCGAGGCCGCGCCCGATGTGCTGGTGGTCGCCGCCTACGGGCTGATCCTGCCGCAGTCGGTGCTGGGTCTGCCGCGGCTGGGGTGCGTCAACATTCACGCCTCGCTGTTGCCGCGCTGGCGCGGCGCTGCTCCCATTCAGCGCGCCATCGAGGCTGGCGATGCGCGAACCGGCATCACTCTGATGCAGATGGACGCGGGCCTGGATACCGGCGCCGTGTTGCTGGAGCAGGCGGTGGACATCACTGCCACCGACACCGCCGCATCGCTGCATGACCGGCTTGCCGCGCTGGGCGCCGAGTTGATCGTGCGCGGATTGGACGCGCTCGAGGCTGGCACACTGCAACCCCACCCCCAGCCGGAGCAGGGGGTGAGCTATGCCGCCAAGATCAGCAAGACCGAATCGGCGCTCGACTGGACGCAGCCCGCCGAAACGCTGGCGCGCCGGGTGCGCGCCTTCTCGCCCTGGCCCGGCACGCAATGCGCGCTGGCCGACGGCACAATGATCAAGGTGGGGGCGGCCGAGGCGCTGGCCCCGACTGCAACGCAGGCGGCACCCGGCGCGGTGCTGCTGATGCAGCCGGCCGGGCTGGACGTGCAATGCGGCCAGGGCATCCTGCGCGTCACACGCTTGCAAAGGCCTGGCGGCACCATGCAGAGCGTCGCCCAGTGGCTGCAGGGCGGAACCGACCTGACCGGACAGACCCTGGCCTGACCAGCCGGGCGCACCGCGCCGTGGCCGAGCACGGCCGCCTCACACTTTTGACCCCAGCGCGGCTTGAACTTTCGCCAGCGTGCACAATCTAGCCCTGTTGTATCCAAACGTATCGGAGCCGAGCATGTTCAATGTCATGAAGACCGCCATCCTGATGGCCGCCATCACCGCCTTGTTCGTGGTGATCGGGTCGCTCCTGGGCGGTCGGCAGGGCATGATGCTGGCGCTGCTGTTCGCCCTGGGCATGAACTTCTTCAGCTACTGGTTCAGCGACAAGATGGTGCTGAAGATGTACAACGCCCAGGAGGTCGATGCCAGCAGCGCGCCCCAGTTCTATGCCATGGTGCAGGAACTGGCACAGCGCGCCGGCCTGCCCATGCCGCGGGTCTACCTCATCCAGGAAGACGCGCCCAACGCCTTCGCCACGGGGCGCAACCCCGAGCACGCCGCGGTGGCGGCCACCACCGGTATCCTGCGGGTGCTGAGCGCGCGCGAACTGCGCGGGGTCATGGCGCACGAACTGGCACACGTCAAGCACCGCGACATTCTCATCTCCACCATCTCGGCCACCATGGCCGGGGCGATTTCGGCCTTGGCTAACTTCGCCATGTTCTTCGGCGGGCGCGATGCCGAGGGGCGGCCGACCAACCCGATCGCCGGGATCGCCGTGGCGCTGCTGGCGCCGCTGGCCGCCAGTCTGATTCAAATGGCCATTTCGCGGGCCCGCGAGTTCGAGGCCGACCGGGGTGGGGCCGAGATCTCGGGCGACCCGGCGGCGCTGGCCTCGGCCCTGCAGAAGATCGAGGCCTACGCCCGCGGCGTGCCGTTCGAGGCCGCCGAGGCGCATCCGGCCACGGCGCAGATGATGATTCTCAACCCCTTGCACGCTGGCGGCATTGCCAAGCTGTTCAGCACCCACCCGGCCACCGAGGAGCGCGTGGCCCGGCTGATGCAGATGGCGCAGACCGGCACGGCGCGCGCCTGGCAGGGCTGAGCGTTCTTACAGCACAAACAGAGGGCCCGGCAGCCATACGGTTGCCGGGCCCTCTGCTTTGGGCGGGTTATCCGCGCCGTCCGACTTGCAACCCTTCGAGGGCGCTGTCGATGATGACTCCGGCGAGGCTGTAGAGCAGCGAGCCCAGAATGGCGGCACCGAAGCTGCGCACCGCGAAACCGTCGATCACGCCCGACGCTGCATAAAACATCGCGGCATTGAGCACGAAGAAGAACAGCCCCAGGGTGAGAATCGTGATCGGCAGCGTGAGGATGAACAGGATGGGACGCACCAGGGTGTTGAGCAGGCCGATGAACAACGCCGCCCACATCGCCGCGGCAAAGCCCGCGACCTGCACGCCGCTGTAGAGATAAGCCACGGCCAGCAAAGCGCAGGCCGACAGCAGCCATTTCAGCAGGAGCTTGAGCATGGCGCGGCGCTCAACGCTCGGCAGCCAGACGCTTGGCCAGCGCGGCAGCCAGGCCTGTGTAGCTGGCCGGGCTCATGGCCAGCAGGCGCTGGCGCTCGGCCTCGGGCAGTTGCAGCCCGGCGATGAAGGCGTGCATGGACTCCGCGGTGATGGCCTTGCCGCGGGTCAGTTCCTTGAGTTGCTCGTAGGGATTGGGCAGGCCGTGGCGGCGCATCACGGTTTGCACCGGCTCGGCCAGCACCTCCCAGGCGTTGTCCAGATCGTCATCGAGACGCTGCGGATGCACCAGCAATTTATCGAGGCCGCGCAGCAGCGAATCCCACGCCAGCACGCTGTGGCCCAGGGCCACGCCCATGTTGCGCAGCACCGTGGAGTCGGTCAGGTCGCGCTGGAAGCGCGAGATGGGCAGCTTGTCGCTGAGGTGGCGCAGCAGCGCGTTGGCGATGCCCAGATTGCCTTCGGCGTTCTCGAAGTCGATGGGGTTGACCTTGTGCGGCATGGTGGACGAGCCGATCTCGCCCGCCTTGGTCTTCTGCTTGAAATAGCCCCAGGAGATGTAGCCCCAGATGTCGCGGCTGAGATCGATGAGGATGGTGTTGGCACGGGCCACGGCGTCGAACAGCTCGGCCATGGCGTCGTGCGGCTCGATCTGGATGGTGTAAGGGTTGAAGGTCAGCCCCAGCGACTCCACCACCTTGCGCGAAAAGCCCTCCCAGTCCACCTCCGGGTAAGCGGCCAGATGCGCGTTGTAGTTGCCCACCGCGCCGTTCATCTTGGCGGTCAACGCCACGGCGTCGATGGCTGCCATGGCGCGCTTGAGACGATGCGCGACATTGGCGAACTCCTTGCCCAGTGTGGTCGGGCTGGCGGTCTGGCCGTGGGTGCGCGACAGCATGGGCTGCTCGGCCAGTTCGGCAGTGAGATCGAGCAGGCGGGCCAGCACGCGCCGCAGCAGCGGCATCAGCACGTCGCGCCGGGCGCCCGCGAGCATCAGCCCGTGCGCCGTGTTGTTGATGTCTTCCGAGGTGCAGGCGAAATGGAAGAACTCGGCATGGCGATGCACCTCGGCGTGCTCGGCCGTCTGCGCCTTGAGCCAGTATTCCACGGCCTTGACGTCGTGATTGGTGGTGCGTTCGATGGCCTTGATCTCGGCGGCCTGGGCGCTGCCGAACCCGGCAACCAGGCGGGCCAGGGCTTCGCGCGCCGACGCCGACAGCGCGGGGAACTCGGCCAGCCCAAGGTCGGACAGGCCGATGAACCAAGCCACCTCGACCTGCACGCGGCTGCGCATGAGGCCGGCTTCGGACAGATGGGCGCGCAGGGCATCGACCTTGGCGGCGTAGCGCCCGTCCAGGGGCGAAAGCGCGTCCAGGGTGGACAGCGCGGCGGAGGCTTGGGAGGGGTTCGGGTTCATGCCTGCATTGTAGAAAGCCACGCCAGCGGCCATGGGGGCGGTTGATATACTGGCTACCTCCTCGACTGTCCCCCAGAACATGAAACTCATCGGCTCCCTGACCAGTCCGTACGTGCGCAAAGTGCGCATCACACTGGCCGAGAAAAAGATCGACGCCAAGTGGGAGGAGGAGAACGTCTGGGCCGAGACGACGCAGATCGCGCGCTCCAACCCGCTGGGCAAGGTGCCCTGTCTGGTGCTCGATGACGGCGAGGCCTTGTTCGACTCGCGGGTGATCGTCGAATACCTCGACACCCTCACGCCCGTGGGCAAGCTCATTCCCGCAGGCGGCCGCGAGCGTGCCGAGGTGCGCACCTGGGAGGCCTTGGCCGATGGCGTGATGGACGCCGCCGCCACCGCCCGTCTGGAGCAGACCTGGCCCGGTCGCACCGAGGCGCAGCGCTGCGCCGCCTGGATCGACCGGCAGATGGGCAAGGTGGCCGCGGGGCTCAAGGCCATGTCGCAAGGTCTGGGCGACAAGCCGTTTTGCTGCGGCAACCATCTCACCCTGGCCGATATCGCGGTGGGCTCGGCCCTGGGCTATGTGGTGTTCCGCTTTCCCGAGCAGGGCTGGCAGCAGCAGTACCCCAACCTCGCCCGGCTGTACGACAAGCTGATGCAGCGGCCGTCGTTCCGCGACACCATGCCGCCGGGCTGAACCACGGCCGAAGCTCTCAAGTCCAGTCAGCCGATCCCACGGCCTGCAGCGCCCAGCGCAAGGCATAGTCTGCCGCCTGCAGCCGGACGGCGGCTCGGTCCCCGTCGAAACGCATGCGCCGTGTCTGGCACGCGGTCTGCCCTCCGGCATGCTGCGCCAGACCGAACCACACCGTGCCCACCGGTTTGTCGGCGCTGCCGCCGTCGGGCCCGGCGATGCCGGTGATGGCCACTGCCAGGTTGGCCCCGGCCCGCTGCAGCGCACCCGACGCCATGGCTGCAGCCACCTCGGGGCTGACGGCGCCCACCTGCGGGAACAGCGCCGCATCCACCCCGAGCAGCTCGGTTTTGGCGGCGTTGCTGTAGGTGACGAACCCGCGCTCGAACCAGCCGCTCGATCCAGCGACGCTGGTGATGGCGGCGCACACCAAGCCGCCGGTGCACGATTCCGCCGCCGTCAGCCGCCAGCCCCGCTGGCCCAGCGCGGTGCCCAGCGTCTGGGCCAGGGGATGCAGGGTCTCAAAGTTCATACCAGGGCGTAGAGGCGGATGCCCAGCGCCAAAACCAGCAGGGCGAAGGCGGCGGCGATGAGGTCGTCGAGCATGATGCCAAAGCCGCCCTTCACATGGCGATCAGCCCAGCCCACGGCCAACCATTTGCCGGCGTCGAAAGCGCGAAACAGCAGGAAAGCGGCGAGTTGCTCGGCCCAGCCCGCGGGCATCACCAGCCACAGCACCAACCAGAAGGCGATGATTTCGTCCCAGACCACGGGCGAGGCGTCGTCCAGACCGAGGGCGCGCGAGGTGCTGCCGCAGGCCCAGATGCCGACGACCGCGCCCACGGCGATCAGCACCCCCCAGGCCGTCGGGCCAAGCCAGTGCGAGAGGATGAGAAAGCTCGCCCAGGCGAACAGCGTGCCGGCCGTTCCCGGGGCGATGGGCGACAGCCCGCTGCCGAAGCCCAGCGCCAGGAGGCGCAGCGGGTTGCGCAGCATGAAGCGCCAGGTGGCGCGCGGCGGCGCGGGGAGCGAGGGGGTGGACACTGGGACGGTCATACGGTGGGGTCGGGGCGGAAATGGTCGAAGCCAGCATAGACATTGTCCACCGCCTGCCCCTGGGCGTCGATCAGCCGCAGCCCCGGCTGGGCGTCGATCTGGCCGATGCGCGTGACCGCGGTGTCGGCCCGAGCCGCAGCGGCCAGCACGGCGTTGCGTGCGGTGGGGGGCGCGGTGAACAGCAATTCGTAGTCGTCGCCACCGGCGAGCTGGCAGAGGCGGCGGCGCGCGGCGGGTTGCTGCAGCAGCGCCGGGCTCGCCGGGCAGGCATCGACGGCGACCGTCACGCCCACCTGGCTTTGCTCCAGCACATGGCCGAGGTCGGCCAGCAGGCCATCGGAGACATCGATGGCGGCATGCGCCACGCCGCGCAGCGCCAGCCCGAGCGCCACACGCGGCGTGGGGCGGTCCATGCGGGCGAACGCGGCGGGTTGCGCTGTGGCGTGCAACGACCATTCGCCCAGCCGATGACCCAGCGCCAGCCGGGCATCGCCCACGGTGCCCGACACCCAGAGGTCGTCGCCAGGTCGGGCGCCGCTGCGCCGCAAGGCCTGCCCCTGCGGCACGGTGCCGAGCACGGTGAGGCACAGATTGCGCGGGCCGCGCGTGGTGTCGCCGCCGACCAGCTCGATGGCGTGGGCGTCGGCCAGGGCGAACAGGCCGCGCGCGAAGGGCTCCAGCCAGAGGGCATCGGCCTGCGGCAGCGCCAGCGCCAGGGTGAAGGCCAGCGGCTGCGCGCCCATGGCCGCCAGATCGGACAGGTTGACGGCCAGCGCCTTGTGCCCCAGCGCTTCGGGGTCGACGTCGGGCAGGAAGTGGCGGCCTTCGACCAACATGTCGCTGGAGACGGCGAGCTGCTCGCCTGCGGCCGGGGCGGGCAGCAGCGCGCAATCGTCGCCCACTCCCAGCGCGGCGCGGCGCACGGGCCGGGTGAAGTAGCGGGCGATGAGGTCGAATTCGCCGAGCGAAGCGGTCATGGGCAACTGAGACGGCACGAGGAACAGGCGGCCATGTTCGCACAACGGCTTGACGCGGGGCTCCTACAATCGGCCGATTCCGCGCAGCGACAAGATGCGAACGTTCACGACGGCTGCGTGCGAAGGAGACAGTCATGTCCAGCCCTGAAGACGCCAAGGCCAAGCTGCGCCAAGCCGCGCTCGAGTATCACGAGTTTCCCCGTCCCGGCAAGCTTGCCGTCATCGCCACCAAACAGTTGTCCAACCAGCGCGATCTGGCGCTGGCGTATTCACCCGGCGTGGCCGCGGCCTGCGAGGAAATCCACGCCCGCCCCGACGATGCGTTTCGCTACACCGGGCGGGGCAACCTGGTGGCGGTGATTTCCAACGGCACGGCGGTGCTGGGTCTGGGCGACATCGGCCCGCTGGCGGCCAAGCCGGTGATGGAAGGCAAGGCGGTGCTGTTCAAGAAGTTCGCCGGTATCGACGTGTTCGACATCGAGGTCAACGAGAAAGACCCGGCCAAGCTGGTGGACATCATCGCCGCGCTGGAGCCGACCTTCGGCGGCATCAACCTCGAAGACATCAAGGCGCCAGAGTGCTTTGAAGTGGAGCGCAAGCTGCGCACCCGCATGAGCATTCCGGTGTTCCACGACGATCAGCATGGCACGGCCATCATCGTCGGCGCCGCCATTCTCAACGGCCTGAAGGTGGTGGGCAAGGACATCGGCCAGGTCAAGCTGGTGTGTTCGGGCGCGGGCGCCGCGGCGCTGGCCTGCCTGAGCTTGCTGGTCGATCTGGGGCTGCCGCGAGAGCACATCTGGGTCAGCGACCTGGCCGGGGTGGTGTACGCCGGGCGCACCGAGTTGATGGACGACGACAAGCGCCGCTTTGCCCAGGACACCGCGGCGCGCACCCTGGCCGAGATCATCGACGGCGCCGACGTGTTTCTCGGCCTGTCGGCTGGCGGCGTGCTCAAGCCCGAGTACGCGCAGCGCATGGCCGACAAGCCCATCATTCTGGCGCTGGCCAACCCCAACCCGGAAATCCTGCCCGAAGACGCCCGTGCCGTGCGGCCCGACGCCATCATCGCCACCGGACGTTCCGACTACCCAAACCAGGTCAACAACGTCCTGTGCTTCCCCTACATCTTCCGCGGCGCGCTCGACAGCGGCGCCACCACCATCACCGCGGAGATGGAAGTGGCGGCGGTGCACGCCATTGCCGAACTGGCGCAGGCCGAGCAGAGCGACGTGGTGGCGGCAACCTACGTCGGTGAACCGCTGCGCTTCGGCCCCGACTATCTCATCCCCAAACCGTTCGACCCGCGGCTGATGATCAAGATCGCACCGGCCGTGGCCGAGGCGGCGGCCAAGAGCGGCGTGGCGCGGCGCCCCATCGCCGACATGGACGCCTACCGCGACAGCCTGCAGCAATTCGTCTATCAATCGGGCGCGCTCATGCGGCCCATGTTCAGCATCGCCAAGAAGGCGGCGAAAAAGCGGATCGTCTATGCCGAGGGCGAGGACGAGCGCGTGCTGCGTGCGGTGCGCGTGGTGGTCGATGAAAACCTGGCGCGGCCGATTCTGGTGGGCCGCCCTGCGGTCATCGCCCAGCGCATCGAGCGCTTCGGCCTGCGGCTGGAACAAGGACGCGACTTCGAGGTGGTCAACACCGACAACGACGAGCGCTACCGCGCGTTCTGGCAGACCTACCACCAACTCGCCGGGCGCAAGGGCGTGACGCCGGCGATGGCCAAGATCGAAATGCGCCGCCGCCTCACCCTCATCAGCTCCATGATGCTGCACAAGGGCGAAGCCGACGGCATGCTGTGCGGCACCTGGGGCCAGACGCACATCCACCTGCATTACATCGACCAGGTGATCGGCCGCCGCCCCGGGGCCAATGTGTATGCCGCGATGAACGTGCTGGTGCTGCCCGGGCGCCAGGTGGCGCTGGTCGATACGCACGTCAACATCGACCCGAGCGCTGCCGAGATTGCCGAGATCACCAGCATGGCAGCGCAGGAGCTACGTCGCTTCGGCATCGTGCCCAAGGTGGCGCTGCTGTCGCATTCCAACTTCGGTTCCTCGGCGGCGCCCAGCGCGCTCAAGATGCGCGAGGCGCTGGCGCTGCTGCGCCAACGCGAGCCCGAGCTGGAGGTGGACGGCGAGATGCAGGGCGACACCGCCGTCGATCCGGCGCTGCGCGCCAGCCTGCTGGCCGACTCCACCCTCAGCGGCGAGGCCAACCTGCTGGTGTTCCCGGATCTGGACGCTGCCAACATTGCCTACAACCTGCTCAAGGCGACCGCGGGCAACAACATTGCCATCGGCCCGGTGTTGCTGGGCGCGGCCAAGCCGGTACACATCCTGACCGCGTCGAGCACGGTGCGGCGCATCGTCAACATGACGGCGCTCACTGTGGCGGAAGCCAATCTGTGAGGCTCCCCCGGCGCATGCCGGGCGGAAAACCTGCCTAAAAAATACGCGAATCCTTGTGTTTTCGTGGCGATTTCGCTACGATTGCGACCTTGATTCGATGAGCTCGGCAACCGGAGCGACTTTACTTTCAGCTGCCATCTGCTCTGATTTTTGATGCTTTTGCGTCCAACAGCTTTTATTCGCGCGGTATTGCGCGCTGCAGCATGAATCGCTGGTGCATTCGTTCCACGCTGCGCTCCCTGTTCTTCACCGGGCTTGTGCTTGCCGCACTGCCGTTCCTGGCGGGTGGCGAAACGGCGTCACGCGAGTCGCTGGTGGCCACGGCGCAGGCGCGCGAAACCCCGGCCATCGCGCCCGAGGTTGCTGCGATTCCGGTCATTGCCGTTGCCGATCTGCCGGTGCAGGCGCGCGACATGCTCAAGCGTATTTATCAGGGCGGACCGTTCGAGGGGCGCAAGGACGGCGTCGTTTTTGGAAACTATGAGCGGCTTTTGCCCTCCAAACGCCGTGGTTTTTATCACGAGTACACCGTTCCGACCCCAGGCGCCCATAACCGGGGAGCGCGCCGCATCGTCTGCGGCGGGGCCAAGCACCATCCCGAAGTCTGCTACTACACCCATGATCACTATGCCAGTTTCCGACGCATCGTCGAATGATGCCGATCCCGCCGTGCTGCTCAAGTCGGTACGGCCCAACATCGTGCAGTCGATCCGGGCTTATCGCGTCGCCCAGTTGCAGGAGGCGGCCGAAACCACCGGCCAGCATTTCCTGTACGCCAACCTCGCCGAAGCCACGACCAAGCAGGAGGTTCTGGAGACCATCGCCCGCAATTTCCTGTTTCCCAAGCATTTCGGCAAGAACCTCGACGCCCTGCACGATTGCTTGACCGACGTGGTGCATGGCGGCGGGCCGCAACCGGGGTTTGTCGTGGTGCTCGAGCAACTCCCGGCGACGCAGCGTTTCGACAAGGAGGCGCGCGAAACCCTGCTCGATGTGTTCCGTGACGCCGCCGACTTTTGGGCGGAGCGGGGTGTCGCCTTCAGGGTCTTCTATTCTTTTCTGTAACCCGCTCTCCTGGCCGGGAGGAGATGCGGGGCGAAGCAGTACCGGAACCCAGAGTCAAGGCCGTCAAGGTCTGCACACCATGGGAAGGCGCCTGGGCGCAGCTTGTGGTTTAGGTCAAAATGCCCTTATTTTGACGGTTTGAAACGGCGCACGGCCTCAGAGCCTTGCGCCGTTTTTCATGGCTGCGCCGCCACCGACTGCGCCAGTGCAACATACTCCGCCGTGCTCACTTCTTCGGCACGGCGCTGCAGATCGAACTCGCCGCCGAACCCGCGCGCCTCCAGCCACGGCCCCAGGCTGTGCCGCAGCAGTTTGCGGCGTTGCGAGAACGCCGCCGTCACCAGGGCGGCGAGCACCGTCGCGTCGAGCCGGGGCAGGTCGGACGCAGGCAGCGGTGTCATGCGCACCACGGCCGACACCACCTTGGGCGGCGGATCGAAGGCCTCGGGCGGCACGTCGAGCAGGTGCTCCATGCGGTAGCGCCATTGCAGCATCACCGACAACCGCCCGAAGTCGCGGCTTCCCGGCGCTGCCACCATGCGGTCGATCACCTCCTTTTGCAGCATGAAGTGCTGGTCGCGCACGACATCGGCTGCATCCATGAGATGGAACAGCAGCGGTGTGGAGATGTTGTAGGGCAGATTGCCGACGATGCGCAGCGCGCTGCCCAGGCGGGTGAAGTCAAAGTCGAGGGCGTCGGCCTCGATCAGCTCGACGCTGTCGGGCGCCTGCTTGCGCCAGCGCGCGGCGAGGTCGCGGTCGATTTCCACCGCCGCCAGCCGCGGCACGCGTTGCAGCAAGGCCAGGGTGAGGGCCCCCAGGCCGGGGCCGATTTCCACCAGACGCTCGCCTGGCTGCGGAGCGATGCAGTGGACGATGTCCTGGATGATCTGCCGGTCGATCAGGAAGTGCTGGCCGAAGCGCTTGCGCGCCACATGGCTGGTCTGCGCCGCGCCCCGCGGCCGGGGTGCCGACGGCCGCTTCATACCGACAGTGCCCGGCGCGCGGGCTCAGTCGTTCTCGGGAATGTGCACATAGGTGCGGGCGCGCACGTCACGCACCAGTTCGTCGAAATCCTGCGCCGCCTTCTGCCGCTGCAGCACTTCCTTGGCCAGAGCGCGCTTTTGCGCTTCGGCCAGCGGCCGCATGGCGCGATCGACCAGTTGCAGCAGCACGATGCGGTTGCCCTGGACGATGGGGGCGGAGACGTCGCCGGGGTTGAGCCGCTCCAGCGCAGCATCGAGCGCCGGGTCGAGTTGGCCGGGCAGCACCCAGCCCAGATCGCCGCCCTTGGCTGCCGTGGCAGTGTCTTGCGACAGTTCGCGCGCCTTTTCGCTGAACTTCACCTTGCCGCTCTGCACCGCCTGCGCCACGGCATCGAGTTCGGCCCGGGCGCGCGCCCGTTCGGCGTCGGTCGACGCCCGCAGCACGATTTCGCGCACGTCGCTCTGCATGGCCTGCGCCGGGGCGGTCTCGGCAGCGCCGTTCGTCTTCAGCAGCTTGAGGATGTGGAACCCGGCGGCGCTGCGAATCACCGGGCTGATCTGGCCGGGCTGCAGCGTGCGCACGGTGTCAACGAAGAGTGTGGGCAGACGGCTGGCCGGGCGCATGCCCAGATCGCCACCGTGCTTGGCGCCCTCACCCTGCGAGTCGCTGGCGGCGAGTTGGGCAAAGTCGGCGCCGCCCTTGAGTTGCGCGGCGATGGCATCGATCTTCGCCTTGACCGCCGCCACCTGCTCCGGGCTGGCGTTCTGCGCCACCGGCAGGAAGATCTGCGCGATGTCGTATTGCGCCTGCGGGTTGGTGCTGGCGGCATTCTGCTTGGCCAGGAATTCGTCGATCTGGCTCTCGGTCACCGAGGGCAGCTGCGCCATGGTGCGCTCGCGCAGCCGGCTGATGAGGATTTCGCGCTGCAACTGGTCGCGGTACATGGTCCAGCCCATGCCTTCGCGCTCGACCTCGCGGCGCAGCTCGGCCACGCTGATCTTGTTGTTGTCGGCCACCTGGGCGACGGCGCGGTCGACGGTGTCGGCGTTCACGCTCATGCCCATCTGGTCGGCATATTGCGCCAGCGCCAGTTCGTCGATCATCTGATTGAGCACCTGCGTGCGTAACAGCGCCGCCGATGGCACCGTGGCCCCGGCCGCCTGCGCCTGCTGACGGGTGGCGTCGATGCGCAGGTTCAGTTCGTAATCGGTGATGACCTGGTTGCCGACGATGGCGGCGATCCCGTCGCTGGAGCGGACGCTGCCCAGGCTTGCAGATGGGGCCAATGGCGCAGCCGCAGGGGCTTGTTGCGGCGTGGTGCCGCCACCGGGCGCGAGCAGGCCCGCGCCGGCGCCAGCACCTGCGCCGGGCGGCAGCCGCAGGCCCTGGGCCTGCACGCAGACGCCCAGTGTGGCCAGCAGGCCGGCCAGCAGGGTACGGGTCAAACGGGTCTTATTCATAGTTGGAAAAGCGGCTCGGGAGCGCGTCGGATTGTCGGAGGATCTGGTAGCCGGGGATATTCTGCTTGAGCGCCGACAGCGGATTGTTCCCCAGCCGGGAAAAGCCCACGAGTTCGAGCTGGAACAGGATGCGGGTGTAGGCCGTGGCCGGGGTGAGCGAATTGCGCTGCAGCACCACGCGCCCCACCCAGCAGCCGCCGTCGTACTCGAAGCCCAGCAGACCATCGTTGAAGCGCTTGTCCAGGATGCTGTAGTTGGCCTGGCCCACCGAATACCAGCGCGGGCTGAGCTGCCATTGCCAGGCGGTGTTGATGTAGCGCAGCGGAATCTGCCCCGAGCTGGCGCTCTGGTA
>JAKAFC010000161.1 GCA_021818065.1 Pseudomonadota bacterium
GGTGGCGTTCATCGATCTGGATGGCTTCAAGCAGATCAACGACGTGCACGGCCACGCCACGGGCGATGCATTCTTGCGCGAGGTCGGGCAGCGCCTGCAACACGGCTTGCGCGCGGGTGACGTCATTGCGCGCTACGGCGGTGACGAATTCGTCGTGGCCGTCTGCGGGCAGGCCCAGGCGCCGCAGCACGAACAGGCCCTGCGCAACCGGCTGTTCGACCTGACCCGCGGTACCTACGCCCTGGAGCAAACCCGCCTGGATTACCCCGGTGCCAGCATCGGCGTCGCCAGCTACCAGCAAGGTGCGATGGATTGGCAAGGTCTGCTCGACCGAGCCGACCAGGCGATGTACGCCGACAAATCGCAGCGCAAGGGCGAGGCTTAGGGTGGACGTCTAAGGTTTCACCGTCACCAGGATGGCGATCATCGCAAACGCTGCGGCAATTGCCACAGGGCCGAAGCGCATCCAGGCGGGCGAGGGTGCAGCGGGCGCACGCTCCAGACGGCGACGCAGCGTGGCCGACAGCATGCCGTGAAGCGCCGACAGCACGATGACGAGGACGATCTTGGCCGTCAACCAGCCCTGACCAAGCCACCCACCCCAGACGGCGAGTCCGAGGCCGCTTGCCCAGACCGCGGCCAGGGCGGGTACGGTCACGCGGCGGTCCCACTGCAGGACGGCGTTGAGTAGGCGGCGCGCATCCGGGGTCGGTGTGTCCGTGGCAGAAGCCCACGCGGTGGCCACCACCGCCAGAAGCACGAGGCCGCCCGCGAGCAACAGCACAGCGCCGACATGCACGCCTTTGAGCCAGAGTTCCATCATCGCAGTGCCCACCAACTGTAGAGACCGCCGAGCGGCAGGAACGCCGCCAGCAGCAGCTTGGCGGCCTCGTGTCGCGCAATGTCGCCAGCGGCCAAAGCCTGCACCAACATCCAGCCAAACGCCAGAAAGGCGAAGCCATGGATGGGGCCCATTACCGCCACGGCCTGCGGATCTCCGGCCAGGTATTTGAGGGGGACAGCCACCAGAAGCAGCACGAGCAGGGTCGTCGCTTCTGCGAGACAGAGCAGGCGCAGCCTGTCTCTGTGGCTTCGTGGTGTATGGCCGGCGCCGGACGCGCCGCCATCAGGGTTTTGTGCAGTCATGTCGGCATTCTTCTCAAAGCGCGTACAGTGCGAAAGTGGCTTGAATGACAGCATTCGACTGTTTCAAGCCAAAGCGTGGCGCGCCGCATCAAACGCGCTGCATCAGCAGAAGATCCCTCGAAAGCCGCCGCATGAACCCCCTTCGATCCAGCGTATCGAGAGCCCACCGTGTGGCTTGCCTGGTGCTGCCCGGCGTGGTGTCGTTCGATCTGGCCACGGCGTGCGACACCTTCCGCTATGCGACGCACCCCTCAGGTGCGCCGTGCTATGGGGTCGCCGTTTGTGCAGACCTGCAGGAGGTCGATACCGGTGTGTTCAGCATCCGCATCCGCCACGATTTGGCCGTGCTGGAGACGGCGGACACCATCATCGTGCCCGGCGTGCAGTTGCCGCAGCCGCCACTGAGCCCCGCCGTTGCCGCTGCGCTGCGCAAGGCCGCACGCCGCGGGGCGCGCATCGCTTCGATCTGCACAGGCGCGTTTGCCCTGGCCGAAGCCGGTTTACTCGACGGGCTGCGCGCCACGACGCACTGGCGCGCTGCTGCCGAATTGGCGCGGCAGTTCCCGGCGGTGCAGGTTGACCCTGACGTGCTCTTTGTCGATAACGGCCAGATCCTCACCTCCGCCGGTGCGGCGGCAGGGCTCGATCTGTGCCTGCACATGATCCGCGCCGACCAGGGCGCTGCCGTCGCGGCCCAGGTTGCCCGCCTGTCCGTGGTGCCGCTGCAGCGCGATGGCGGGCAGGCCCAGTTCATCCCACCGTCGGTTCGTACCACCGACAGCAGCCTGCAACCGCTGATGACCTGGGCCCTGGCGCACCTGAACCAGCCGTTGTCCCTCGCCGTGCTGGCGGATCGGGCCGGGAGCAGTCCGCGCACCCTGCACAGGCGCTTCACTGCCGAGGTCGGCGAGTCGCCGGCGCAGTGGATCATCCGCATGCGCGTGCACCGCGCGCAGGAACTGCTGGAGCGCAGCACCCTGTCGGTGGAACAAATCGTGGGCGAGGTGGGGCTGGGATCGGCGGCCAACTTCAGGCTGCATTTTCAACGCATCGCGGGTGTGAATCCGCGGCAATACCGGGCGCACTTCGGCGGTCGCTGATTGTCGGTGAACCGTGTCCACGCAGCCAAGCACCGTCATCGATCTCGACGCGGATGCGGATGACGGCGCAGTGGACGCCTGCGAGAGCCGGGCTGACGATGCAGCCACAATCGCCGGTGTATCGGACAATCTGCGCGCAAATCTCCGGAGCCTTCCGTCATGCCCGACATCCATCACTTCGCCCTGTTCCTGCTCTCGGGCCTGTTGCTCAACATGACCCCAGGGGCGGACATGCTGTTCATCATGTCGCGTAGCGCCGGGCAAGGGGTGCGTGCCGGGGCCATGGCGGCGCTCGGGGTGGGCGCGGGCTGTCTGGTGCACGTCACCGCGGCGGCGGTCGGGCTGTCGGCGCTGATTGCGGCGTCGGATCTGGCGTTCAGCGTGGTGAAGTGGCTGGGCGCGGCGTATCTGGTCTGGCTGGGCATGGGCCTGCTGCGCAGCAAGCCGCAGACGCAAGGGCTGCAGGGGGCTGTTACGGCCCCGGTTGCCGCACCCCTGCGTGCAGTGTTCTGGCAAGGCGTGCTGACCAATGTGCTCAACCCCAAGATCGTGCTGTTCTTCCTCGCCTTTCTGCCGCAGTTCGTCGGCCCCTCGGCGCACGGGCAGGGTTGGGCTTTCTTGTTGTTGGGCGTGGTGTTCACCGTCAACGGCACGCTGTTCAACCTGGGCGTTGCCTGGGTGGCGGCGCGGGCACGCGGGCGCATGGCGGACGTGGGGCGCATGCGGCGCTTGGCATGGTGGGTGCGACGGCTGACGGGCGTGATGTTCATCGGCCTGGGGCTGCGTCTGGCGCTGGCGTCGCGGGCGTAGCACGTCGCTGCGCCGTCTCTCGCACGTTGCGGCAAACCGATAGAATGTTGGTGTTCCCGAGGAGCGTTGCAACGCACGGCGGGCTGCACGATGCTCTGCATCGCAGCCCATGAAGACCGTCGCCAGGCTCGGGGCTTTGATCGCAGGCCGCTGCACCTTGTTGGCGGCTTTCCTTCAACGGCGCTCACCCAACCCGTGCCGGGCGCGGGATGCGGTGCGCATCCGTTCCCGGCCACTTTGTTCGGAGTTTGTATGAACGCTGTGGTCGATATGAAAACCTCCCCTGACTATGTGATTGCCGACATCGGCCTGGCCGACTGGGGGCGCCGCGAGATCGCCATTGCCGAGAGCGAAATGCCCGCACTCATGGCCATCCGCGCCGAGTACGCCGCCAGCCAGCCGCTGCGCGGCGCGCGCATCACCGGCAGTCTGCACATGACCATCCAGACCGCCGTGCTGATCGAAACCCTGCAGGCGCTGGGTGCGCAGGTGCGCTGGGCCTCGTGCAACATCTTTTCCACGCAGGACCACGCCGCCGCGGCGATTGCTGCCAACGGCACGCCGGTGTTCGCGGTCAAGGGCGAGTCGCTCGAAGACTATTGGGACTACACCCATCGCATCTTCGACTGGACGGACGGCGGCTACTCCAACATGATCCTGGACGACGGCGGCGACGCCACCCTGCTGCTGCACCTGGGCGCGCGTGCCGAGAGCGACGCGGCGGTGCTCAACAACCCGACCAGCGAGGAGGAGCGTGTGCTGTTCGCCGCCATCAAGGCCCGGCTCAAGCTGGCGCCCAAGTGGTATTCCACCCGCCTGGCGCACATCAAGGGCGTGACCGAGGAGACCACCACAGGTGTGCATCGCCTCTACCAGATGCACCAGCGCGGTGAGCTCAAGTTCCCGGCGATCAACGTCAACGACAGCGTGACCAAGAGCAAGTTCGACAACCTCTACGGCTGCCGCGAAAGCCTGGTGGACGGCATCAAGCGCGCCACCGATGTCATGGTTGCCGGCAAGATCGCCGTGGTCGCGGGTTACGGCGACGTGGGCAAGGGCTCGGCGCAAGCGCTGCGTGCCCTGTCTGCGCAGGTGTGGGTCACCGAGATTGACCCGATCTGCGCCTTGCAGGCGGCGATGGAAGGCTACCGCGTCGTGACCATGGATTACGCCTGCGAGCATGCCGACATCTTCGTTACCGCCACCGGCAATTACCACGTCATCACCCACGATCACATGGCCCGCATGAAGAACCAGGCCATCGTCTGCAACATCGGTCACTTCGACAACGAGATCGACGTCGCCGGCATCGAGAAGTACCAGTGGGAGGAGATCAAGCCGCAGGTCGATCACGTCATCTTCCCGGATGGCAAGCGCATCATCCTGCTGGCCAAGGGCCGTCTGGTGAACCTGGGCTGCGGCACCGGCCACCCCAGCTATGTGATGAGTTCCAGCTTCGCCAACCAGACCCTGGCGCAGATCGAGCTGTTCGCCAAGACCGCCGACTACCCCGTGGGCGTGTACACCCTGCCCAAGCACCTCGACGAGCACGTCGCGCGGCTGCAGCTCAGCACCCTCAATGCGCAGCTCACCACGCTCACCGACCAGCAGGCGGCCTACATCAACGTGCCCAAGGACGGTCCGTACAAGTCGGCCCACTACCGGTACTGATGCGCATGGCCTCTGCACAACCGGTGAATCACGGGGCGAGTCTCAGCTTCGAGTTCTTTCCGCCCAAGACGCCCGAGGGCGCGGACAAACTGCGGGCCGTGCGGCAGCGCTTGTATGCGCGTCGGCCCGAGTTCTGTTCCGTCACCTTTGGCGCCGGTGGCTCCACGCAAGAGGGCACGCTGCAGACGGTGCGCGACATCCTCGCCGAAGGCGTCGATGCCGCGCCCCATCTGTCGTGCATCGGCGCCAGCCGCGACTCGGTGCGCGGGCATCTGCACGCCTTTCAGGCGGCAGGGGTCAAGCGCATCGTGGCGCTGCGTGGCGACCTGCCCTCGGGCTACGGCCTGGGTGGCGAGTTCCATCATGCGCGCGATCTGGTGGCGTTCATCCGCGCCGAGATGGGCGACGCCTTCCACATCGAAGTGGCTGCCTATCCCGAGATGCATCCCCAGGCCAGGAGCCCGCTCGACGACCTGCAGCATTTCGCCGACAAGGTGCGCGCCGGAGCGGACTCGGCCATCACCCAGTACTTCTACAGCGCCGCAGCCTATCGCCGCTTTGTCGACGATGTACGGGCTCTGGGTCTGGACGTGCCGGTGGTGCCGGGCATCATGCCCATCACCAATTCCAGCCAGCTCCTGCGCTTTTCCGAGGTGTGCGGCGCCGAGATTCCGCGCTGGGTGCGCTTGCGTCTGCAGAGCTACGGCGACGATCGCGAGAGTATCCGGGCCTTCGGCCGCGAGGTGGTCAGCAGTCTGTGCCAGGAGCTTCTCGCCAGCGGCGCGCCCGGGCTGCATTTCTACACCCTGAACCAGGCCGAAGCCACGCTGGCGGTGCTCGACGACTTGGGGCGTTAAGCGGTCTTGCGCGGCGCGCTGGCGGCATGCAACAGCAAGGCGGCCAGCGCAAACCCCGCGCCCGCCGCGGTCACGGCGCGCCAGCCACCCGTCGTCCACGCATGGCTGGCGACGAACGA
>JAKAFC010000162.1 GCA_021818065.1 Pseudomonadota bacterium
AGTTCGAGGTTGTCTTGCGGCGTCTGCGGGTGGGTGACGATGACGTGGGGCACGAAGGCGCGCAGCGCCTGCTCGGTTTCGCGGGTGTTTTCATCGACGTTGAGCAGCACATGCGTGGGCGCCAGTGCGCGCAGCAGGTCGAGGCGGACGTCCTTGGTGCCGCCCACCTTGGGAATGGCGCGGACCTCGGCGCGGGGATGCACGCAAAAGCCGGTGCGGGCGACGAGCTGCTGCTGCAGGCCGAGGGCGATCAGGGTTTCGGTCAGGCTGGGTACCAGGCTGGCGATGCGGGCGTTTTCGCCTGCCGCATCGAAGGACTGGCCGAGGGCGTCGGTGACGGGCATGGGCGCGGCGCTGCAGCGCTTCAGGCGCTGTCCTGTGGGCCGACGGCGGGACGCGCCAGCTGTCCCAGGCTCTCGAAAATCAGCCGCCGCGGCGCGATGCTCCAGCCGAGCTGCTGCTTGATGGCGGTGACGGCGCGCATGGCCAGCAGCGAGTGGCCGCCAAGGTCGAAAAAGTTGTCGGTCAGCAGCACCCGGTCCACCCCCAGCAGCTCGCGCCAGATGGCGGCGATGCACTGTTCCTCGGCGGTGGCGGGCAGCCGCGCGCGCAGCGCCGGATCGGCCGACGCGGCGTTGGCGCTGGTGGGCACCGACTGCGGCGGCGGCAGGGCGGCGCGGTCGAGCTTGCCGTTGGGCAGCAGCGGCAGGGCGGGAAGCGGCACGATGTGCTGCGGCGTCATGTAGTCGGGCAGGCGCAGACGTAGCGCGTGGCGTAGGGCCGTGGGGTTGGGGGCGGCCGCACCGGGGGCGGCGACGACATAGGCCACCAGACGCACATCGTCCGCCGCAGGGGTGTGGGTGGTGAGCACGCAGGCGCCGATGCCGGGCTGCGCGCGCAACGCCGCCTCGACCTCGCCCAGCTCGATGCGAAAGCCGCGGATCTTGACCTGATGATCCAGACGGCCGAGGTGTTCGAGCTGGCCGTCGTGGCGCCAGCGGCCCAGATCGCCGGTTTTGTACAGGCGCGCGCCGAGGCGGTTTGAGAAGGGGTCGGGGACGAAGCGCTCTGCCGTGAGGTCGGGTCGATGCAGATACTCCAGCGCCACGCCGTGGCCGCCGATGTGCAGCTCGCCCGGCACGCCGATGGGGCAGGGCTGGCCGTGAGGATCGAGCACCCAGACCTGGGTGTTGGCGATGGGGCGGCCGATGACGATGGGCTGCCCGGGCTGCACCCGCCAGCAGGTGGACCAGACGGTGGTCTCGGTGGGGCCGTAGAGGTTCCAGACCTCGCTGCACGCCCCGAGCAAGCGCGCGGCCAGATCGGCCGGCAGGGCCTCGCCGCCGATGAAGGCGCGCAGCGGCGGCGGTGCCGACCAGCCGGTGTCGAGCAGCATGCGCCAGGTGGAGGGCGTGGCCTGCATCACCGTGGCGCCGCTGCTGCGCAGCAGGTCGCGCAGGGCGTTGGGGTCGCGCGACTGGGCATGGTCGGCCAGCACCACGCGCGCGCCCACGGCCAGCGGTAGCAGCAGCTCGAGCACGGCGATGTCGAACGACAGGGTGGTGACGGCAAGCAGCGCGTCGTCCGACTGCAGCCCGGGTTGGCGCGCCATGCTCTGCAGGAAGTTGATGACGGCACCATGCGGCACGGCAACGCCCTTGGGCTGGCCGGTGGAGCCCGAGGTGTAGAGGATGTAGGCGGGATCGTCGGCCCGGGCTGCGGTGCCAGGGACGAGGGCGCTGCGGCCTGGGGCGTCGCCGCGGAGGGTGTCAAGCGCCAGTTGCGGCACGCCGCTGGCGGCCAGCAGGGGCAGCAGGTCGGTGTGGCTGAGGATGCAGCGCAGCCCGGCGTCGGCTGCCATGGCATGCAGGCGCTGCGGCGGAAAGCCGGGGTCGAGCGGGACGTAGGCGGCGCCCGCGTGCAACACGGCCAGCAGGGCGGCGAGCATGTCGGCGTGGCGGTGCAGGCACAGGCCGACGCGGTCGCCGCGGGTCACGCCCTGGCGCTGCAGCAGCGCGGCGATCTGCAGGGCGCGGGCGTGCAAGGCGCCGTAGCGCAGGCTGCTGCCGGTGGCGTCGGTGATGGCGATGCGCTCGCGCCGCTCGGCGGCGTCGAGCTGCAGGAACGCCAGCAGGTTGGGCGCGGCCGAGACCGGGGCCGCAGTGGCGTTCCATTGGCTGAGCAGGGCGCGCTGCGGCGGGGTGAGCAGCGCAGCGGACCACAGCGGCGCCTGCGGCTGCGCCAGCAGCTGTTCGGTGAGCTGCACATAGGTGTCGAGCAGGCGCTGGGCACTGTCGGCACTGAACAAGTCGGTGGCGTACTCGAGCACGATGCGATGGCTGAATTCGGTGTCGATGTGCAGCGACAGATCGAATTGCGCGGCCACGCGGTCGAAGTCGAACGGGGCGTAGGTGAAGGGCACGGCCACCGGCGCGCCCAGCGGGGCGTTGAGCACGTTGAACAGCACCCGCACCAGCCCCTGGGGATGGTTGGCGCGCTGCGTGTCCAGGCGCTCGATCAGTTCATCGAAGGGGGCGTCTTGATGGGCGTAGGCCTGCAGCGCGGTGGCGCGCACTTGCTGCACCAAAGCGTCGAAGCCGGTGTTCAGGTCGACGGTGTTGCGCATCACCAGGGTGTTGACCAGGGTGCCGACGAGCTGCTCGGTGGCGGGGTGGTGGCGGTTGGCGATGGGCGTGCCCACGGCGATGTCGTCGCTGCGGGTGATGCGCGCCAGCAGCACGTTGAAGCTGGCCAGCAGCAGCATGAAGGGCGTGACGTCGTGCGCCGTGCAGTGGGTGCGCAGGCGCTGCAGCAGGGCGGGCGACAGCGGCCCATGCACGGTGCTGCCGAGGAAGCTGGGCGTGGCCGGGCGCGCAAAGTCGGTGGGCAGGGGCAGGTCGGTGAGGCCCTGCAGGTGCCGCACCCAATAGTCGAGCTGGGCCTCGCGCGCTGCGGCCACGGCGCTGCTGCGCTGCCAGGCGGCGTAGTCGGCGTAGCCGATGGTGAGCGGCGGCAGTTTGGCGGACGGCGCCTCGGCGTCGTCCAGCAGCGCGGCGTAGAGCTGCAGGGCGTCGCGCGCCAGCACCGACAGCGCCCAGTTGTCGGCGATGGTGTGGTGCAGCACCCAGAACAGCACGTGGTCGGTGTCGCTCAGGCGCATCAGGCAGAGACGGTGCAGCGGCGCCTGCGCCAGATCGAAAGGCCGGGCCATGAAGGCGGTGGCGGTCTGGTGCGCGGCCTGCTCGCGCGCCTCGGGCGGCAGCGCCCGCAGGTCGACGATTTCCGGCGTCATGCGCAGCGACGGCAGAATGATTTGCACCGGCTCCTGGCCGCGCAAGGCGAACTGCGTGCGCAGGCCTTCGTGCCGCTGCACCAGCAGGGCCAGGGCGCGCTCGAACACGGCGGGGTCGAACTGTCCGTGCAGCCGCAGCGGCACGGTGACGTTGTAGGCCAGGGTTTCGGGGTGGAAGTGCTGGATGACCCACATGCGGCGCTGCGACAGCGAGACGGGCAGCACGCCGTTGCGGTCGATGACGGCAATGGGGTGCTGCTGCTGGGCGTCGCGCTGCTGGGCGTCGATGTGCTGCGCCAGAGCCTCCAGCGTGAGATGGGTGAACAGCGCGCTCAGCGGCAGGGTGAGGCCGAACCGCGTCTGGATGCGCGAGCGCACCTGGGTGAGGGTGAGCGAATGGCCGCCCAGGTCGAAGAAGTGGTCGTGCACGCTGAAGGCGTCGAGGTGCAACACCTCGCTCCAGATGGCCCACAGCGTGCGCTCGGTGGCGCTGCGCGGCGGGGTGGCGGGCGCCGTAACGTCTGCGGCCAGGGGTTGGGGTGCGGGCAGGCTGGCACGGTCGAGCTTGCCGCTGGCGGTCAGGGGCAGGGCCGGCAGCGTTTGCCAGGCGGCGGGAACCATGTAATGCGGCAGGCGGGCTTGCAGGCTCAGCCGCACTGCGCCCAGCGACGTCTGCGCGTGCTCCGGGCGCAGCACCAGGTAGGCGGCGAGTTGCGGCTCGCCGCCCGGCGGGGTCCAGGCGGTGACAGCGGCCTGCGCTACGGCGGGGTGCTGGCGCAGCGCGGTCTCGACCTCGCCGATCTCGATGCGAAAACCGCGCAGCTTGATCTGGTCGTCGCTGCGGCCGACGATGTGCAGTTGCCCATCCTGCGCCCAGTAGCCCAGATCGCCGCTGCGCACCATGCGCGAGCCGGCCTGGAACGGGTCGGCGACGAAACGCGCCGCCGTCAACTCGGGCTGGCCGAGGTAGCCGCGGGCCACGCCCAGACCGGCGATGCAGACCTCGCCGACGACGTCGAACGGCAGCAGGCGCTGCTGCGGGTCGAGCACATGGATGCGGGTGTTGTCGATGGGGCGGCCCACGGGCAACATGCCGCTGTGCGGATCGATGGGGCCATCGACCGCATACAGCGCGCTGTCTTCGGTGCTCTCGCTCGGGCCGTAGAAGTTGAGGATGCGGGCTTGTGGCAGCGCCGCCTGCACCCGCGCCGCCAGCGCCGCGTCGAGCGGCTCGCCGCCGAACTGCACCACCCGCAGGCTGGTGCAGTTGCGCAGGGCCGGGTCGTCGATCAGGGCGCGGGCGGTGGACGGCGCCAGGGTGAGATGGGTGATGCGCTCGGCGATGACGTGCTGCAGCAGACCGTGCAGGTCGCGCTGCAGACCGGGCGGCGCCAGGTGCACGGCGGCGCCGCACAGCAGGGGCAGGAAGAACTCGGAGATCGAGGCGTCGAAGCTCAGCGACGACTTTTGCAGCAGCCTGTCTTGCGGGCCGAAGTTGACAGCGCGCAGGTTCCACAGCTTGTGGTTGCACAGGCCGCGGTGCGTCAGCATCACGCCCTTGGGCTGGCCGGTGGAGCCGGAGGTGAAGATGACCACGGCGACGTCGTCTGGCGACGGGTCCACCGCGGGCGGCGTGTCCGGGCCGTCGGCGTCGAGGTCGGCATCGAGCCACTGCAGCGCCGGGTTGGCGAGCGCGGCGGCCAGCGTTGCATGCTGCGCTGGCGCGGCGAGCATGACGCGCGCCCCGCTCTGCTGCACGATGCCGCGCACGCGCTCCAGGGGCAGATCGGCGTCGAGAGGCACATAGGCGCCGCCGGCCTTGAGCACACCCAGCAGCGCCACGACAAGCTGCGGGCGACGATCCATGAGCACCGGCACGCAGACGTCGCGGCCCACGCCCAGCGTCCGCAGGCGGTGGGCCAGGCGGTTGGCGGCGCGCTCCAGTGCGTCGTAGGACAGGCGCTGGTTGCCAAAGCGCACGGCGTCGGCCTGCGGGGTGCGGCGCGCCTGCTCGGCCACGGCCAGGTGCAGGCATTGCGGCCCGGGGCGCGGCTGATCGGTGGCCTGCAGCGCGTGCAGCGCGGCGCGCTCGGCGGGGCCCAGCAGGCTGAGTTCGGCGAAGCGCTGCTGCGTGTTCTCGGCCAGCTGCAGCAGCAGATGGTCCAGACGCTCGCGCAGAAAGGCGGTGTGGCGCAGGGCAGCCGGAGCCCGTGGGTCGAGGACGAAGTCGATGGGCGCGGTTTGCACTTCGGCGTAATGGCGCACATAGGCCGCGATGGGGGCAAAGCCCGGGTGGCCGCTGAACGGGGCGAACACCAGATGCGCGTCGCCCAAGGTGGTGTGATGGCCGAAGTCTTCGACCGACACCATGACGTCGAAGTGCA
>JAKAFC010000163.1 GCA_021818065.1 Pseudomonadota bacterium
GGCTGCTGCCGCTGGCAGCGCCGCCAGCGCGGCGCTGAGTTCGGCATGCGTGGCGACGGCGTTTTGCAGATCCAGCGTCTCGCTCTCCTCCACCAGCGGGCACACCCAGTAGGCCTGCCGCCCCTGTGCCAGCAGCGCGCCGAGGCGGGCGATGAGCGCGTCGCGCCGCTCGGCGCCGAGCACGGTGGTGCGCACCGGCGTGCGCCCGGGCGGCAGGGTGTCGATGGTGGAGACATCCAGGTCGCCGAACAGGGCCATGGCTAGGGTGCGGGGAATGGGCGTGGCGCTCATCATCAGCAAGTGCGGCTGCAGGCCGCTGTCGTGCGTGCCCGCGCGCAGGCTGTCGCGCAGCGCCAGGCGTTGCGCCACGCCGAAGCGGTGCTGCTCATCGACGATGGCCAGGCCCAGCCGGGCAAACCGCACCTGCGCCTGAATCACCGCATGCGTGCCGAGCACCAACTGCGCCTGCCCGCTGGCCACGCGCTGCAGCGCCGCCTCGCGTTCCTTCTTGCTCTGGCTGCCCGAGAGCCAGGCCACACCCACACCCAGGGGCTCCAGCCAGTCGGCCAGCTTGCGCGCATGCTGTGCCGCCAGGATTTCGGTCGGCGCCATCAGCGCGCACTGCCAGCCCGCGGCGATGGCCTGCGCTGCCGCCAGCGCCGCCACCACGGTTTTGCCGCTGCCCACGTCGCCCTGCAACAGTCGGTGCATGGGGGCGGGCAAGGCCAGGTCGGCGGCGATTTCCGCCACGCAGCGCTGCTGCGCCGCGGTGAGGCCAAACGGCAGCGCCGCCTCCAGCCGCGTCACCAGATCGGAAGCCGTACCCGCACGCGGCAGCGCGGGCGCGCTCCAGCGCTGGCGTTGCGCGCGGGCCTGCTGTTGCGCCAGTTGCTGCGCCAGCAGTTCGTCGAACTTCAGCCGCCGCTGCGCCGGGTGGCTGCCCGCCTCCAGACTGGCCAGCGCCTCGGGCGGCGGCGCGTGCAGCAGCCGCAGGCTGGTCTGCAGTGCGGGCAAATGGTGCCGCGCCAGCTCCTCCGGGGGCACGGTGTCGTGCCAGTCCAGCCGCGCCAAGACCCCTGCCACCGCTTTGCGCAAATAGCTCTGCGGCACCCCGGCCGTGGTGGGATAGACCGCCGTGAGCGCTGTGGGCAGCGGCGTGTCGGCCTCCACCGTCTTCCAGACGGGGTGCACCATTTCCCAGCCGAACAAACCGCGTCGAACCTGCCCGTGCACGCGCAGGCGCACGCCGGGTTGCAAGGCCTTGCGCTGATTCGGGTAGAAGTGGAACAGCCGCAGCAGGAGTTGCGCGTGCGGCGACTGCGGCGCTTGCAACCGCACCACCAACTGCCGCCGCGGCGGCCTGCCCTGCACCTGGGCGTCCACCACCTCGGCGTCCACCGTGACCACGGCGCCGTCGTGCAGCGCCTGCAGGGGGGTGAGCCGGGTTTCGTCCTCGTAGCGCAGCGGCAGATGCAGCGCCAAGTCCCAATCGTTGTGCAGCCCCAGCCGCGCCAACGGCGACGGTCTGGATGACGCGGGCTTGCTCCGACCGTCTGCGGACGAGGAGGAGGACGACTTGCGCGCAGCGCTCATGCGGGCATTCTAGGAAGGCACGTGGCACGGCCGGAGGCGCCATGCGGTTCACACCGCAGACATGGCAGGCGGCGCCGCGGGCCAATGCGGTGCCGGGCTCGGTGGTCTCGACGAAAGCTCAGTTGCTGCCGAACGCCAGGGCTTCGCGTCGTGGCAGATCGGCACCGCGTCGGCTGCAGGTCAGCGCCGCCGCTTGGTTGGCGAACTGCAGAAGCGCGCGCAGTTGGGCAGCATCCAACGCCGCCATCGCTTGCGGCGTCAGCGCATCCCATTCCGCCAGCCGGGTGAGCAGCGCCGCCTGAAACGAATCGCCAGCGCCCACCGTGTCGACCAGTGCGACGGGCTCTGGCGCCACCTTGGCCTGCGCGGCCGACGTCCAGCATCGTGCGCCGGCGGCGCCTTCGGTCAGCGCCACCAGGCGCACACCGCGCGACAGGCAGTGTGCGGCGAAGCGTTCCGCAGTCCAATCCGGATAGAGCAAGGCGAGGTCTTCCGCGCTGATCTTGAGCAGATGCGCGCGCGTCAGCATCCAATCCACACTGTCGCGCCAGAGATCCAGCCGCGGCTCGACATGGAGCCGCAGATTCGGGTCGTAAGCCACCACGGCCGTCTCGTGCAGCGACTCGACCAATGTACGCAGGGTGTGCGCCACCGGCTGCACCACCAGAGCAAACGAACCCACATGCAGCGCGGTGATGGGAGTGGACAAAGCCTGCGTGGCGACGCAGGCCGACAGCGGCACCTGCCGGTCGGCACAGCCCTCGCCGTAAAAGGCATAGCTGGGTACCCCGGCTGCATCCAACCCCACCAGGCTGAGGGTCGTCGGCGCGGCGCTGCGATACACCGCCGCCAACTCCACGCCTTCGGCAGACAAGGCGGCATGCAGGCGCTCGCCGAGAAAATCGGTCGAGAGGCCGCCGAAGTACGCCACCGGCTGCCGCATGCGTGCCAGGCCGATGGCCACATTGAAAGGCGAGCCGCCCACCCGCGCATCCAGCGCCATGCCGGACGCGGTGGTGGCACCAGCGAACACATCCATCAAGGCTTCACCGCAGACGAGGTGCATACCGTGGTTCGCGTTCAGACGCGTCCGGCCCGGGTCTGGGACGCACGCGCAGCGGCGGCGCGCTGAATGACCGCGGCGTCCAGGGCGTCCAGATGCTGAAGCTGCACGTCGGCCAGGGCGAGCGCGTCGGGAGTCGGCGGGAATGCCGGATCGACGCGCGCAACAGCGCCCAAGCCTGCGGCATGCAGGGCACGCAGGCCGTTGGCGGAGTCTTCCACACCGACGGCCTGGGTTGGCTCGACCCCGAGTGCGGCGACCGTCTTCAGATAAATCTCAGGCGACGGCTTGCCGTGCATCACCTGGTCGCCATAGACGCACGCCGCGAAGTGGTCGAGCAGACCGAGGCGACGCAGTGCAGGCTCCGCGAGCGCCGCAGGCGATCCCGTCGCCAGGCCTAGGCGGAAGCTGGCGGCCATGCGCCGCACCGCGTCGACCGCGCCAGCGCACGCCGCCACACGCTCGACGTAGAACTGCCGCATGCGCTCCAGAAGATCCTGCGCCACCTGCTCCGGGCTGCGCTGCAGGCGCAGGCGCTCAACCATGATGCGCGACCCGCCTTCGAGGTTGCTGCCCATGCTGGCCGCATGATCGGCATCGGTCCAGACGCAGCCCAGGCTACGGGCATAGTCGCGCCGCACCTGCAGCCACGCCCCTTCCGAGTCGAGGAGCACGCCATCGAGGTCGAACACCACGGCGCGAACCCGGCGGCCGGCCTGCGTCGCGTCCATGGCTCAAGCGCGCAGGCTGGCCGCCTGCTGCGCGAGGGCGGTGATGGCGCTCCAGTCGCGCTGGGCGAGCGCGGCTTCGGGCACCAGCCAGGAGCCCCCCACGCAAGCCACGTTGGGCAGCGCCAAATAGGCTGGCGCGTTGTCCGGGCTGACCCCGCCGGTGGGGCAGAACAGCAGTTGCGGCAGCGGGCCGTGGAGCGACTTGAGCAGCGCGCGCCCGCCCACGGCCTCGGCGGGGAACAGCTTGAGCGCGGTGAAGCCCGCGTCGAGCGCGGTCATCGCTTCGCTGGCGGTGGACACGCCGGGCACGAACGGCAGTGCACTGTGGCGGGTGGCCGCCAGCAGCGCCGGGGTGAGACCGGGGCTGATGCCGAACATGGCCCCAGCGTCCTGCGCCCGCTGCCAGTCGTCGGGGCTGAGCACGGTGCCCGCGCCCACCAGCGCGCCGGGCACACGGTCGCGGATCTGGCGGATGGCTTCAAGCGCCGCCGCGGTGCGCAGCGTGACTTCCAGGGTGCGAATCCCCCCGGCCACCAAGGCGGTGGCCAGATCGACGGCCAGGCCGGCGTCCTGCAGCACGATGACCGGCAGCACCGGCCCGGCGCGCAGCAGGTCGCGTCCGGTCATTGGGGTGTCGTGCATGCTCATGCTCCCACCCAGTCGGGATGCTCGAAGCTGGTGGCGCCTTTTTCGGCCCCGTCGACATGGTGGCGGAAGGCAGCGAACAACTCGCGGCCGATGCCGTACTGGTTGGCGCCAGGGTCCAGGCGGTCTGGCGTGCGGGCCTCCCATTCGGCTGGCGGCACCTCGACGTGCACCGTGCCGGCGTGGGCGTCCAGGGTTATGTGATCGCCGTTGCGCACTTTGGCGATGGCGCCGCCGTGCGCCGCCTCGGGCGTCATGTGGATGGCCGAGGGCACTTTGCCGGAGGCCCCGGACATGCGGCCGTCGGTAACCAGTGCCACCTTGAAGCCGCGCTCTTGCAGCACGCCCAAGGTGGGCATGAGCTTGTGCAGCTCGGGCATGCCGTTGGCCGCTGGCCCCTGAAAGCGGATGACGGCGACGAAGTCGCGCTCGAGCTCGCCGCGCTTGAAGGCAGCGAGCAGATCGTCCTGATGATCGAACACCAGCGCCGGGGCGGTGATGCGGCGGTACTCGGGCTTGACCGCCGAGACTTTGATGACACCGCGGCCGAGGTTGCCGGTGATGAGCTTCAAGCCGCCATCGGGGGCGAAGGGCGACGCCACCGGACGCAGGATGTCAGGGTCGAGCGAAGCTGCTGCACCCTCGCGCCACACCAGTTGGGTGCCGTCCAGCCCAGGCTCCTGCGTGTAACGCGCCAGACCCGGCCCGGCCACGGTCTGCACATCGCCGTGCAGCAGCCCGGCGCCCAGCAGTTCGCGGATGACAAAGCCCATGCCGCCTGCGGCCTGGAACTGATTGACGTCGGCCTTGCCGTTGGGATAGAGCTTGGTGAGGGTGGGCACGGCCTTGGAGAGGTCGTCGAAGTCGGTCCAGTCGATGGCGATGCCCGCGGCGCGGGCAATGGCCACCAGATGGATGGTGTGGTTGGTCGAGCCGCCGGTGCACAGCAGGCCGACGATGCCGTTGACGATGACGCGCTCATCCACCAATTCGCCGATGGGCGTGTACTCCGGCCCCTCGGCGGAGATGGCCACGGCGCGGGTGGCGGCGGCGCGGGTGAGGGCTTCGCGCAGCGGCGTGCCGGGGTTGACGAAGGCGCTGCCGGGCAGGTGCAGGCCCATGATCTCCATGAGCATCTGGTTGGAGTTGGCCGTGCCGTAGAAGGTGCAGGTGCCCGCGCTGTGATACGACTGCATCTCGGCCTCGAGCAGTTCCTGGCGGCCGATCTTGCCCTGGGCGTACAGCCCGCGGATGCGCGCTTTCTCATCATTCGACATGCCGCTGGTCATGGGCCCGCCGGGAACGAAGATGCCGGGCAGATGGCCGAAGGCCAGCGCGCCGATGAGCAGCCCGGGCACGATCTTGTCGCACACGCCGAGATACAGCGCGGCATCGAACATCTGGTGGCTCAGGGCCACGGCAGTGGCCATGGCGATGACGTCGCGCGAGAACAGCGACAACTCCATGCCGGTCTGGCCCTGGGTGATGCCGTCGCACATCGCTGGCACGCCCCCGGCGAACTGCGCGGTGGCACCTGCTGCCAGCGCCGCCTCCTTGATCCAAGGGGGAAACGCACCCAGCGGCTGGTGCGCCGAGAGCATGTCGTTGTACGACGAGACAATGGCCAGGTTGGGCCGCGACTG
>JAKAFC010000164.1 GCA_021818065.1 Pseudomonadota bacterium
CCACTGCCGTGGCGTCGGCTCCCGCCGTGCGCGCGGCCTCGGAGGTTTCGGCGCCGCTGAATCCGCCGCAGGCCGCCATCAGCCCGGCCCGTGCGCGCCGTGCCGCGATGTCGCAGCAGGGCAAGGCCGCGGTGCAGAAAGCCGGAGCCAGCGCACCGAGCCGCCCCAGCGCGCACCTGCGCCCCACCGCGGCGCAGACAGCGCCGGCAGCAGCCTCCTGTGGCTGCGTCGCCGAAGCATCGTGTGGATGCGGCTGCGCCGACACCCAGTCCGCCCCCGCACTCGCCGTGCAGCCCGCCATGGCGGTGATGAGCGCCGAACCGGCCGCCGCGCCGCGCACGCTGCCCCAGGCTGGCGGCCGCGCCTTGGCGCAAGCCCGCCGCGCCGCGCTGGCGCAGGATGGCAAGGCCGGTTTGCGCCGCGTGGCGCAGGCCACCAAGATCGCCGCGTCCCTGCCGGGCCAGGATTGGCAGGCTGCGATGACCAAGGGCGCCACCGCGCGACAGGTCGCCATGCAGCGCCGCCATGTGCAGTCGCTGGTCGGCCGCGCCGGTGCCAGCAGCGCCAGCGCGCCGCGCCCGAGCGGGCGCATGAAGGCGCGCGACACCAGCGCGCCCGTGCCGGTCAAGGTCGAGCAAGGCCACACCCTCACCGGCCAGCTTGTCACCGGCACCCAGGTCGAGCGCAGCAAGCGCGTCACCGGCAATGAGCCGGGTTCCTGCCGCCCCATCACCGGCACCGAGTACATCGGCGCCGAACAGTTCGACACCCTGTGCAAGACCCGCCCGGCGCCCAATCCGCCCAAGGTCGGTGTCAGCACCACCCTGCGCGAGCAGCGCGTCACCGGCACTGAAGTCGGTCGCTCCACCGCCGTCACCGGCGACGAGGCTGGCGCCTGCCGTCCCGTCACCGGCACCGAATACCTGAGCAGCGAGCGCTTCCAGTCGTTCTGCGGCACGCGCCCCGATGCCGGGCCGGAAAAGGTCGGCCGTGGCACCACGGAAATGGGTCAGTTGTTCACCGGCACGCTCGTGGACCGCCAGGTCAAGGTGACGGGCGGCGAGCAAGGTGCAGACCGCCCCCTCACCGGCACGCGCTACAGCGCGCCGAGCGCCGACACCGCGCCCGAGAAGGTCGAGCGCACCACCACCACAGGCGGCAAGACGGTGACTGGCACCGGCGTTGGCGCCCGCAAGAACATGACCGGCGATGAAGCCGGAGCCTGCCGCCCCGTGACCGGCACGCAATACCTGTCGGCCGAGCAGTTCACGCAGATTTGCCAGACCTCGCCTGTGGCCCAGCCGCGCAAGGTCAGCGTCATGTCCAGCCGCGACGGCCAGAGCGTCACCGGAACCGATGTCGGCCGCAGCGTGCACGTCACGGGCAACGAGGCCGGGTCGGCCCGCGCCGTGACCGGCAACCAGTACTTCAACGCCAAGGACTTCGGCGGCGCGGCCACCGCGGCTCCGGCCAAGGTCAACGCCATGCAGACGCTTGGCGGGCGTTCGGTCACGGGTTCGGAGGTCGCTCCAAGCCCAAAATTGTCCGGTGACGAGTCGTTCGGGTGCAAACCCGTCACCGGCATGGATTACATCGGCGCGCAGCAGCTCGGCGCCGTGTGTGAAGCACCTGAAGTGATTGCCCCGGTCGCCAAGGTCGTGGTCGATCAAACCTGGAACGGCCAGACCGTCACCGGCAGCTACCCCGGGCGCGCTGCGCGTGTCACCGGCAACGAAGCTGGCGCCTGCGCCCCGATCAGTGGCAACAGTTACACCGGCCAAGGCCAGTACCAGGCGTTTTGCCCGGCGCCGGCCCTGCAGCAGCAGCGCAACTTGCAGCGCGACAGCGCCACGGTGTCGCTGCGCGCCATCACTGGAGACCGGCCTGGTGCCGGCGGCTCGGTGATGACCGGCGACGAGCGCGGCGCCTGCGGCCCGGTCACCGGCACCCCCTATGTGGGCACGGACACCCTGCCGGCGCAGTGCGCCACCAGCGGGCGCTTCGTGCCCCGGGCCCGCCCGGTGGAACAACCGGCGCGCGACCCCGCGCCTCTGGCGTTCAGCATCGTCACCCCCGGCCATGCCTCGCTCGGCCGTGAACGCGGCAACGATGTCACCGGCAACGCCATGGGCACTGAGCGCATCACCGGTTCGATCAACAAGGCCGAGGGACTGATCACCGGCACGCCCGAATTCCGCAAGCAGGATGTGCAGCGCTACCAGAGCCAGCAACAGGAGCAGCAGGACGTGGTGCAACGTGCCGCGCAGCGTCTGAGCGGCGAGGGCAGCCAGCAAGGTGTGCGCATCTCCGGCGATGTCTGGCTGGAAAAGTCGCGCGTCACCGGCACCGAAGGTGCCTCCAGTCTGGCGCGCAACCCGTCGGTGCGTGGTCAGCCCCGCGGTGTCGGCTCGAATGCGGCCACCTTCCGTGAAGTCGAGCGTCCGGAGATTCCGTCGTCGCGTGTCACCGGTTCGTCCGGCAACACCGAGCGCGGTGCCACCGTGACCGTCTCGGGCGGCGCACGCGGCTGAGGCGAGGGTCGGGCTGATGAACACGCTCAAGCGCAGACTCGCTCTCCAGGCCAGCGGTGCCGAGCAGCCGCGGCTGGACCACGCCACAGCGTCGCTGCAGGCGGTGCGTCCGGCGCTGCATGCAGCGGCCGCGGCGACCAATCCGGCCTGCGTCATCGGCCCCGGGCAGCGTTGTGAGCATGCCCTGGTCGATCCCGATCTCAATCGTCGGCTGTTCGATTACGAGCGCAGCGTGCGTGGCCGCTTCAGCGGCATCGTCGAGACCCTCAAGGAGATTTCGGCGCTGCAGCACGAGCCGGACTTTGCCGCGCGGGCGCAGCAGCTGGCGCAGCAACGCCTGGGCTACACCCTGCCGCAAACCTTGTTGGATGACGCCTGGGTGTCTGGCTTGGACATGAAGGCGCTGCACACCCACTGCATCTTTCAGAGCTTCAAGACCTGCATCGACAGCACCGACGCCGATCAGGCGCCGTGGCTCGACCGCATGGCCCTCACCCCCGAATTTCTTGCCGCCTGTGGCTACCACACGGTGGATATCACCCCCTGTGCCGATGGGCGGTTGCAAGGGCTGGTGCCGTTCGTGTTCCGCATGGCGCCCAGCCGCAACGTCTACGTCAAGGCCTACGCTGGCGCGATGTTCGACGTTGAAGTCGACATGGTCGATTGGGCGCACCGCGAGCTCGAGCGGCTCACGGGGGGCATTCCCGGCGGCGAGTCGCAGAACTATCTCAAGATCGCGGTCTATCACTTCAGCAGTTCGCATTCGCACGACCAGGGCTGCGCCTTCCACGCCAGCAACGACAAGCAGGCGGTGGAATCGGCCAAGCAGCGCCTTGACGAGTTGCGCGTGGCCATCGAACGCACCTACGGCGTCGGCGCGGCGCCGGCCGTGTTGCTGGTGGGCCTGGACACCGATCTCGATGCCTTGCGCATCCACTTGCCGGATGCAGACGGCGACGTCAATCCCTATCGCTACATCGACACTGCGGTGCTGTACCGCGAAACGGTGGGGCTGTCGGCCGAGGCCGCCCGGGCGCATCTGGTGCAGCGCCTGGACGAAGCGCAGCAGATGGATGGCTGGGCGCAAGGGCGCGGCGTCATGGACGACGGCATGCGCAGCCTGGTGCTGGCCCTGGCCGAGGCCAACCTGTCGCAGATCGAGTTCGTCATCCACCATCACCAAGGCCGCTACTCGATCTTGGGCCACGACGAAGAATTCATTTGCGCCGGGGAAGCCACGCACTACGTGCAGCTGCGCAACAAGTATTACTTCGCCCACCTCGACACGGTCGAGGAAGGTGCGCCCGATATGGACGTGGGCATCAAGATTTTCACCGGCCTCAATGTGCAGCACGGGCTGCCGGTTCCGGTGTTGGTGCATTTCTATTACTCCTCGCGCGTGCCCGGCTCGCGCGACCGCGCGCTCAAGCGCGCCCGGCGGGTGAAAGCGGCGATCGAATCCAGGTACCCGGCGCTGGTGGCGCGGGACCTGCTCATCTGCCGCATGGCGTTGTCCGACCGTTTCGACACCGAACGCTGTGTGTTCGTCGACGATGCGGTGACGGACGCAGGACATTGAGGACAGACCAATGCGCATCATGCGAGTGGAAAAGACGCTGGTGTCGACGAATCGCATCGATTCGTTCGGCCACCGTCCGCTGCTCGTCGTTCAGGACAAGCCGGGTGGCTCGCGCAGCGTCGCCGTTGACGCCGTGGGCTGCGTCCCGGGGGACTGGGTGATCTGCGTCGGCTCGTCGGCCGCACGCGAAGCGGCAGGGAGCAAGGATTTTCCTTCCGATCTGACCATCGTCGGCATCATCGACCGTTGGAATCCGGAGGGCTGATGGAAATCTGGCGCGTCAAGGATGAACTGGTCTGTACCCGGCGTGCGCCGGGGCTGCAGGCCGCATCCTTGCGTGTCCTGGAAGGGTTGAAGGGAAACATCGAGGTGGCCACCGATCCGGTGGGCGCGCCGGTGGGCAAATGGGTGTTCACCACCCTGGGCAGCGCAGCACGGCTGGCCATGCCCGATCCGACCGTGGCGACGGATCTGACCATCTGCGGCATTATCGAGGGCTGGGAGGAATGAACCGCGTGCGGGCATTTCGTGCAGTCGTGAGCAAGGGAGCACCAACGGGCGCCAGCTCGGTGCGTATTGATGAGCAGTCGACTTTTAGACAAGGAGTGACAAATGGCTGAACGAATGGGTATTGCCCTGGGCATGATTGAAACGCGCGGACTGGTGCCGGCGATCGAAGCAGCCGACGCGATGTGCAAGGCGGCGGAAGTGCGCATGATTGGCCGCCAGTTCGTGGGCGGCGGCTACGTCACCGTGCTGGTGCGTGGCGAGACCGGCGCGGTGAACGCGGCGGTGCGTGCCGGTGCCGACGCCTGCGAGCGTGTGGGTGACGGCCTGGTGGCTGCGCACATCATCGCCCGCGTGCATGGTGAAGTCGAGGGCATCCTGCCCGAAGCGCCGACGGTCTGAGCCGACGGCGCGCATTGATTGGTATTGGCTTAACAGCAATCCTCTGAGGAGCGAAAAATGGCGAGTGTGACTGGTATTGCCCTGGGCATGATCGAAACGCGCGGACTGGTGCCGGCGATCGAAGCGGCCGACGCGATGTGCAAGGCGGCGGAAGTGCGACTGATCGGTCGCCAGTTCGTCGGTGGTGGTTACGTGACCGTGCTGGTGCGCGGCGAGACCGGTGCGGTGAACGCGGCGGTGCGTGCCGGTGCCGATGCTTGCGAGCGTGTGGGTGACGGCCTGGTGGCTGCGCACATCATCGCCCGCGTGCACAGCGAAGTCGAAGGCATCCTGCCCGCAGCGCCCAGCGCTTGATCGGCGCGATGCATGAACGCACCGATCCCGCCCGCATGGCTGCGGCCCGCGGCGGACTCGGTGGAACCTGATGGAGAAATAGCAATGGCTAGTGTGAGCGGTATTGCCCTGGGCATGATCGAGACGCGCGGACTGGTGCCCGCGATCGAGGCGGCCGACGCGATGTGCAAGGCGGCGGAAGTGCGACTGATCGGTCGCCAGTTCGTCGGTGGTGGTTATGTGACCGTGCTCGTGCGCGGCGAGACCGG
>JAKAFC010000165.1 GCA_021818065.1 Pseudomonadota bacterium
CTGCGCCATCAGCGGCCGCTTGCGCGCATCACGGTCGCCGCCGGCGCCGAACACGCACCACAGCTTGCCCTTGCGCGCCGCCGTCACCGGACGCAACGCCTGCAGCGCCTTGTCCAGCGCGTCTGGAGTGTGGGCATAGTCGATCACGGCCAACGGCGCCTGCTCGCCACCGAGCATCTGCATGCGGCCGGGCACGGGACGAATGGTGCGCAGCGCCGCGAGCACCTGGGCATCGTCCAGCCCCGTGGTGTGCAACAGCGCGGCCACCAGCAGCAAGTTGTTGAGGTTGAAAGCGCCGAGCACCGGCAGTTCCAGGGCATGACGGGCACCGTGATGCACCAGCGTCAGGCGTTGGCTGGAGGCGGCCTGCACCACGTCCTCGGTGTGCCAGTCGGCCACGCTCTGCAGGGCGGCGGTTTGCACTGCCAGACCGCGCGCCTGGCAATCGGCCAGCAGCGTGGTCGCGGCAAAGGCGTCATCCAGATTCAGCACGGCATGGCGCAGCCCCGGCCAGGTGAACAGGCGCTGCTTGGCCTGGGCATAGGCGGCCATGTCGCCGTGGTAATCGAGATGATCCTGGGTCAGGTTGGTGAAGGCCGCGGCGTGGATGGCGCAGCCGTCCAGCCGATGCTCGGCCAGGCCGATACTCGAGGCCTCGATGACGCACCAGCCCGCGCCCTGCGCCCGCAAACGGGCCAGCACCGTCTGCAGCCGCACCGGGTCGGGGGTGGTGAAGCCGGTGGCGTGCAGCGCATCGGGCCAGCCCGCACCCAGGGTGCCGATGACGCCGCAGCGCTGCCCGGCGGCGTTGAGCGCCTGCGCCGTCCATAGGGCGCAGGATGTCTTGCCATTGGTGCCGGTAACGGCCAGCAGCCGCACCGCCCGCGAGGGGTGGTCCATCCACTGCGCCGCCAGCGGCCCGGCCAGGGCCTTGAGCCCCTCGACCGCGACGACGCGGTGGTCGGTCAGGGCGAAGTGTTGCGCGCCCTCGGCTTCCACCAGCACCGCCGCCGCGCCCGCGGCGAGCGCCTGCGGCACGAACTGCCGCGGGTCGCGCGCCGCCCCCGGCCAGGCGACGAACACGGCACCGGGCACCAACTCGCGAGTGTCCGACGACCAGGGCGCGCCAGGCGCAACCCCGAGGGCGCGCACCGCCTGCAGGATCGACGCGACGGCGTTCATGCGCCTCCCTTCACGGCACGGCCGTTGGGCAGTTGCAGCCCCTGCGCGGTCTGCGCCGGAACCAGGTCGGGCTTGACGGGCAGATCAGGCTGCACCCCGAGGATGCGCAAGGCTTGCGGCACCACGGCGCCGAACACCGGCGCGCTGACCTGACCGCCGAAGTGCTTGCCGCCGGTGGGCTGATCGACCGACACCGCCATCACCAGCACCGGGTGGTTGATGGGCGCCAGGCCGACGAACTGCGCACGGAACAGCTTTTTGTCGTACTTGCCGTCCTTGGCGATCCACGCCGTCCCGGTCTTGCCGCCGGTGGAATAGCCGGGTACGGCTGCCGCCGGGGCAGTACCGCCGGGTTGCGTCACCAGGGCCAGCATGCCGCGCATTTCGCGCGCCACCGTGGGCGAGACCACCTGCACGCCTTCGGGCGCCTGGTCATGCTTGAACAGGGTGACAGGGAAGATGCGGCCGCGGTCGGCGAAGATGAGGTAGGCGTGCGCCAGTTGCAGGGTGGAGATGCCCAGGCCGTAGCCGAAGCCCATGGTGATGCGGTCGATGGGCCGCCAACGCTTCATAGGCCGCATCAGGCCGCTGGTGGCGCCGGGAAATTCGATCTGCGGCCGCTGGCCGAAGCCCACCGCGGTGTACATGTCCCACTGCACCTGTGGCGGCATCTTGCTCACCACCTGCGAGGTGGCGACGTTGCTCGAATACTGGATCACCTGCGGCAGTTCGATGTCGCCGTTGTTGTCGTCGTCGCAGATGTTGGCGCCGTAGAACTGCTGGCAGCCCGGCGCGGTGTGGAACACCGTGGTGGGCGTGATGATGCCGGCCTGCAGCGCCGCGCTCAGGGTGATGGGTTTGAGCACCGAGCCGGGCTCGAAAGCATCGGTGACGGCGAAGTTGCGGATGTCCGACTCGGTCATGCGCTTGCGGCTGTTGGGGTCGAAGCTGGGGTAGTTGGCCATGGCCAGAATCTCCCCGGTCTTGGCGTCGATGACCACGGCGCTGCCGTTCTTGGCCTTGTTGTCCACCACCGACTGCTTCAGCGCCTGGTAGGTCAGGTACTGAATCTTGCTGTCGATGGACAGGCGCACGTCCTGCCCGTCGACCGGCGGCACGCCGCCCGACACATCTTCGATGACATTGCCAAGCCGGTCCTTCACCACCTTGCGCACGCCCGGGTGGCCCGCCAGACGCGACTGCAGCGCCAGCTCCATGCCATCCTGCCCCTGGCCCTCGATGTTGGAAAAGCCGATGAGTTGCGCCGCCGCCGAGCCTTCGGGGTAATAGCGCTTGTAGCTGGGCGACTCGTAAATGCCCTTGATGCCCAGCGCCTTGACCTGACGCGCCACGTCGATGTCGACCTGGCGCTTGAGGTAGACGAACTGCTTGTTCGAATCGAGGCGGCGCTGCAGATCGGCGGCGTCCAGCCCCAGCAGGCGGGCGAGTTGCTGCACCTTGTCGTCGCCCGACTCGACCTGTGTCGGATCGGCCCAGATGGTCTTGGCCGGAATGCTCGATGCCAGGATGTTGCCGTTGCGGTCGAGAATGCGCCCGCGCATGGCCGGCAGCTCGATGGTGCGCACAAACCGCAGCTCGCCCTGGTTCTGATAGAACTGCGTGGTCCACACCTGCACCCAGAAGGCGCGCAGCGCCAGCGCGGCAAAAGCTGCAAAGAGCAAGCCTTTGACCAGCCAGGCGCGGCCGGGAGGCAGTTTGACATCGAGCAGCGGACTCTTGCCGTAGCTGGCCGGAGCCGCTTGCGCACGCAGGGCAGGATTTCTCATCGGCGTGCCCTCTTGGTTGCGGGCTTGGCTGCGGGTGCCACTTGCGGCACCACCGGCAGGGGCGGCAGCACCGACTCGCCTTCGGGGACGAAGATGGTGCGCGCGGCGGTGATGGGGCGCATATCCAGGTCGTCTCGCGCGAGTTGTTCGATGCGGCCCGGCGCGCTCATCGCACGGTATTCCACCTGCAGACGGTCTTTATCCATCTGCAACTGTTCGGCGCGCTGCTGCGCCACGTCGAGCGCGGCGAAGGTGCGACGCCCCTGATACTGCGCGCGCACCACCGACATGGCGCACAGCACCACGGCGAGCAGCAGCAGGAGATTGATCCGGGTCATCACGTCCACCTCACACCCGTTGCGCCACGCGCAGAATGGCCGAACGCGCCCGGGCGTTGGCGCCGATCTCGGCTGCGGACGGCCGCAGCCGCGCCACCTCGCGCAACTGCGGTACGAACGTCGCCGTGACGCCTGGCACGAACGGCACGCGCCGATCAACCGCCGGAGCACGAGCGTGACTCTGGATGAAGCGTTTGACCCGCGCGTCCTCCAACGAATGGAAGCTGATGACCGCCAGGCGCCCGCCCGGCTTGAGACAGGCCAGCACCTGACTCAGCGCCGCGTCGATCTGCGCAAGCTCGGCATTGACGTGAATCCGAAGAGCTTGAAACGTGCGGGTGGCCGGATCCTGGCCCGGCTCACGGCTCTTGACGACACCGGCAACCAATGCGGCGAGTTCGCCGCTGCGCGCGAGCGGGGCTCCGGCATCGCGGCGAGCCACAATCTTCTTTGCAATCTGGACAGCCGCCCGCTCGTCTCCATAATCCCTCAGCACGGTTGCAATCTCATCCACGCTTGCCGTGGCCAGAAAGTCAGCGACGGTTTGCCCGCTGCTGGTGTCCATGCGCATGTCCAGCGGACCATCGCCACGAAAGCTGAAGCCGCGCTCGGGCTGATCGAGCTGCGGCGACGACACCCCCAGATCGAACAACAGCCCGTCGGCCTGCGCCACGCCCTGTTGCTGCAACACCCGGCCGAAGTCGGCAAACGGCCCATGCACCATGACAAAGCGCGGATCCTGAATCTGCGCCGCAGCCTGCACCGCCTGCGGATCGCGGTCGATGGCAATCAGCCGCCCGCGCGCCGACAGCCGCTCCAGGATGGCCCGGCTGTGGCCGCCCCGACCGAAGGTGGCGTCGAGATACACGCCATCCGGGTCGGTGATGAGTTGCTCGACCGCTTCGTGCAGCAACACGGTGCGATGCGCCGGTTCGGCGCTGGGAGTGGGGGCGGCTTGGCGCATGCACGGTCACAGCACGATGTCGCGCACGGCCTCGGGCATGCCTGCCTCGATCACCGCTGCTTCCTGCGCCTGATGCTTGGCGCGGTCCCAGATCTCGAAATGCCGCCCCATGCCGATCAGATCGACCTCGCGCTCCAATCCAGCGGCCTGGCGCAACTCGGGCGAGATCAGCACCCGGCCCGTGGCATCCATCTCGGTTTCGGTGGCATGGCCCAGGTAAATCCGGCGCCAGCCCTGCGCTGCCATGGGCAGTTGCATGACCTTGTCGCGAAAGCCCACCCACTCGTCGTCGGAAAACAGCATCAGGCAGCCGTCCGGGCTCTTGGTCAGCGTCAGACGGCCTTGCGAGCGCGCCATCAGCACGTCACGATGCCGGGCAGGCACGGTCATGCGACCCTTGCCGTCCAGTGTGAGTGCCGAAATGCCGATGAACATGAAATCGCCCGCGCTTGCCGTGCCCATGTGGGGAGCTGCAGGACGCCGCGCCCTGCACAATTCCCCACTTTTTTGCACTATTCGCCACTTTAGGGGAATGCACTCGCCGCGGTCAAGCTGGAAACCCTGAAATTTCTTTTACAAAACAACAACTTAGATACTGTTCATCAAAACAGTATTCAAGCATGTTTTCATTGCAAATGAAGGGCTTACAAAGTACCTTAAAAGTCTTTTCGAGAAATGCTGCCGTACCAACCACTGGCGGCTGCATTCCGAGCGGGCAGGCGCCATCACGGCCGGCGCAGACCGTCGATCACAACCAGGGGGAAGTGCGAAGTGGGGCTATAAGCCGGATTCTGTGCAGCGCGGGTCGAAACCTGCGCCGTGGCAGCCATTCCTCTGGGCCGGACATTGCTGGCCGGCTCTAGCCACCTACCCGCAGACTCGCGCGGGCCGCGCTGTGCCGACGTTGCCGCCGACGCGTCTGCCTATTTGGTGTTGCTCCGGATGGAGGTTGCCGCGTTTCACGTCCGCGCCGGTTGCCCGGCGCTTACTCGTCTCTGTGGCCCTGTTCGTCACGTCACCGTGCACGGCCGTTAGCCGTCATCCCGCCCTATGGAGTCCGGACGTTCCTCGATGCACCAAAGCGCACCGCGACTGCCCACCCCACTTCGCACGGCAGATTATCGACCATCGCCGCGGCGTGCTCCCCCCGCTGGATGTGCAGCGCCGCCGCAACCCTGACCGTCTTCTTGATCGGCGGCAAACGGTGCAAGCATCACGGTGTGTAGATTCATCGTCTTTACATTTTTCGCACAGCCAGGAGCGCGCACCGTGGCGACAGAACTCTTCAACGACGGCACCCATCTGTGCCTGATGTTCAGCGACCTGGTCGAG
>JAKAFC010000166.1 GCA_021818065.1 Pseudomonadota bacterium
TGTCGCTGGCGTGCAACCGGGTGGTGTCCTGCATGAAGCAGAAGTAGCCGGGAATGCGGCCCTGCGCGTCGGCGGGCAGCGGCGCCAGCCGCACCTGCACCCAATGTCCGGCATGGCGGCCCTGGCCATCGGCCTGGCGCTCGTATTGCACCACCTGCCCCCGCAGCACGGCCTGCAGGTGGGGGGCAATGCTCTGCAGCGTGGGCTCGGGCACGAATCGGGCCAGGGGTTGCCCGATCAACTCGTGCTGCGGCGCGCCAAGCCAGTTGGCATAGGCGGTGTTGCAGTACACCATGCAACTCTGCGCATCGAAACAGCCCACCATCAACGGGACGTGCTCGGCCCACTGCGCGGTGGCATGGCGTAGCGAGGCCAAAGGATCGGGTTGTGTTGTCTCGGGCATGCCTGGAATTTGTGGGCAAAGTGTGAAATCGTGCGGCCATTATTCGGGGAAAGCTGCAAAAACCGGCACGAGCGCGAAGGCATGAATGTAAAGTTTATGTCAGAGACCGCTTGCGACGGGGTGCGCGATCAGGGGGTGGGCGAATGTGAGGAATTGCAATGCATCGAGACAATCCGGCGGAAAGTCGGAAAATTTATTGCGAATAAGCAATCAGGCAGGTGACGATGGCCTGCAGCGCACACAATCATCCACGATCGGAGGGACTATGCAGCAAAACTGGTTACGGAGCCCGCGGCACGTTGTGACCATGGGCCTCGCCGTCGGCGTGTCTGTCATGCTTGCAGGCTGCGGCGGGGGTGGCGGCGGAGGAACGCAAACGGCACAGTGCACGGCGAATTGCGTGTCGGGCCGTGTGCAAACCTCGTCCGGTGCTGGTCTGTCCGGTGTCTATGTCACGGCGACCAACCCCCAGACGGGTCAAGCCTGCGCCATCTCCACGGCGCCCTCCGCGTCTGACGGCAGCTATGTCATTTCATTAGCGACATGCGGTGGCGGACAGGTGCCGGTTGTGCTCACAGCCCCGGGAGGCGTCTCGACGACCACTGGTGGCAGCGGCGCCGCCACTGGGGGGGCAACCGGTGGTGCATCGGGCAGCACGTCAGCCAGCGGTTCCCCAACCGGGAGCGCGTCCACGCCAACGAGCGGCGGGACGACAGCGGGATCCTCGTCCACCACCGCGGGGAGTGGGGGGACAGGCTCGTCAGGGGCTGCATCCAGTGGTGGCGCCACCGCAGGACAAACCGCGCCGACGAACCCCAGCGGGAGCGGTACGACAACACCCACCTCGGGAGCATCGTCGGCTGGCGCGACGACTCCAAGCTCCGGCACCAGCGGAACTGCCGGCGGTTCGAGCCCATCGGGCTCGGCTGGTCAGGGTGGCGGGAGCGGCGTGCTGGTAAATTCGTGGGCGCCTGGCCAGTCAGCGTCGGGGGTCGATCTCAACCCCACGACCACGAGCTCGGTGGCAGCTTTCGCTGGGCAATGGTCAGCGTCCTATGCACCAACCGATCCGCGAGGCGATTCGGGTTCCTGCTCGCTGACGGTCAGTCCTGAAGGTGTCATCTCGGCAGCACAGCCCAACTGCGCGTCGGTCCAATCCGGGCCCTTCTTGCTGACGGGGACCATCAACAGTGCGGGACAGTTCGGCGGCGGAACATCCACCGGCGGGAGCTACACCGGCGCGTTCACCATCCAGCAGTCGAGCGCCTCGGGCACCTGGAAGAACGGGAGTGACGGCGGAACCTGGAGCGCGAGCAAGGTTGGAAACTGAGTCGGCTCCTGCGAGCGCCTGCCGGGCGCGTTGCCTACACTGCGCGCATGACTGCTTGCATTCTTCGCGTTCCCGGCCAAGCCTACGTCGTTGGCGGCGCGGTGCGGGATGCGCTCCTGGGTCGGCCGCACGGCGATCGCGACTGGGTGGTGGTGGGGGCAACGCCGCAGCAGATGATCGATGCCGGCTTCGTGCCGGTGGGGCGCGACTTTCCGGTGTTTCTGCACCCACTGAGCCATGAGGAGTACGCCCTGGCGCGCACCGAGCGCAAGACCGCGCCGGGCTACCGCGGGTTTGCGGTGCACGCCGCGCCGGATGTGACGCTGCAAGACGACCTGCTGCGCCGCGATCTGACCATCAATGCCATGGCACGCGCGGCCGATGGCACGTTGATCGACCCCTATGGCGGTCAGCGCGATCTGCAGGCGCGGGTGCTGCGGCATGTGTCGGCGGCGTTTGCCGAAGACCCGGTGCGCATTCTGCGGCTGGCGCGGTTCGCCGCCCGGTTCGGCGATTTTTCCGTCGATCCCGAAACCCTGGCCTTGATGCGCGCCATGGTGCAGGCAGGGGAGGTGGACGCGCTGGTGCCCGAGCGGGTGTGGCAGGAACTGGCGCGCGGTCTGATGGAGCCGCAGCCGCAGCGCCTGTTCGCCGTGCTGCGCGACTGTGGCGCCCTGGCGCGCTTGCTGCCGGAGGTGGACCGCTTGTGGGGCGTGCCGCAGCGCGCCGACTATCACCCGGAGATCGACACCGGGGTGCATGTGATGCTGGTGCTGCAGGCCGCCGTCGACCTCGGGGCGCCGCTGGCGGTGCGCTGGGCGTGCCTGATGCACGACCTGGGCAAGGGCACGACCCCGGCCGAGGTGCTGCCGCGCCACATTGGCCACGAGCAGCGCAGCGTGGCGCTGGCCGCGGCGGTGGCGCGGCGGCTGCGGGTGCCGACCGATTGCGCCGAACTGGCCGCGGTGGTTGCCGCCGAGCACGGCAACATCCATAAGTGTCTGAGCTTCGGCGCCGAGGCCACGCTGCGGCTGCTGCAGCGTTGCGACGCGTTGCGCCGTCCGGAGCGGTTCGCGCTGGCGCTGCTGGCCTGCGAGGCCGATCACCGTGGGCGCGGCGGCGACTTTCCGCGGCAACCCTACCCGCAACGCGCGCGGTTGCTGGCGGCCCTGGCCGCAGCGCAGACCGTGGACGCCGGAGCGATCGCCCAGCGCATCACCCAATCAGGCGGCAAGCCTGCGGCCATCGCTCAGGCGGTGCAGAGCGCGCGCGAGCAGGCACTGGCCGACTCGCTGGCGCAAGAGGAGTCAGGCTGATGGCGGCGTGGCAGCGTTTGCGGGTCTGGCTGCCGTGCTTGGTCGCCTGCACGGTGTTGTGGATGGGGCCCGCGCAGGCCGCGCCCGGCAACCGCCTCGTCACGTCGCACGACCCCTACCTGCTGGAGCACGCCCACGATCCGGTGGACTGGTACCCGTGGGGGCAGCAGGCCCTGGACAAGGCGCGGCGCGAGAACAAGCCCATCTATCTGTCCATCGGCTACTCGGCGTGTTACTGGTGCCATGTGGCGCAGCGCGAGTTGTATCGCGACCCGCAGATCGCCGCGCTGATGAACCGCTGGTTCGTCAACGTGCTGGTGGACCGCGAGCAGCGGCCCGACATCGACCACATCTACATGCTGGCGCGGCAGCTCATGACGCGCGACAGCGGCTGGCCGAACAACGTCTTTCTCACCCCCGATCTGCAGCCGTTCTACATCGGCAGCTACTTTCCGCCCAAGACCACGGCGCAGCAGACCGGCTTTCCCACCTTGCTGGCCACGCTGCACAAGAACTGGACGCAGCACCCGGCTGCGGTCAAGCGCATCGCCGCGCAGATCGCGCAGGCCATGCAGGCTGCTGCGGTTGCGGGCGATGCCGCGGTGCCCGTGGATGCCGCGGCCTGGACGCAGGCGGCGCAGGCCGCGGCGCTGCAGCGTTTCGATGCCCTCGACGGCGGCTTTGCCCCACCCAGCACCGCAGCACGCTTTCCGCAGCCGCCGCTGCTGGTCTGGCTGCTGGCGCGCGGCGCCGCCGGGCAGCCGCAGGCCGCGCAGGCCGCGGTCTTCACTCTGCAGGCCATGGCGCAGGGCGGGGTGATGGATCAGCTCGCCGGGGGCTTTCGCCGCTACGCCGTCGATCCGGGCTGGTCGGTGCCGCACTTCGAGATGATGCTGTCGGACAACGCCCAACTGTTGGCGGTCTATGCCCGGGCTTACGCGCAGACCGGTCTGCCCGATCTGCGCTGGACCGCGCAGCGCACCGCCGACTTTCTGCTGCGGCAACTGCGCCTGCCGCAGGGCGTGTTCGCCACTGCCCTCGCCGCCGAGACCGGCGGGGTGGAGGGTGCCACCGACCTGTGGACCCAGGCGCAGATCGACGCCGTGCTCGGCCCGCGGCAGGCCCAGCCGTGGTTCGCGCTCTATGCCCTGACGCCAGTGCACGCCGGAGCCGACGCCGGGGTGCTGCGCCAGCAGCGCGACGTTGCCGAGCGCCTGCTGCGCGACGGGCAGCTCACGGCGCATCTGCAGCAGCTCGCACCGCAGCGCCGCGCCCTGCTGGCCGCACGGAACCGGCGGCCGCAGCCGCGGCGCGACGACAAGGTGGTCATCGCCGACAACGCCCTGGCCATCCGCGCCCTGGCCCAGGCGGGCATGACGCTGGACGATCCGGCCCTGACCGCGGCCGCGCAGCGTGCCGCCGACTGGATCTGGCAGCACGCCTGGAACCCGCGGCAGCACGTGCTGCTGCATCAATGGGTCGGCGGGCATGCCGGCCATGCCGGTTTTCTCGACGATTACGCCGAACTGGCGCGCGCCTACCTCGCCCTGGCCAGCGTGCAGCACGACGCGCGCTGGCAGCAGCGTGCCAGTGAACTGGCCGAGGCCATGCTGACGCATTTCGCCACAGCCGATGGCAGCCTGCGCTCGGTTGCGGGCGGTGATGCTTTGCCCGGTGGCGCCCTGCCATTCCCCACGCCCTTGCAGGGCGACGTGCACCGCCCGTCGAGCCAGAGCGCGGCCCTGGCGGTGCTGGTGCAACTGGCGCAGCGCAGTGGCCAGGCGCAGTGGGCGGAGGCGGCGCGGCGGGCGCTGCAGCCCATGACCCTGCAGGTCGCCGCCCGCCCGCTGGACTGGCCCGATCTGCTGCAGACCCTCGACAGCGCCGCGGGCAGCGCGGTCTGGCCGCCGTTGCCGACCGGGTCGGCCATGCCTGCCGTCCGGCCGGCCGACTGCGCGGGGCTGCCGCAAGGCGCGTGTTCGTCCGACCGGGTGCATGTGCAGTGGCGTCCCGCCGCACAGGGGGCGACGCTGGTGCTGCGGATCGCCCCGGGCTTTCACATCAACGCCAACCCGGCGTCGGCGCCGAATCTCATCGCCACCAGCGTGCTGCTGGACGGCCAGCCCTTGCCCGGGGTGCGCTACCCGCCGTCGCAGCGCTTCCGTCCCACCTTTGCTCCGCAAGGCATCGTGGTGTGGGAAGGGGAGGTGCAGCTTGCCCTGCCGGTGCTGACGCCGACACAGCGCGCCAAGCTGGCGCTGCGGGTGCAGGCGTGCAACGCCACCACCTGCCTGGCGCCGAGCGTGCTGCCGCTTCCTGCCTCGCCACCCCAGTCCGCCCCGCGCGAGTGAAGGCGCGCGGCCTGAGTGGCAGGGGCGTCAGCCCATCAGCCGTGGCGTGCTGGCGCGCTGCAGGCGGTCGTCCATCTCGCCCAAGGTGGCGTTGATGCCGTTGGCGTTGGCCTCGATGGCGCTGCGCAGTTCGCGGTCGAGCTGATCGACGCGCGCCAGCAGCCGCTCCAGGGCGGCGCTGTGCAG
>JAKAFC010000013.1 GCA_021818065.1 Pseudomonadota bacterium
GCCGTGCCTGCCATTCCGCAGCGTTGGCGTACGGCCGACTGGCGCTCCCGGCGCGAGCTGTTGCGCATCGGCGGCCTGCTGCTGCTTCTGGCCCTGGGCCTGGGCGCCAGCGGGGCGCTGCAGCGCATCGACCACCTGGTGTTCGACCTCGGCCAGCGCTTGCGGCCCGCGGCGTCGCCCGCGGCCGTGGTGATCGTGGCCATCGACCAGCACAGCCTGGACCGCCTCGGCCCCTGGCCGTGGCCGCGCACCACCGACGCCCGGCTGGTGGACGCCATCTGCCACGCCGGTGCTGCGGCGATCGGTCTGGACATTGCCTTCACCGAGGTTGGCAGCGATCCGGCGGGCAACGCCGCGCTGGCCCGCTCGCTGCGCGCTTGCGGCAAGGTGGCGCTGCCCGTGGTGCTCGACACCACCCGCAGCGGTGGCCAGGTCGTCGAAGGCTTGCCCATCCCCCAGCTGAGCACGGCGGCCGCGGGCCTGGGCCGCATCGGCATCCGGCTCGATGGCGACGGCGTGGCGCGCAGCGTTCACTTGTGGGAGGGCGTGGGCGCGCCGGTCTGGCCCTTGCTGGCGCAGACCCTGCTGCACATCGCCGGGCAGACGCCGCAGCGCGCCGTGCCCCGGCCCGGCCCGACCGCGCCTGCGGCCCACCCCTACGCCTTGATCGCCAGCGATGCGCGGCTGCTGCGCTATTTCGGCCCCAGCGGCACGGTGCCGCAGCTCTCCGCCAGCGCGGTGCTCGACGGCGCCATCCCTGCCAACGCGCTGCGCGGGAAGATCGTGCTCGTCGGCGCCACGGCCGCGGGGCTGGGCGACTTTCTCGCCACGCCGGTCACCACCCAGGGCGCGCCCATGCCCGGGGTGGAGGTGCTGGCGACGACGGTGCTCGACCTGCGCCACGGCCTGCTCATCCGCGCCCTGGCACCGTCCTGGGACCTGCTGCTCACCGCGTTGCTGGCGCTGCTGCCGCTGCTCTGGCTGCCGCGGCTCATGCCGCTGGGCGGTCTGCTCGCCAGCGTCGCCTGGGTGCTGGCGCTGTTGCTGGGTGCCGCCGCCATGCCCGCCTGGCTCGGCTGGTGGTGGCCGCCGGGGGCGGCGCTCGCAGCTGCGTTGTCAGCCTATCCGCTGTGGAGCTGGCGCCGCTTGGAGGCCGCCCGCAAGCACCTCGATGCCGAACTGCGCCAGCTTGGCCTGGCCGGGCGGGACGATGGCGTGGCCCCGGCCGTTCAGGCGCCGCGGCGCCTGAGCTTCGAGGCGCGGCTGCGCGCCGTGCAAACCGCCCAGCAGCGGCTGCGCGAGCTGCAAGGTCGTCGCGACGATGCCCTGGCCTTCATCAGCCATGACGTGCGGGCACCGTTGGCGGCGGCCGTGCAGCAACTGCAGCACGGCCCCCTGGACGCCGCGGCGCGCGGCCGCCTGCTCGGGCAACTGCAGCGGGCGCATGATCTGGCACAGGGCTTTCTGAGCTTGTCGCGGGCCCAGGCGCTGCAAGCCTCGGCGCTGGTCGAGCTCGACCTGGGCGCGGTGCTGCACCAAGCTGCCGATCTGGCGTACGACGCGGCCTTGGCGCGCGGTCTGCGGTTTTGCCGTGCCCTGCCCGAGGAGCCGATCTGGGTGCGCGGCGACTTCGATGCCCTGGAGCGCCTCGCCAGCAATCTGTTGCGCAACGCCATGCAGCACAGCCCGGACGGCGCGGGCGTCACCCTGGGCGCGACGGTGCGACCACGCACGGTGCGGCTGTGGGTGCGCGATGAAGGCCAGGGCGTCACGCCGGAGCGCGCGCAGCGGCTGTTTCAACGCTACAGCCGCGCGGTGGACGGCGTGGCGCCGCCCAAGCCCGGCAGCACCGGCCTGGGGCTGTATTTCGTGCGGCTGGTGGCCGAAAAGCACGGTGGCCGTGCCGGGGTGGATTCCACCCCCGGCGCGGGCGCCACCTTCTGGGTGGAGTTGCCCCTGCAGCCCTGACGCCGAGCCAGAGCAAAGGTCGGGACAACGGGCGGCTGGACGCCTTACTTCTTCAGGCTGTCGCGGATGTCGCGCAGCAGCAGCACTTCCTCGCTGGGCGCGGGCGGTGGGGCCGGGGGTTCGGCGCGCTTGAGCTTGGAGATGATGCGCACCATCATGAAAATGATGAAGGCCAGGATGATGAAGTTCACCGTCACGGTGATGAAGCTGCCGTAGGCGAACACCGGGATGCCGGCCTTCTTCAGCGCCTCCAGGGTGCGCGGCGTGCCTTCCGGGATCTGGCCGAGGACGAAGAACAGATTGGAAAAATCCAGCTTGCCAATGATGGCGCCGATGATGGGCATGATGATGTCGCTGACCAAGGCCTCGACGATCTTGCCGAAGGCGCCGCCAATGATCACGGCCACGGCCAGGTCGATGACGTTGCCTTTGACGGCAAAGTCTTTGAAATCTTTCAGCAGAGACATTCCGGGCTCCTCGCAGTAGGTTGGTAAGCGCGACAACCGCACGCGCCGCCCGGATTTTGCGGGAAAACTTGGCGAATCCCTACGCCCACCGCGGGCAGGCCGCATTTTTTTACAGTCGATCGGCGCCCTTGCGGGCGCGGTGCCATCAGCTCGGCCGTGCCGCCGCGTAGAACCGCACCAGTTCGAGCTGCACCTGATCGGACAGCGCGTTGAAGGTGCCCCGCAGCATGCGTTCGGCCTCCGGCCGCTGGCCGTTGCGGCTGTTGAGCAGCAACTGCCCGGCGGTGAGGTGGAACTCGGCGTGAATCTTGCGCAGGCGGGCGAACTCGGGCAGATGGCCGTAACGCTGCCTGGCGTGGCCATGCAGCCACTGGCCCAGGGCGCAGACTTCGTCGGAGGCCACCTGCGCCACGTCGACGTCGTCCTGGCGGCCCTCGAGCACCACGTCCCGCAACCGCTTCTTCCAGGCCAGGTGGCCCTGCACCGCCTGCCCCAGGTAAAGGCCGTCGAACAGATCCTCATGCGGATCGATCTCGGGTTCGAGGTGGGTCTCGGTGGAAGGCAGAAGGCCGGCGTCGTGGCGCCGCAGCCAGGCGAGCAATCCCATGGGGCATCCTTTTGGTGTTGTGGTTCGAGTGGGTGAACGGCGCGCCGGGTAGGTCAAGTTCCGGCGCGTGGTGCCACTGTAGAAATCGGCCGGACGGCGGGTCGAGGATTGTGCGGGCCGCTTTACGCTTGGCGTGGCAAAAGCGTGAAGTCCTGCACGAATCGCGGCGCCGCCCCGGGCTTGGCGCGGGAAACGCTAGGTCACAGTTGATACATACTGGCCCTAGTTTCGGCCAGGGCGACGGCCTAGAGTTGCTCCATCCAAGTTTTGCTCCTCGTTGCCGTGAAGCTTGGCCAGGCGTGGTTCGGTTGTACCCCGAGCGGCGCCGCCCCGTTGAGCAGGGAGCGTGCCGTGGCGCTGGTGATGCAGCGCCGGGGTGCCGATCACAACAAGACTGAATGTGGAGATGTTTTGCAGCAGCGCCCGGCGCTGCCCAGCGCGCCGCGCAAGATCCGCCGAATGCGTCCCGTCGCGCTCTGAAGTGTTGCGCGGTGGGCGATGCAGTGCCATGCGGCCCGCGGGGCAACATGGCCCAACCTATCGCTGACCGCTGAGATCGGCGAATGTCCCAACCTCGTGAGGAGCCAAATGAAACTTGCCAAAACCCTGATCGCTGCAGCCATTGGATTGGGTGCTGCCCATGCCGCCTTCGCCGCCAACGTGCCCGGCCCCCTGGTCACGCCGCAGTGGCTCAAGGCCCACCTGAACGAAGTCACCGTCATCGACATCCGTGGCGGCGGCAGCATGAAGGCTTATGACGAAGAGCCGGTCATGGGCAAAGACCACTTCGTGAAAAAGAGCGGCGGCCACATCGCCGGTGCCGACCTGGTGAACTTCAACGACATTCGTGAAGAGCGTACCGTCGATGGCGTCAAGCTCAAGGCCATGATGCCCACCGCCGAATACTTCACCAAGGTGATGGACGCCGCCGGCGTCAACAGCGGCAAGCCCTACGTCATCGTGCCCACGGGCAACGCCGTGTTCGCCATGGACCGTGGCACCCGTCTGTACTTCCAGATGCGCTACTTCGGCGTGCCGGCCGACCAGATCGCCATTCTCAACGGGGGCACCAACGCCTGGATCAACGCTGGCTATCCGGTGAGCACCGCGCCCGCGCCCAAGACGGCGGGCAACTGGAAGGCCGGGACGGAAGACAAGGCGCTGCTGGCCGGTCTGAACGACGTCAAGGAAGGCCTGAAGTCGGGTACCGAGCAGTACATCGACGCCCGTCCGACGGCGCAATACCTGGGCATCGCCAAGAAGCCGATCAACAAGACCGCGGGCCACCTGCCTGGCGCCAAGACCTTCCCGATCGACGCCATCGTCAAGGACGATCACGGCGCGGCCATGTTCATGAGCGCGGCCGACTACAAGAAGATCTTCCACGACTTCGGCATCAGCGACAACGCCCCCACCACCACCTACTGCAACACCGGCCACCTGGCCTCGGGTGCCTGGTTCGTGGTGCATGAGATTCTGGGCAACAAGAACTCCAAGCTCTACGCCGGTTCCATGAACGAGTGGACCAACCTGGGCAACCCCACCGTGGGCCTTCCCGGCTAAGGCGAGACGCTCCTGAAAACCGGCCTGCGGGCCGGTTTTTTTGTGCCTGCACCTCACGCAAGGCTGGCTTTTGTGCAGGGCAACAATCGACGGTTCCGAGGCGTTTTGGGTTGGCGAATCGGCCAAAGGCATCCGCGCAGTCGGAATTGCTGCAATGCAGCTCAGTGATTTCCCTAGATTTTGATCGGCGCTGCTGTCAGCGCGCGGTCAGTTCCCCTGAAAACAATCCGTCATCCTCGTGACGTGCGGTAACACTTCGCCGCCGCGAGGTTGATGCGTTGCGTTGCGGGCCTCGGGGAGCAGCGCCACGCCCATGTCCACACACAGGAGACTTGAGCATGGCTTCCATCACAATGGGTGCGGCAGCGCGCCCCATGTCGGCGGGCGAGAAGAAGGTGATCTTCGCCTCCTCGCTCGGCACGGTATTCGAGTGGTACGACTTCTATCTGTACGGATCGCTGGCGGCCATCATCGCCAAGCAGTTCTTCGCCGGGCTGGATGCCGGATCGGCCTTCATCTTCGCGCTGCTGGCGTTTGCTGCCGGTTTCATCGTGCGGCCGTTCGGCGCCATCGTCTTCGGCCGGCTCGGTGACATGATCGGACGCAAGTACACCTTCCTCGTCACCATCCTCATCATGGGCATGTCCACGTTCATCGTCGGCGTGCTGCCCAACTATGCCGCCATCGGCGCCGCGGCCCCCATCATCCTCATCGTCCTGCGTTTGCTGCAGGGCCTGGCGCTGGGCGGGGAGTATGGCGGTGCCGCAACCTATGTGGCCGAGCATGCGCCGCAGGGCAAGCGCGGCGCCTACACGTCGTGGATCCAGACCACCGCCACGCTGGGGCTGTTTTTGTCGCTGCTGGTGATTCTCGGCACCCGCACCCTGGCGGGAGAGGAAGCGTTCAACGCCTGGGCCTGGCGCGTGCCCTTCCTCGTGTCCATTCTGCTGCTGGGCATCTCGGTGTGGATCCGCCTCAAGCTCAACGAGTCGCCCGCTTTCGTCAAGATGAAGGCTGAAGGCAAGGCGTCCAAGGCGCCGCTGACCGAGGCCTTCGCCCGCTGGGGCAACCTGAAGTACGTCATCCTGGCGCTGCTCGGCCTGGTCGCCGGTCAGGCGGTGGTGTGGTACACGGGCCAGTTCTACGCCCTGTTCTTCCTGACGCAAACGCTCAAGGTCGATGCCGTCACCGCCAACCTGTTGATCGCCGCGGCGCTGCTCATCGGCACGCCGTTCTTCATCGTGTTCGGTGCGCTGTCCGACAAAATCGGCCGCAAGCCCATCATCCTGGCGGGCTGCCTGATCGCGGCGCTGACCTATTTCCCGCTGTTCAAGGCGCTGACGCATTACGCCAACCCGGCGCTGTATCAGGCGGTGCAGAACTCGCCGGTGACGCTCACTGCCGATCCGTCGCAGTGCACCTTCCAGTTCAACCCGACCGGCACGGCCAAGTTCACCTCGTCGTGCGACATCGCCAAGCAGATGCTTGCGGCCAATTCGGCCAACTATGAGACCAAGAACGGTACCGGCCCGGCCGTGATCCAGATCGGCGACAAGACCATCACCGTGGTCGGCGCCAAAGATCTGCCGCCCGATGCGTTCAAGGCCAAGGAGGCGGCGCTGAAGAAGGAGATCGGCGCGGCGCTCAAGGCCGCGGGCTACCCCGCCAAGGCTGACCCGGCGCAGATGAACACCCTCATGGTCGTGGCGATTCTGGCGCTGCTGGTGATCTTCGTCACCATGGTGTACGGCCCCATCGCCGCCGCCCTGGTGGAGCTGTTCCCCACCCGCATCCGCTACACCTCGATGAGCCTGCCGTACCACATCGGCAACGGTTGGTTCGGCGGCCTGCTGCCCACCATCGCCTTCGCCTTGGTGGCCCAGAACGGCAACATCTACTACGGCCTCTGGTACCCGGTGATCATCGCCGCGGGCACCTTCATCATCGGCTTGCTGTTCCTGCCCGAGACCAAAGATCGCGACATCTACGCGGCAGACTGAGTCCGGCAGCAACCACGGAACATGCCCCGCAAGGGGCAGACTCGCAGACAGCAAAAAGCCCGCGCAAGCGGGCTTTTTGCTGGCGGCTCCATCCCGCTAGGGCCTGTTCACACGGCCTATGCCTGTTGCGGTGAAGGCTCGACCAGGTTCTGCGCCACGAACTCGACAAGGCTGAGCACGGGCTTGTCCCACTGGGTCTGCTCGGCACCCGCCAGCAGATTCAATCGGCAACTGCCACACGAGGTGACGACGGCTTGCGCCCCGCTGGCGTCAACCTGCGCGCGTTTGATGGCAAATGCCTGCGCCCGCAAAGGCGCGGCGCGATTGATGAGGAAGCCGCCCGCGCCTCCGCCGCAACACCAGTTCATCTCCTCGGTGTCGCGCGGTTCGCGCACGTCGGCGCCCGTGGCGCGCAACGCCAGTCGCGGTTGCTCAAACACGCCGCCGTGGCGCCCGAGCTTGCAGGCGTCGTGAAACATTACGCTTTGCTCGACCCCGCCGCGCAGCTCGAGCTTGCCCTGGGCCACCAGCTCGCCGAGCAGCTCGGAAATGGCCAGCACGCGAAAGGGCAGGGGCGCACCATGCACCTCGGCTCCCTCCCAGCGCAGTGCAGGGTAGGCGTGGCCGCATTCGGGCACGATGACCATCTCCGCCCCAATCTCGAGGGCCTGGCGGATGACCGCCTCGGATGCCTTTTTCTGCGTCTCCTCGACGCCGGACAGCAGACCGAAGTTGGCGGCCTCGTAGCCGTTGCTGCGCAGCGTCCAGTCAAGCCCGGCGGCATTGAGCACGCGCGCCGTCGCCTCGAGCGCATCCTGGAACAACAGGATGTCGAGCACCGTGGTGAGCATCAGCACCTTCGCCCGCGGTTTGTCCAGATGCACGGTGACGCCACGCTGCCGCACCCGCTCGACGGTTTGCGCCAAGTGGCTGGCATCGGCGCCGAACACCGTGCCGCGGGCGTCTTGCTCGCTCTGCACGGCGCGCAATTCGTCGGGCGCTAGCCCGGCCGCCGCCAGGGCTTCGCGCATCACGTTGACGCCGCGGGCGATGTTGATGCCCATGGGGCAGACCATGCTGCAGCGGCCGCATTCGGTGCAGCTGTCGAAGCACAGCGCCTGCCATTGCCGCAGGTCGTCGGCATCGACATCCGGCGTGAACGGTCGCCACAGCCAGGCCATGGGCGAGACCTCGCGGCGCCACATGCGGCGCAGCAGATCGAGCTTGCGTGTGGGGATGAGGTCGGGGTCATCGTTCTGTACGCTGAACTGGCAAGCGTCGGCGCAGTAGCCGCAGCGCACGCAGGCGTCGAGATCGACCGCGAGGTTGCGATCGATCTTGCGCAGCATCACCGCCTTGGCGCGCTGCACCCGCTCGACGTCGGGGAGATCGACCTTGGGCGCCTGCGCCGCCAGGTGCGCCACGGCATCGCCGAACTGCTGGTACATCGCTTGATCCATCATGCCCGCACTCCGCGACGCGCCATGAAGGCGCCAAACTGGGCCCGCCCGGCGAACCAGCTCACCGCGTGAAACAGCTTGCCGAACGGAAACCACACCAGCAACAGTTCCAGCGCCATCAGGTGCAGGGCCAGGCGCGTGGGGTCGCTGACATAGCCCTGCGCGGCGTAAGCGCTCGAGGGCTTGTCGATCAGTGCCATCCCGGTGAACAGCACCAGGAACAGCAGGCCCCAGGAGATGTAGTCATCTGCGCCGGAGATGCGCCGCAGGGTGGGGTCCATCAGCCGCATGGCCAGCGCCACCAGCAAGGAGACGATGGTGACGGCGGCCGCCAGGTACATCACGGCATCGGGCAACGCCGGCCAGCCGACACCCAGATGGCGTTGCAGGAAGGCGATGTGCGGCGCGTAGCCGAAGACCACGACCGCCAGTCCGAGGTGATAGAAGTAGGGGTTCAACGTGGCCAGGGTCGGGCTGGGGCGGGTGCCCGCGCGGGGCAGCATGTGCCGCAGCACGGCACCCCAGACGCCCGCCTGGGTGGATGCTTGGCGCGGCGCCGAGATGGCGTGTGCCTTGGGGCGGCGGATCAAACCGACGGTGCGCCAAGCCATGCCCAGCACGAAGATCAGCACGCTGGCAGCCAACAAGGGGCCGCGAGCAAGGTTCAGCAAGTCCATCGGGTCCATCGAAGCCCCTTTGCCTAGCAAGGTTTTTATCTTAGGCTCCCATAGAGGCCGACGCAAGCTTGTACCAAACTGGCGCCAAGGGGCATCGATGCAAAAGCCATGCGCTTGAACCCCCCTGTTTGTTGGACTACATTGCAACGCAAGAATGCCGATCACGGCTCACCCTTTTCGGAGACAAGCATGACTGCCAAGACATCCACCCCGCATGGGGAGCCGGTTGCTGCGAATCGCCAACGTCGCTCCTTGTTGCAAGGCATGGGCGGCATTGCCGCAGCGGCGCTGGGTGCTGCCGTCGTGCACACCGACGCCGCGGCGCAAACCCTCGCCACGCAATCCGCCCCCACGCCAGCCGCCGCCGCACCAACGGGTTACCGGCTGACCGAGCACATCCGCGCCTACTACAGCACCACCCGGCTGTGATGGCCGCGTGCGTGTCCACCATCCTTCGTGCACTGCCGCAGGCTGTTCCGCCTGTGCGCGGTTTCGCCACGCCCTCATCGGATTCCTTGGAGTAAAGACATGCTGCTGACTCGGACTTCCGCGTCCAAAGACGCTCAACCCGGAAACGCACAGGCGCAGCCTGTGGACACGTCGGCCCTGTGGGTCGATCACCTCAAGCGCGGGCTTGGCCGCGCCCTGCCCACCATGGACCGTCGCGCCTTTCTCCGACGCTCGGGTGTCGGTGTGGGCCTGGGCTTGGGGGCAGGTCTGGTGGGCTCGCAGCTGCACCTGATGCAGCGCGCCGATGCCGCCGATACCCCGGCGCCGGGTTCCGCGGGCAGCCCCAACGTGGTGACGCGGCGTACCGTCTGCACCCATTGCTCGGTGGGCTGCGCCTCCGACGCCATGGTCGAGAACGGCGTGTGGGTACGGCAGAACCCGGTGTTCGAATCGCCGCTCAACCTGGGGTCGCACTGCGCCAAGGGCGCGGCCCTGCGCGACCACGGTCGCGGCGACCACCGGCTGCGCTATCCCATGAAGCTGGTCGACGGCAAGTACCAGCGCATCTCCTGGGACCAGGCGCTGCAGGAAATCAGCGATCGCCTGCTGGAAATCCGCAAGGAAAGCGGTCCGGACGCGCTGTTCGTCGTCGGGTCGAGCAAGCACAACAACGAGCAGGCTTATCTGCTGCGCAAGTGGGTGTCGTATTGGGGCACCAACAACTGCGACCATCAGGCCCGCATCTGTCACTCCACCACCGTGGCCGGCGTGGCCAACACCTGGGGTTACGGGGCGATGACCAACTCGTACAACGACCTGTCGCATGCCAAGGTGGCGATCTTCATCGGCTCTAACGCCGCCGAGGCGCACCCGGTGTCGATGCTGCACTTGCTGCACGCCAAGGAGAACGGTTGCAAGGTCATCGTGATCGACCCGCGCTTCACCCGCACGGCGGCCAAGGCCGACATGCATGTGCGGCTGCGCTCGGGCACCGACGTGCCCGTGGTGTTCGGCATCCTTTATCACATCTTCAAGAACGGCTGGGAAGATCAGCAGTACCTCGATGCCCGGGTCTGGGGCATGGACAAGGTGAAAGAGGACGTGCTGGCGAAGTGGAATCCCGATGCCGTGAAAGAGGTGTCGGGCGTGGATGGCGACATGACCTATGCCATCGCCAAGATGCTGCATGAGAACAAGCCCGGCACCTTGGTCTGGTGCATGGGGCAGACGCAGCACACCATCGGCCACGCCATCGTGCGCGCCTCGTGCATCCTGCAGCTGGCGCTGGGCAACGTTGGCAAGTCGGGCGGGGGCACCAACATTTATCGCGGCCACGACAACGTGCAGGGCGCCACCGACGTCGGCCCCAATCCCGACTCGCTGCCAGGCTACTACGGTGTGATCGAGGGCGCGTGGAAGCATTTCGCCGGCGTCTGGGGTGTCGATTACGAGTGGATCAAGGGCCGCTTCGCCCCGGGCATGATGACCAAGCCGGGCATGACGGTATCGCGCTGGATCGACGGCGTGCTCACGCCCAACGACATGGTGGATCAGGGGCCCAATCTGCGTGCGCAGATCTTCTGGGGGCACGCGCCGAACTCGCAGACCCGCGGCCTGGACATGAAAAAGGCCATGAACAAGCTCGATCTGCTCGTGGTCATCGACCCCTATCCGTCGGCCACCGCCGCCATGGCCGCCATGCCGGCCGACGATGCGCCGCTCAACCCCAAGCGCGCGGTGTATCTGCTGCCGGCCACCACCCAGTTCGAGACCTCGGGCTCGGTCACGGCGTCCAACCGCTCGCTGCAGTGGCGCGAAAAGGTCATCGAGCCGATGTTCGAGTCGCGCACCGATCACATGATCATGACCCAGCTTGCCGACAAGCTCGGCTTCGGCAAGGAGCTGGTGAAGAACTACAAGATGGTGCCCGGCAAGGGCGGCATGATGGAGCCCGAGACCGAATCCATCCTGCGTGAAATCAACCGTGGCGTCTGGACCATCGGCTACACCGGGCAAAGCCCCGAGCGCCTCAAGATCCACATGCGCAACATGCATGTGTTCGACGTCAAGACCCTGCGCGCGCGTGGGGGCATCGACAAGGAGACCGGCTACAAGCTCGATGGCGAATACTTCGGTTTGCCCTGGCCGTGCTACGGCACGCCGGAGATGCGCCACCCGGGCACCGGCGTGCTCTACGACACCTCGCTCAACGTCATGGAGGGCGGCGGCAACTTCCGCGCCAACTTTGGCGTCGAGCGCGACGGCCAGTCGCTGCTGGCGGCCGACGGCTCGTGTTCCAAGGGCGCCGATATCCAGACCGGCTACCCCGAGTTCGACTCCACCTTGCTGAAAAAGCTGGGTTGGTGGAACGAGCTCACCGACGCCGAGAAAAAAGCGGCCGATGGCAAGAACTGGAAGACCGACCAGTCCGGCGGCATCATCCGCGTGGTCATGAAAAACCACAGCTGCCACCCCTTCGGCAACGCCCGCGCCCGTGCCGTGGTGTGGAACTTCCCCGACCCCATTCCGCAGCACCGCGAGCCGCTGTTTTCGCCGCGTCCCGACATGGTGGTCAAGTACCCGACCTACGACGACAAAAAGACCTTCTGGCGCCTGCCCACCCTGTTCAAGACCGTGCAGGAGCAAAACATCGACGTGGTCAAGAAATTCCCGCTCGTCCTCACCTCGGGCCGGTTGGTCGAGTACGAGGGCGGCGGCGACGAAACGCGCTCCAACCCCTGGCTGGCCGAGTTGCAGCAGTTCGCCTTCGTCCAGGTCAACCCGGCGGTGGCCAACGACCGCAACATCCGCGAGGGCGACGACGTCTGGGTGAGCACGCCCACCGGCGCGCGCATCAAGGTGCGGGCGCGGGTCACCGAGGCCGTGGACCGCACCACGGTGTTCATCCCCTTCCACTTCGCCGGGCACTGGCAGGGCAAGGATTTGCGTCAGTACTACCCCGAGGGCGCGGCGCCCATCGTGCTGGGTGAGGCGGTCAACACCGCCACCACCTACGGCTACGACGCCGTGACCATGATGCAGGAGACCAAGACCACCGTGTGCCAGATCGAACGCGCCTGAGCGCCCAACGCCAAACGGAGACAACCACCATGGCCCGCATGAAATTCATTTGTGATTCCGAGCGCTGCATCAACTGCGGCGGCTGCGTCACGGCCTGCAAGAACGAGAACGAGATTCCCTGGGGTGTGAACCGCCGCCGCGTGGTCACCATGAACGAAGGCGTGCCGGGCGAGAAGTCCATCTCGGTGGCCTGCATGCACTGCTCGGACGCGCCGTGCATGGCGGTGTGCCCGGTGAGCTGCTTCTACCGCACACCCGAAGGCGTGGTGCTGCACGACAAGGACGTGTGCATCGGCTGCGGCTATTGCTCGTATGCCTGTCCGTTTGGCGCGCCGCAGTTCCCGGCCAACGGCGAGTTCGGGCTGCGCGGCAAGATGGACAAGTGCACCTTCTGTGCCGGCGGCCCGCTGCCCAATGGCTCGGAGGCGCAGTTCAAGGAGTACGGCCGCGACCGCCTGGCCGAAGGCAAGCTGCCGATCTGCGCCGAGATGTGCTCGACCAAGGCGCTGCTGGCTGGTGACGGCGACGTCATCGCCGACATTCTGCGCGACCGCGTGCTGCATCGCGGCGGCGGCGCCGAACTGTGGGGTTGGGGCACCGCCTACGGCAAGGGCGACCCCCCCTCCACCCAGCCCGCGCCCGCCGCCGGGGCGCAAGGAGCCCAATCATGATCCCGCTCTCGCACGAACCGACGCGCCCCTTGCGGCGCCAGGCCACCCGCCGGGTGTCGCATGTGCTGGCTGGCGCGGCCGCAGCCACGCTGCTGGTGCTGCTGGCGGGCTGCAGCCAGAAGCCGCAGACCCTCACGCAGACCGGCGCCCCAGCCTCGCAAGATCCCTGGATGGGGGCCAAGCCCGCGTTCACCGAGAAGGATTGGACGGTGGGGGACAAGGCCAGTTGGCAGCGCGAAATCAACCGTCGCGCGCAGAACCAGAACGAATACGTGCGCATGCGCTAGGAGCGGCCATGTCCAGATCTTTTGTTCGTTTTGCCGCTGCCATGGCGTTGGCCTTGGGCCTAGCCGCTGGTGCGGTGGCGCAGACGGCCGCCCCCGCGTCCACGGCGGCGCCCACGCCCGCTGCAGCTCCGGCCGCAGCCCAACAACCCGCAGCGCCGCCCGGCGCGTCCACGTTGCCCGGCTATCTGCAGCAGAGCAACGGCGAGCGCGCCAAGGTGCAGCCGGGCAACAACGCTCCGATGTGGCGTCAGCTCAAGGAGCAGGCGGGTTTCAGCAGTCTGCCCAACCCCGAGGCCGGGGTGCTGATCCAGCCGCAGACGGCGTATCCCGGTTCCGCGTTCACCTCGGCGGGTGAAGCCTGGCGGCAGACGCGCAACTTGTTGCTCATTCCGGTGGGCGGCTGGCTGCTCATCCTGGCCGCGCTGGGCATTGCCGCGTTCTACCTGCTGCGCGGCAAGATCAAGCTGCAGCACAAGCCCACGGGCAGGAAGATCGAGCGCTTCACGCCCTTTGAGCGCTTCATGCACTGGGCGTTGGCGATCTCGTTCGTCGTCCTGGCGGTGTCGGGTATCGTCATGATGTTCGGCAAGTTCTTTCTGCTGCCTGTGCTGGGTTCGGCGCTGTTCGGCTGGCTGACCTACGGGCTCAAGACCCTGCACAACTTCATCGGCCCGCTGTTCGCCATTTCGCTGGTGATCGTGCTGCTCACCTTCGTTCGCGACAACCTGCCAAGCAAGAGCGATCTGGCGTGGCTGGCCAAGGGCGGCGGGCTGTTCGGCGGCGGGGAGGTGCCTTCGGCGCGCTTCAACGCCGGTGAAAAGATCTGGTTCTGGGTCGGTGTGCTGGTCTTCGGTCTGGTGGCCGTGGGGTCCGGGCTGGTGCTCGACAAGCTGGTGCCCAACCTGGCCTATGCCCGCGGCACCATGCAGGTGGCGGAAATCGTGCACGCGGTGTCCACCATCCTGCTGATGGCTATGGCGTTCGGGCACATCTACATCGGCTCCATCGGCACCGAGGGCGCGCTCGACGGCATGCGCACCGGCTATGTGGACGAAAGCTGGGCCAGGCAGCACCATGCTCTTTGGCTGGACGACATTCAGTCGGGCAAGATTCCGGCGCAACGCAGCGGGCCCAAGGCGCAGGCGCCGCTGCCCGTGGTCAAACCCAAGGCTTGAGGAGAGGATGATGCAACGCATGCGTGGATGGATCATGGTGCTGGCGCTGGGCCTGAGCGGCACCGCGTGGGCCAAGCTGCCGCTGCCCACCCCGGAGGCCAAGGCCAAGGCCGAGGAAGCCGCGGCCAAGGGCAAGTGGGCCGACAAGGTGGCGGCCTACCAGCTTTGTCAGGCCCAGGACAAGGTGGCGGCGTTCTATTACGCTCAGGCCAAAGCCCAAGGCAAGGCCACCCAGCCGCCGGAGGCCACACCGCCCTGCGTCAACCCCGGGCCCTATGTCGCCGCAGCGCCCGAGGCGGCCGCCCCTGGAGCTGCCGCACAGAAGTAAGCCGCAGGTCCAGGCGGCGCGCTGCGGCGGTTGCCTTGTCATCAGCTTGTCTGCAACCGTCCCGTCCTGTCCGCTCATGGCCTCGATCGCTCCTTCCCTGATGCCTGCACCGGCGTCAGCCACGCCGCACCACCTGCTGCCCCAGCTCAGCGATGCCCGTGAAGCGCTCACGCGCGGCGTGGCGGTACGCAACGAATTTGGCGAGACGCTGCAGGTGCAGATCCCGGCCGAGCGTCCGCTCACCCTGTACCTCGACAAGCAGGAGCTCGTCACCCTCATGACCGTGGGTGCCGCGCCCGAACTGCTGGCCCTGGGCTACCTGCGCAACCAGCGCCTGGTGCGATCCATCACCGACATCGCCTCGGTGCAGGTGGACTGGGACGTCGAGGCCTGTTCCATCACCAGCCGCCACGGCATCGCCGATCTCAGCCAGCGCAGCGCGGGGCGGCGGGTCGTCACCACCGGTTGTGGTCAGGGCACGGTCTATGCCAGCCTGATGGACGAGGTGGACCGCGCCGCGCTCGATCCCGACACCTGCTTGCGTCAAAGCGAGCTGTACGCCCTGCTCGACGCCATGCGGCTGCACGATTCGCTCTACAAGAGCGCCGGGTCGGTGCACGGCTGCGCCTTGTTCGAAGGCGGGCGGCTGTTGATGTTCACCGAAGACGTCGGACGGCACAACGCCGTGGACGCAATTTCCGGCTGGATGTGGCTGCACGGCGTGGACGGCGCCGGCAAGGTGTTCTACACCACCGGGCGGCTGACGTCGGAAATGGTCATCAAGTGCGCCCTGATGGGCATCGCCATCCTGGTGTCGCGTTCCGGGGTGACGCAAATGGGCTACGACATCGCCGAGCGCCTGGGCATTGCCCTGTTCGCGCGCTGCACCAACCGGCATTTCCTGCAGTACACCGCGCCGCATCGTTTCATCGCCGAGCCCCTGGCGCGGGAGGTGGCATGACGGCGCAGACGGATGCGGGACGGATCTGGCCCATCGCCGTGCTGATGCAGCGCGACGCGCTGCAAAGCCCCTGGCAGCGCTGGCGCTGGTCGCTGCACGATGTGCTGCCCGCGCCGCCGGATGCGGCCTCGCCGCCGCGTTGCGTTGCATGGGGCACCACGCGCGCGCAATGGCTGTACCCGGGCTGCGCCGTGCAGCTGTATCGCGATGAAGCCGAGGGCTACCACCTCAACCTCACGGCGCCGCAGCCGAGCTGGTTCGTCTGGTGGACCGCCCCAGCCCTGGCCGACTGCGACGATCCGCGCCTCGACCCGGCGGGGCTGCCCGCCATCCAGGCCGTGACCCTGTCGTACAACGAGGCGGCGCGCTGGATGGACGCCGGGGAGACCATCGAGATCGCGCCGCTGCCCGCAGCCGTGGCCAACTGGTTGGCGGCGTTCACGCAGCAGCACTACCGCCCCGAGCCGCGCAAGCGTCGGCGCCCGCAGAGCTTCCTGGCGCCGGAGCAGCGTGCCGCAACCACGGCGTCGGCGCCGCCTGCGGCCGCCTCGGCGGTGGACGATCGCGACGAGCCCCCGGCCTGCTGTCTGTGAGCCCGCGATGAGCACGCCGCCGCCCTCCGGCCCGGCCGGTTTTCTGTCGCGATGGTCGCAGCGCAAGCTGCAGGCCAAAGCCGAGCCCGCCCCGACCCAAGCCCCGGCCTCGGTGACGCCCGTCGTCGCCGAAGCAGACGCTGCCGCGTCCCGCACGCTGGTTCAGCCGCAGTCTCATGCCCCGCTGACTGCCGCCAGTTCGGTCGCGCCGCCCGTCGCCACGACTGCACCGGCGGCGCCGCCGCCCACCCTGGCCGATCTGGAACCGCTCGATCACACCGCCGACCTGACCCGCTTCGTCGCCAGGGGCGTCGAGGAAAGCGTGCGCCGTGCCGCGCTGCGCAAGCTGTTCGCCGATCCGCAGTTCAACGTCATGGACGGCCTCGATACGTATATCGACGACTACAACACCCCCAGTCCGGTCCCACCGGGTTTTCTGGCGCGGCTCAAGAGCGCGCCAGATCTGGGCTTGATGCCCCCCAGCGAGCCAACCGCCGCCCAACCCCAGCCCACGCCTGCGGCGCCGCCAGCCCAAGACGCAGCGCCCGCTGTGGCGCCCTGCAACGAACCCCCTCCGGCGCCCGCCCCCCAGGCGGCCCCCGTTCCCTGCGCCGAACCGCCATGTCCTCCGAGTCCTCCCTCCGCATGAACACCCTGGTCTGCGACTGCAATCGCACCCTTTCGCTCGACACCGCGCAACTCGCCGAGGCCCTGGGCCAGAGCATCACCCCTCACACCCAGCTCTGCCGCCGCGAGATCGGGCGCTTTCAGCAGGCGGCGCAGAGCGACGCCCCGCTGCTGGTGGCCTGCACGCAGGAGGCGACGCTGTTTGCCGCCGTGGCGGCGCAGACCGAAGGCGTGCCCGCGCCCGACGTGCGGCCCATCCGCTTTGTCAACATTCGCGAGACTGCGGGCTGGAGCCGCGAAGGCCGCCAGGCCGGGCCCAAGATCGCCGCGCTGTTGGCGGCCGCCGCCTTGCCCGACCCCGAGCCGGTGCCCACCGCCAGCTACCACAGCGCCGGGCATTGCCTGGTCATCGGCGACACGGCCGCGCTGGACATGGCCCGACGCCTGCTGGCCGACCATCTCCAGCTCACCTTGCTCGATGTCGGCGCCCCCGGTGGCCGCACCGCCACGCCGCTGCCGCTGCAGCACGAGCAGCCGGTGCACGCCGGGCGGGTGACGGCGGTGCGTGGTTGGCTCGGCGCTTTCGAGGTCGATTGCGAGAGCGCCAACCCCATCGCCCTGGACGTCTGCACCCGTTGCAACGCCTGTCTCGCGGTTTGCCCCGAGGGCGCCATCGGCGCCGACTACCAGATCGATCTGCGGCGGTGCACCGGGCACCGCGACTGCGTGCAGGCCTGCGGCGCCATCGGCGCCATCGACTTCAGCCGCGCCCCGCGGCTGGAGACCTTGCGCGTCGATCTGGTGCTCGATCTGCAGCCTCGCCCCAGTCTGCACCTGCACCAGTTGCCGCAGGGCTACTACGCCCCCGGCGCCGACCCGTTGGCGTTGCTGCAGGCCGTGGCCGAACTGGGCGAGCGCAAGGGCAGCTTCGAGAAGCCGCGCTTCTTCCAATACGACCCCAAGCGCTGCGCGCATTCGCGCAATGCCCTGCTCGGCTGCCATGCCTGCATCGACATCTGCTCGGCGCAGGCGGTGCACAGCCGCGCCCGGCTGCGCCCCGACCAAACCCCGCCCATCGCCGCGGTCGATTCCATCCTGCCCACCGCAGAGCAGGCGCGTCCCCATCTGGAGCAGATCGCCATCGACCCCCACCTGTGCGTGGGCTGCGGCGCCTGCACCACCGTCTGCCCGTCGGGCGCGCTGACCTACGCCTACCCACGGGCCCCAGAGCTTGGCGCGCGCCTGCGCACCCTGCTGCAGACCGCGCAACACGCCGGGCTGGCGCGACCCGCGCTGCTGCTGCACAGCCAGGAGGTGGGCACGGCGCTGATCGGCGCCCTCGGACGGCTGGCGGCCTCCGATCGGCGGGTGCGCGGCGTACCCGCCCATCTCATTCCCGTGCCGCTGTGGCACATCGCCTCGGTCGGCATGGAGCTGTGGCTGTCCGCCGTGGCCTGGGGCGCCAGCGAGGTGCTGGTGCTGTCCGACGGCTCCGAAGCCCCGGCCTACCTGCATGCCCTGCAAAGCCAGTTGCAGCTCACCCAGACGGTGCTGCACGGCATGGGCTACACCGGTGCCCGCCTGCGGCTGCTGCAGACCGCCGACCCGCGCGAACTCGACGCCCTGCTGGCCCAACCCCGCCCGCAAGGCGCGCTGCCAGGCGAGCCGGCGCGTTTCGCCGCCCTGCCGCAAAAGCGCGCCACGCTCGACCTGGCGCTCGATCACCTGCTGCGCCAGGCTCCGGCGCAGGCCGTGGCCAGCGGAGCGCAGGCCATCGCCCTGCCGCACGGCGCGGGCGCGCCGCTGGGGGCCATTCGTGTCGATGCCAGCCGCTGCACCCTGTGCCTGAGCTGTGTCGGCGCCTGCCCGCAGGGCGCGCTGCTCGACAACCCGCAGGCGCCGCAATTGCGCTTCATCGAAGCCAATTGCGTCCAGTGCGGGCTGTGCGTGCAGACCTGCCCGGAAGACGCCATCCGCCTGGAGCCTCGCCTGCTCTGGGGGCCGCAGCGCAAGATGCCGCAGATCTTGAACGAGGCGCGGCCCTGGCACTGCGTGCGTTGCGGCAAGGCCTTCGGCACCGAACAGGCAATCGCACAAATGGTGGCCAAGCTCGCAGGCCATCCGGCCTTCGCCGGTGCCGCCGCCGAGCGCCTGAAAATGTGCGGCGATTGCCGGGTGATCGACATGCACACCCCGGCCCAACAGTCCTCCTGACCGCCATGCTCTCGACCCAACCCTCGCCCGGCGACACCGCCCTGGCCGCCCCGGGCAGCGACGAAGACGCCGCCCGCGCCGACATCTGGGGCCTGCTCAGCGCCCTGTTCATCGCCCCGCCCACGGCCCAAGCCTTGCAGCAGCTCGCCGCTCAGCGCGGTGACGCGGCGGGTGACGGCAGTGCTTTGCAACAGTCGTGGGCGCAGTTGCTCGACGCCGCCGCGCGGCACGATGCCGGGCAGGTGCGTGACGAATTCGAAGCCCTGTTCGGCGGCACCGGCCGTCCGGCGGTGTACGTCTACGGCTCCTTCTACCTGGCCGGGGCGCTGCACGAAAAGCCGCTGGCGCGCTTGCGGCACGATCTGCAGCACATCGGCCTGGAGCGGCGAATCGACCTAGGCGAGAGCGAAGACCACTTCGCCGTGCTGGCCGAAACCATGCGCTTTCTCATCGCCGGAGACGACCCCGCGGTCTGCACCCTGAGCCGCCAGCGCGATCTGTTCCAGCGCCACATCCAGCCCTGGGGCGCGGCCATGTGCGAGGCCATCGCCGGCGACCGCAACGCCCAGTTCTATGGCGCCGTGGCCGCGTTCACCAACGACTTCCTGCAGGTCGAGCAGATGGCATTCGACCTGCTCGATTAGCGCAATCTCAGGCGGTTTGCGTGCCTGCAGGTGCCTGGGCTTTGCCTTGCAGGCACGGCGCCTGCACCAGATGACCGTGCCACAGGCCATGGGCGCTGCGCGCGGCCACCACCGCCCAGACGCCGACCAGGGCCACGATCAGCATGGCGGCGAAGGCGGTGAAAAACGGCATGCCGGTGCGCAAACCCAGCGTCAGACTGGTGGTGGCATAGACCCCCAGGGGGAAGGTGAAGCCCCACCAGCCGAGGTTGAACGGCAGGCCGCGGCGCACCTGGATGGCAGTGAGCGCCACCGCCGTCACCAGCCACCACAGGCCGAGGCCCCACAACACCAGCGCGCCGATCACCCCCAGCGGCCCGGCCAGCGCGGCCACCGGTGCCATGACCGTGCCATGGAAGGCCTGTGGCGCCGCAGCGCCCAGGGTGAGCAGGGCGAAGGCACCGGTACCGATCGGCCCCAGGCTCAGCCAGGTGGACACACCCAGCTCCTTGGGCGGCAGCTTGTGCAGCGCCAGGCGCAGATACAGCACCGTGAGAATGCCCAGGGCGATGGGCACCGACATGCCCCACAGCGCGTAACCCGCCACCACCAGCGGTTGGGCCTGTGCCGCGGGCAGATGCTGCGCCAGAAACCCGGCGCTCGACGCCGCCACCTCGGCCGGTACCACGGGCAGCAGCCACACGCCGGTCATGCGCTCCAGGCTGTGGTCCTGCGCGGTGAACTGGTACCAGGGCACCAGCCAGCCGGTGAGCAGCGACAGGCCGACGTCGATCCACCACAACTGCGTCGCCACCTGGGCCGCCGCTGCCGACTGCGGGTGAAACAGCACCAGGCCGTTGACCAGAGGAATCAGTGCCATGGGGATGGCGCCGAGAAACATCGACTGCACCGGGTGGCGCAGCAGGGGCAGGGCGTCGGCGGTGAAAAACAGCCAGCGCGCCGCAAACAAGGCGGCAAACAGTGCAAACAGGGCGGCATCGACGAGGAACAAGCCGTAGGCAAGGGCGTGCAGACCGGCGATGGGCTCGGGAAACTGCGCCAGCAGCAAAAAAGTGATGCCCGTGCCCATGTTCACCGTGAACCAGTTGGGGGTGAATTGGCGCACCAGTTCCAGTGGCGAGGGCAGACGGTTCAGAGGCTTCCAGGTGATCATGATGAAGGGCGGAATGGCAAGCGTTTGACGCGATGCACTCATCCTAGAATGGGCCATTGAATAAATAAAACGGAACATTTTTATAAAATCAACATAAAAAATCGTTTAATAAAGGCGTGTCGCTGTCGGCATCCCGGTGCCCCTTGCGTTGCTCTCCTATGACTCTGTCGTTCTTGTCCTCTCGAAATCCTGTCCTGCCGCGTGCGCTGCGCGCAGTCGCCGGGTGTTGGCTGTTGGCTTTGGCTGGCGCGTTGGGCCCGGAGCTGGCGCTGGCCCAGCTGGTGGCGTCGCCGCCTGCGGTGGCCAGCGTGCCGTTGCGCGCCGACTGGGCGGTGCGGCTGCAGGCCGACGGCAAGGGCTCGGATGCGCGGGGTGGTCAGTTGCTGGCGCTGCTCGGCAGCCTGGGGGGCACCCAGGGCGTGGCCACGGCGCAGGATGTGGTGTCCTGGCCCGCCGACGGGCACGGCCCCTACCGCATCGACAGCACGCTGACGCCGCGTGGCGGCTTGGCGCTGTTGCTGCGGCGCCTGCAATGGACGCGCTCGGCGCAGGGAAGGGTGCAGAACGGCGCGCCGGAATTGCTGCAGGCCAGCAACCAGAAGGGCGACGGGCCGCAGACGCTGGTGCAGGTCGAGCGCCAGCGCTTGATCACCCGCGAGGCGGGTCAGTCCGGGACCGACGCGGCGTCGAGCCAGCCCTTGCCTGCCGGCTTGATCGACCCCTTGACCCTGACTTGGGGCTACTTGCAGCGGCCTCTGCCCAACCGTCCGTTCACCGCCGCACTGCTCATCAATGCCAAGGTGCAGACCGCGCACATCGTGCCCGAGCACGTCACCCTCGCCTGGCAGGGCAAGGATGTCGCCTGTACCCTGCTCGACGCCCAGAGCGACCAGAGCAGCGCCACGCTACGCATCTGGCTGCGACAGAGCGACGGCCTGCCGCTGCAGGTGGAACTAGGCATGGGCGATCGCTACGGGTTGGACGTGGTGCAGACGCTGACGGCGGAGCCTGCCGGTCTGCAAGCCATCGCGCCTCGGCCCCGCGATTGAGAAGGTGTGAACAAATCCGCATGCCCTCTCATCGCGCTCCAAGGCCCCCACTCGGCGTTGCGATCGGTGGTGTTGGTACGCGCCGTGCCGACGGGCACGACTGTGCTTGGCGCCTTGATTGCAACCCTTGGCGCACGCCGCTTGGACACGCCGGACTCATGCACACCTTCTGAGCCCGGGCGTCGAGGCCGTCAGCGCTGGCGCTGCGGCAAAATGGCCTGCGCCGACACGCTGCCGCAGCAGATGGCGTTACGCTATGACCATGGACGACAACCGCACCGCAGAGACTCCCCCGACCTCGGCAGCAACGCCCCAGCCCCGGGTGCGGCTGCAGATCAAGCAGGGCACGGCGCTGGGCCCGGGCAAGGCCGCGCTACTCGAAGCGCTGGAGCGCACCGGCTCCATCTCGGCCGCCGGGCGTGAGCTCGACATGAGCTACCGCCGCGCCTGGCTGCTGATCCACAGCGTCAACCAGGCCTACAAGCAGCCGCTGGTCGAAGCCTCCAAGGGCGGCGCGGGCGGCGGCGGCGCGCAGCTCACGCCGCTAGGGCGCGAGGTGCTGTCGATCTACCGCCGCATGGAGCGCAAGGCACTTCGCGCCATTCAGCCCGACCTGGACGTGCTGCAAAAGCTGCTGCACGACTGAGGTCGGCAGAGGTCTGTCAACGGGACTGCCCGACCCCGCGCACGTTCAGCGCGGCCAGCACTGCAGCTGCGCCGCCCGCGCGTGCACCGTCACCGTCGAACCGACGCGCAGGTCGTGATGCGCGATCAGCCGCACCGGCGCGCGCAGCCACAGCCGCGCGCCGCCGCAGCGCAGCGCCACGGTGGCGCTTGCCTCCTGCACGATGATGTGCTCGATCGTTCCCGCAATGGGGTTTTCGGCGTCGTCGGCGCGGTCGGTCTTCAGCGGCGGCAGGCGCACGTCATCGGGCGACACCGCCCAGTCCAGCGTCGATCCCACGGCCCAGCCCGGCGCCGTAGCGCTTTGCAGCGGCACGCGCAGCGCCGTGGCCGCCTCCTCCCAATGCAGCTCGGTGTAGCCCTGTTCGGGGACATGGCGCAGCACCGTGGCAGTGAAGCGGTTGCGCACCCCCAGCAGCGCGGCGGCCGCCACGCTTGCCGGGCGGGCGAACACCTCGCGCGGTGGGCCCTGCTGCACGATGCGCCGTCCGGCGAGCACCACCACCCAGTCGGACATCGCCGCCAGCCCGGCGTCGTGCGTCGCCGCCAGCGCCGGAATGCCCAGCTGGTGCATGCGCGACACCAGCTCGGCCATGATGTCGTCGCGGGTGTTGACGTCCAGCGCCGAGGTCGGCTCGTCGAGCAGCAGCAACTGCGGCGAGCGCGCCAGGGCGCGGGCCAGCGCCACGCGCTGCTGCTGCCCGCCGGAGAGCTGCGCCGGACGCAGATCGGCTTGTGCCGCCAGGCCGACCGAATCGAGCAGGGAGACGGCCTGCTGCCGGTGCGCCTTGAGCGCACCGCCAAAGGCGTAGGCCACGTTTTCCCAGGCGCGCAGGTGAGGAAACAGCGCATAGCCCTGCGGCAGGTAGCCGATGGGGCGACGCTGCGGCGGCAGGCCGCCAAACGGCTCGCCGTCGTAGGGAACCAGCCCGGCCAGCGCCTTGATCAGCGTGGACTTGCCCTCGCCGCTGGCACCCAGCAGCGCGGTGAAGCCCTGCACCTGGAAGTCCACGTTGAGCGCGATGGGCTCGCGCAGCGAAAGCCGTACCCGTTGCCCCATGGTCAGCGTCGGTCCTGTTTGCGGCGCGACAGTGCGCCCATGATCAGCGGCAGCGGCAGGCCGATGACAAAGAACAGCCACAGCAGCGGATACACCGCGGGCAAGCCGGTGTCCTGCAGATTGACCCACAGCTTCACCGGAATGCCCTGCGGGTAATACGCCACGATGAGCACGATGCCGAATTCGCCCAGCGCCCGCACCCAGGCCAGCGCCACCCCCGCACCCAGCCCCAGCCCGGCCAGTGGCACGGTGACGCGCCAGAAGGTGCGCCAGGGCGACTGCCCCAGGGTGAGCGAGATCAGCTCCAGCTCGCGCGGCACGCCCTCGAACGCCGAGCGCGCGGCGACGATGTAGAACGGCGCGCTGCCGTAGATCTGCGCCAGCAGAAACGACTCGGGGGTATTGGTCAGGCTCAGCCCGAGCCGGCCCAGCGGCTGGCCCAGCCAGCTGTACGGGCCGTAGCTCATGCTCAGCAACAGGCCCATCGCCAGCGGCGGGGTGAGCAGCGGCAACAGCACGAGCAGTTCGACGAGGAGTTTGCCGCGAAACGTGTGCCGCGCCAGCCACCACGCCACCGGCGTGCCAAAGGCCACGACGATGATCACCGCCTCGATGGTGTAGAGCAGCGAGACCTTGATCGAGTCGACGTCGCCGGTCTGCAACTGCAGATGCGTCCATGGTGTGCTGATGAACAGGCCGACGAACGGCAAGGCCAGAAAAATCAGGCCCAGCAAGCCGATGACGGCGACGCCCCAGGCGCGGCGCGCCTGCGGATCGCCGCGCTGACCCGGCATGGCTGCGGCGGCGGACTCCATGAAGCTCATCGATATGCGCTGGTGCGTGGAACAGGCCGTGATGCGGACCGGCACGCCTTATTTGAGCGCGGCGCCGATGGGCGCGCCATAGCCCATGTCCTTGAACATGGTCTGCCCTTCGGCGCTGGTCATGAGCTTGAGGAAGGCTTGGCCCGCCTTGGGATTGGGCGCATTCTTCAGCACCGCGGCGTAGAACACCAGCGGCTGGGTGGACAGGGTGTCGGTCTTGCCGTTGGGCAGCTTGATGCTGAAGTGCACCTTGTCATAATGGGTCTTCACCATGGCCGGGTCGCTGAGATTGATCTGCGGCGGCAGGGTGACGTAGGGCAGATTGTGCGAAATGGCCGCACACAGATAGCCCGACGAGGCGTCGATCTGCCCGGATTGCAGCCGCGCCAGCAGCGACGGCTCGGTGAAGATCTGCTGTGGGTTCTCGATGGGACCAAGGATTTTTTGCATCAGCCCCGGTTGCTTGTAGAACTGCTCGGCCAGCAGCATGGTGAACACGATGTTGCGCCCCTGCGGGTCGACCGCCGGGTCGGTGCGGCCGAACTTCATGCCCGGTTTCTCCAGCACGGTGTACCAGGGCGCACCCCCCTTGGAGGCAGCCTCGAAGTCTTTGGCGAAGGGGCTTTGCGGGCTGTAGGCAATGACCATTTCCGTGCTGGCAATGGGCACCGCAGTGCTCACCAGCCCGGCCTTTTGCAGCACACGGATGGGCCCGGGGGTGATGGAGATGAATACGTCCGGGTTGATCTGCTTGGAGGCGATCAGCCGCGCCAGACCGTAGGCACCGGCCCCCTGGCCTTGATATTGCACATGCGCCTGTTTGGCGATGGTCGGGCCGAGCGCCTTGTCCATGATCGGCCCCATGACCCCGGCGTAGGCGATGTTGAGCACCGGCTCGGCGGCCTGCGCCGCCGGGACGATGCCCGCGGCCAGCGCGCCCAGCGACAGCGTCGCGGCGAGGGAATACGACAACAGGGTACGACGTTGCATCAGGGACTCCTGGAAAGGGATGTGCAGTTGCAGCGGCGCTGCGGAATGTTTGTATAAATATATCGCCATGCGCTTTGGCACGGTGTTTCAAGCGGTAAGCCGTGATGCAAGCCGCAGCCGTCGCGGTGCGGCTGCGGAGGCTGCACCGCCACGCTGGGGTGCAGCTGCGCGCGGTGCGCAGCGTTGTCTCAGGGCTGCTGTGGCGTGTCGCTGGCCTGGCGTTCGCGCAGCTGCTCGGCCACGCCCTGCATGGCGCGGTCCATCAGCCCCTGCGCCTCCAGCGGCAGGATCAGGCCCTGCGCTGCCATGCGCTCCAGCGCGCGGCGCGTCATGGAGTGGGCGCGGCCGCCCACCTTGCTGGAGAACATGTAGAACAGGCCTTGCGGGCTGCGCCAGGTGAGCTGGGCGCGGGCGCTGCGGCCCTGGATTTGCAACTGCACCCAGGTGCCGATGTCGAGCGAGGCGATGAGACCGGCGACTTCGGCAGGCGACAGCAG
>JAKAFC010000167.1 GCA_021818065.1 Pseudomonadota bacterium
CTCGCCCATGCGCACGCTGGTCTTTTTCAGCGCCGTGTCCGACAGGCTGTGCACCGCCATGCCCGGCGCCACCTCGACCCACAGGCAGGCGTCGCCGGGCACCGGCAGAAAGCCTTGCGAGGAAGTGGCCAGATACGACGCGAGCTGCGGCTGCAGCGCGTCGATGAACACGAAGGTGCGCAGGGTGATTTTCATGCCGTGCGCGCCTTCAGCGGGTCAGGCTCATGTAGAGCATCGGGAGTTTCTCGGGCAGGCGCTCGACCTTGTCGATCACCGTGAAGTTCTTCAGGCCGAAGATGCGCGACACATACATGTCGGCATGCGGGTCGAGCGACAGCGCATAGACCGTGATGCCTTGCTGCAGCAGCTGTTCGACCGCGCGCTTGGTGTCGTGCCGCAGATATTGCGGGTCGCGCACGTCGTTGTCGGCCGGCTCGCCGTCGGTGACGATGAAGCAGATTTTCTTGCGCTTGGCCTGCTGGCCCAGGTAGTGGCCGGCGTGGCGCAGCGCCGCACCCATGCGGGTGGAGTAGCTGCCTTTGAGCCCGGCCAGCCGCGCCTTGACCAGATCGCCGTAGGGCTGGTTGAAGTCCTTGAAGCGGTAGTAGTGCACATCGTGGCGGCCGTCGGAGCAGAAGCCGTGGATGGCAAACGGATCGCCAATGCGTTGCAGCGCCTCGGCCAGCAGCACGGTAGCCGAGCGGGTGAGGTCCATCACCGTGTAGTCGTGTCCGCGCACCTTGTCGTTGGATGACTCGGACATGTCGAGCAGCACCATCACCGCCAGATCGCGCTCGACGCGCTTCAGCCGCACCATGATGCGTGGGTCGGGCTGCTGGCCCATGCGCAGGTCGGTGCAGGCGCGCACCGCGGCGTCGATGTCGATGTCGTCGCCGTCTTCCTGGCGGCGGATGCGCTGCAGCCCCTGCGGAATCATCGACTCGATCAGGAACTTCAGCCGCGACACCACCGGCTTGTGCTCGGCCAGAATGGCGTCGATCACCGCCAGATCGCCCACCGGCGGATGGCGCTCGAGCACCGTGGCCCAGCTCGGGCGGTCGAGCTGGATCTGGTAGTCCCACTCGGGGTAGTGGAATGGGTCGGACAGCGGCGGGCGGCCTTCGAGGGAGTTGATGGTCACGCCTTCCTGGTCGAGGTAGAACTCGGTCGGCAGGATCCACACTTCCTGCGCGTCGTCGCCGGCGAACTCGTTGTCCACCTCGTTGACCATTTCCATCACATTGACCTTGCGCCGCACCTGCTGCTGCGTCTCCCAGGTCGCGGCCAGCGCCTCGGCCTCGTCGTATTCCTCCAGCTCCCACACGCAGCGGTTGTCATCGCGGTAGAGCGCGCGCAAGCCGTCGGTGCGCTTGTTGAACTCGGGCAGGTCGAGCGCGGCCAGACTGTGCGACAGGTCGACGCCGACGTTCCACGCCAGCTTGGGGTCGGCGAGATCGGGCTCGGCGCGAAAGCGCGCTACCGCCTCCTGCACCCACGGGTGCGGGTCGGCGCTATGTTCTTCGAGCAGCGCGCGCGCCATGCGGTTGATCAGGTCGCCGACGGTCTTGGGCTCGGCGTAGTCGGCGGGCGGGTGCAGCGCCAGCCAGGCCTCGCGCATGTTGGGAAACTGGGCGATCGCCAGCGACTCCACCCGCGCGTCTTCGATCGCCTCGATCAGCCCGATCTGCAGCGGCGAGAGGGTCTGCATCGACAGCGGCTCGGTGCTGAACACCAAATGCGCCGCACAGTGGTTGACCGCGCCGCGGTACACATCCAGCGCCGGCACCACCTGCTCGGGCGGTGTATCGGGGCCGAGCGGGCGGTAGTCATCGTAGGCGTCGGCGATGTGGATGACGTAGCGCTCGATGTAGGGCTTGAGGCCCTCGCGGTTCTCGAAGTCGCCCGCGGTGGGGCGCATGAAAAAGTCCCGCCCCCACATTGCCCGCAGGTAGATGTTGAGCCGGCGCTGCACATCGACGAACAGCGTGCCCTTGCGCTCCTGCTGCAGCACCGACAGCGAGTCGGGGCTTTGCAGCGAGAAGTAGGCGACCTGCCCGTCGAAGTCGGCCTTGTACGCCTGCGCGCCCCACTGCGCCCAGCGGCGCAGCCCACCCAGGGTGAGCTGTGACAGCAGGCGTTCGAGGTTTTCCAGCATCGGCCGCAGACCGCGCGGCGCCTGCGCCAGCATGATGGACAGCACGCTGAGGAACTGGCGGAACAGTTCCTCGTCGCCCAGGCGTTGCGCCGCCAGCGGCGCGGTGCCAACGATCAGCGCCAGCACCTGCCCGGAGGTCTTGGACGCCATCGCCAGCAGGAAGTTGACCAGGTCGGGCAACACATCCTCGCCGATGGCCCGCGCCAGCTCGGGCATGGACTGCAGGTAGCTGACCACCAGCTCCTCGCCGCGGCCAAGCTGGTGCAACGCGACCGCGCCCTTGAGGAAGTTGTCCAGCCCGCGCGAGGAAAACGCGCGCGCGGCCTCGTTCCACGAGGCGCGCAACACGTCTTGCGCGTTGCTCGGCAACTCGTCGACGAGTTCCTGGAATTCTTCGAGGTGGATGGCCATGATGGACTCACTGCGCGCGACCCGGCACCCGAGCGGGTGCGAGATGCGGCGCGAGCGGACGTCAGAAGTAGGTGGTCACCGCCGCGTCGAGCGCGTCGCGCATGTCGGGGTCGTCGGTGATGGGGCGCACCAGCGCCATCTGGCAGGCACCCAGCGGGGCCACGCCCTGGGCGATGAGCGAACCGGCGTAGATCAACATGCGGGTGGACAGCCCCTCATCCAGGCCGTGGCCCTTGAGGTTGCGCGAACGCTCGGCGATGTGTACCAGGTTCTTCGCCACATCCAGACCCACGCCCGACTCGTGCGCCACGATCTCGGCCTCGACTTCGTGCTCGGGATAGTGGAAGTCGAGCGCGGCAAAGCGCTGCTTGGTCGATTGCTTCAGATCCTTCATCAGGCTCTGATAGCCGGGGTTGTAGGAGATGACCAGCTGGAAGTCGGGGTGCGCCTGGATGATCTCGCCCTTCTTCTCCAGCGGCAGGATGCGGCGCGCGTCGGTCAGCGGGTGGATGGCCACGGTGGTGTCTTGCCGCGCCTCGACCACTTCGTCGAGGTAGCAGATCGCCCCCAGACGCGCAGCCGTGGCCAGCGGGCCATCCTGCCAGCGCGTGCCGTTGGCGTCGAGCAGGTAGCGGCCGACCAAGTCGGAGGCGGTCATGTCCTCGTTACAGGCCACGGTGATCAGCGGCTTGCCGAGTTTCCACGCCATGTATTCGACAAAGCGGGTCTTGCCGCAGCCGGTGGGGCCTTTGAGCATCACCGGCAGGCGCACCGAATACGCCGCCTCGTACAGATCGACCTCGTCGGCCAAGGCGCGGTAGTAAGGCTCCTGGGGCACGCGGTAGGCATCGAGCCCGGTGGCCGCCGCCGGGGCGCTCCCATCGGCAGCAGGCCGGTAGGCGGCAGGCATGACCGAGCCGGTCCGGGTGGCGCGTGCCTCCTGGCGGGGGGCGTAGGTGCGAACGTAGTCGTCGTGACGCATGGCAATCTCTTTCAACAGGGCGCCGTGCCGCATTGGCGCGGCCAGCGCGTAAGGAATTCAGTCGGGCCAGACGCGTTGGGGAAACAGCGTGGAGGCCGACGCCGCGGGCTCGGCGGCCAGCGCCGACGGTTGCGCCGCAGGCTGCGGCTTGCTGGCACGGGGCGCAGATGCCGGCTTGGGCGCCGTGGCCGTGGCGGCCTTGGCCGGGGCAGCAGGTTTGGCCGCGGTCTTGCTGGGCGCCGCAGCCGGGCGGCTGGCGCTGGCCGCGGTCTTGGTCGGCTGCGCCGTGCGGGCCTGGCGAACGCTCTGCGTCAGTTTGTCTTTGATGCTGCTCATGATGGGTAAACCTCCTTGAGTATGGCGTCGATCTCGTCGACCGCCCCCTGCGCACGCGCGCCCATTTGGTACACCGACAAGCCGTCGAGCGCGGCCGCGCGGTAGATGGCGCGGCGGCGCAGCCCGGCCTGCAGCACCGGCAGTCCGAACTCGGCCAGGGCATCCTGCATCGCCGCCGACAGCGCGCTGCGCTGCTCCAGCTGGTTGAGCACCAGGAAGGCGCGCAAGCCCGGATTGCTGCTGCGCGCCGCATCCACCTCTTGCGGCAGCCGCAGGCTGGCCCAGAGATCGACCGGGGACGGCAGCACCGGAATCAGGGCGACATCGGCGCTGCGCAGCGCCTGATTCGACGCGTGGCTGTCGAGCGAGGGCGGGCAGTCGAGCACGATGTGCTGGTAGGTCTTGTACGTCTGCCGCAACGCGGTGCCGTCCCAGCGGCCAGACAACTGCTTGACCGTGGCCGGATAGGGCTGCGCTCCTGCCCCGGCCCATTGCAGCGCCGAGCCCTGTGGGTCGAGATCGACCACCACGGTGGAGCCGCGCAGGGCCAGTCCGGCGGCGAGGTTCATCGCCAGCGTGGTCTTGCCAGCGCCACCCTTCTGGTTGATGACGGCCAGCACCTTGGCAGCAACCATGATTCAGCGCGCCCCTTCTGCCAGGGCGTCGATGCGGGCCGCGAAGGAGTGGTCGGCCTCACCGAGCGCCTGGCCATCGGCCGCGTCCAGCGTGAGGTTGACGTAGGTGGTGCCGAAGTTGATGTTCTGCGGGTGCTGACCGGTTTGCTCCGACAGCACGGCAAGCGCATCGAGGAAAGCGCGCGTCTGGCCATAGCTGCCAAACGTGAAGCGCTTGAACAGCGTCGGCGGCTTGCCTTGCTGACGCCAGCTGTTGGACGCGTCATCCATGCGAGGCTCCTTCGGGGGTCTGGACCCGCTGCAGATGCTGCGATTCCTCGTCGAGCAGACGGGCGAACAGCGCGGCCGAATCGGCATCGCGCACCCGCTGCGCGTGGCGCAGGGCATCGGCGTAGAGGTGCACGGCACTGGCTTCGAGCTGGGCGTCGTGCGCCTGCAGTTCGGCGGGGCCGCGTCCCAGTCGGGCCGGGGGCAGGCTGCCCGCAGAGGGCGCGATGCCGTGCCGGATCAGGTGCTCCATCAGCGCCGCGGCGTGGTCGAGCTCTTCCAAGGCCTCGTGGCGCAACTCGGCAGCCAGGGCAGCATCGCCCCACAGCCGGGCCAGCACGCTCTGGGCGAGGTACTGTTGCACTGCGGTCATTTCGTGACCGAGTGCACGCGTCATCCAGCCCAGGGTGCGAGAGTCCACTGCCATGCGCCGGCTCGCGATCAGCTGCGGGTCGAGGTGATTTCGGCGTCGCGGCCACCGCCGTCGGCATCGGGCTTGGTCGGCAGAATGCCTTCGACCTCGCCGTGCACGCGGGCGATGATGTGTGCAGCCACCAGGCCGTCACCCACGCGCTCGCAAGCATCGGCACCGGCACGCACCGCCGCGTTC
>JAKAFC010000168.1 GCA_021818065.1 Pseudomonadota bacterium
GATCTGCGACACCGCCCCGACGCCGTATTTCTGCTTGACGTAGTCGATCACGCGGTCGCGGTTTTCCTGGCAGAAGTCGATGTCGAAGTCGGGCATGGACACCCGCTCCGGGTTCAGGAAACGCTCGAACAGCAGGTTGTAGGCGAGAGGATCCAGATCGGTGATCCGCAAGCTGTAGGCCACCAGAGAGCCCGCGCCCGAGCCCCGCCCCGGGCCCACCGGGCAGCCGTTGTCCTTGGCCCAGTTGATGAAGTCGGCCACGATGAGGAAGTAGCCTTCGAAACCCATCTTGGCGATGGTGCCGAGTTCGAACTCCAGGCGCTCCACGTAGCGCGGGCGCTCGGCCTCGCGCCGGGAAGCGTCCGGGTAGAGCTGCTGCAGGCGGCGTTCCAGGCCCTGGTAGGACTGGGCGCGGAAATAGTCCGCCAGCGGCATGCCGTCGGGCGTGGGAAAGTCGGGCAGCTGCGGTTTGCCCAGCTCGAGCGTGAGGTTGCAGCGCTTGGCGATCTCCACCGCGTTGGCCAGCGCCGAAGGGATGTCGGCGAACAAGGCCTCCATCTCGGCCTGGGTCTTGAAGTACTGCTCGGCCGTGAAACGCTTGACGCGGCGGGGGTTGCCCAGGGTCTCGCCCTCGGCGATGCACACGCGCGCCTCGTGCGCCTCGAAGTCGTCCGCCGCCAGGAACTGCACCGGATGCGTGGCCACCACCGGCAAACCCAGTTCGGCCGCCAGGCGCACGGCCGCCGGCACATGGTGCGCGCACTCCGGCTGGCCGCTGCGCTGGAGTTCGAGGTAGAAGCGTCCCGGAAACACTTCCGCATGGCGCCGCGCCAGATGGCGCGCGCGCGCCATGTCGCCCGCCAGCAAGGCCTGGCCGACGGCCCCCTGGCGCGCCCCGCACAGCGCGATGAGGCCTTCCCCCGCGCCGTCCTCGAGCCACTGCCACCGGATTTCCGCCTGCCCGTTGCGCTGCCCCTCCAGCCAGGCGCGGCTGAGCAGGTCGCACAGGTTGAGGTAACCTTGACGCCCCGTGGCCAGCAACAGCAGGCCGGTGCCCGGGGCCTGCGGCGCGGGGTCGTCGGGGGCGACCCGCACATCGCAGCCGATGATGGGCTTGACCCCTGCTGCACGCGCCCCGGAGTAGAAACGCACGGCGGCGAACAGATTGTTCAGGTCGGTGATGGCCAGGGCGCCCTGGCCATCGGCGCGTGCCGCGGCGACGGCGGCGTCGATCCGCAGGCTGCCATCGACAATGGAGTACTCGGTATGGATGCGGAGGTGGACGTGGGGCATGCTTGCATTGTAGGTAGACGGCCCCGGCGCAAACACACGCAACACGGGCGCGAGAATCCGGTCCGTCACCGTGCAGCGCCCCCATGATCGTGAGCGCTCGCTATCGCTCAAGCCATTGTTTTATCTTGATTTATTTCAATTGAGCCCGCTTGGAACCAGACCCGATCGCTTCCTATAATTTCGCTGCTTGCGGCCCCCAAAGGGCGCTCAAGAAAACGCCGGGCCGCTCCCAAGTTTTCTTGACCCCCATGGGGGGCGGGGCGGTGTGCCGCCCCTGGGGCACTCGAAACACCGGGCGAACCCGGGCGTTGCCGCATGCCTTCCTCCCCCACCCCGCGCCACGCCTCACATCTCGCGCCACATCTCGTCGCCATGCCTGATCTCCACCCGCTCCCTTTGCTGGCCCTGCATGCCGACGGCGTGCTGTGGGTAGGCCTGGCGCTGGTGCTGGCCACGCTCATGGGGGAATCGGTGTTCCGTTTCCTGCATTGGCCGCGGCTGATCGGCTACACGGTGGCGGGGCTGGTCATCGCCGCCGGCGGCAGCCGGCTGCAGGCGCTGGACCTGCAGCCCAGCGTGCGCGCCATCGTGGACGCGGCCCTGGCCATGCTGCTGTTCGAGATCGGCCACCGCGTCAACCTGCGCTGGCTGCGCGCCAACCCCTGGTTGATGCCCATCAGCCTGGGCGAATGGGGGCTGGCCCTGCTGGCGATGTGGGCGGTTCTGACCGCTTTCGGCCTGGGTGGCCTGCACGGCCTGGCCACCGCCGCCGCGCTGGCCTGCACGGCTCCCGCCGTGGCGCTGCGGATCAGTGGGGAGTTCAACGCGCGCGGCCAGGTCACCGAACGGCTGTTGCTGCTGTCGGCGCTGGGCGCGATGTGGTCCATCCTGGCCCTGGGCGTGTTCGTCGGCTGGCTCGGCGCGCAGCACAGCGCCGCCTGGTGGAACGCTGTGCTGCAGCAGATCTATGCCATCGGCGGGGCCGTGCTTGCCGCCGCGGTGCTGGCCTGGTCCGTGAACTGGGTGGAGCGCCATTTCGACTTCACCGACGAAGGCGCCGCGCTGCTGCTGGTCGGCCTGATCCTGCTGGTGCTGTCGGTCACCCGCATGCTGCATTGGTCCACCCTGCTCACGCCCTTGCTGGCCGGCCTGCTGTTGCGCGTGCGCAGCCAGCGCCCCCGGGTCTGGCCGCGCCACTTCGGCACGGCCGGCGGGGTGCTGGTGGTGCTGTTGTTCCTGGTCCTGGGCCTGAGCCTGGACTGGCCCCTGCTGGCCCGGGGCCTGGCCTTGGGGCTGGCGCTGTCCCTGGCGCGGGCGCTGGCCAAGCTGGCGGTGCCGCTGGCCCTGGGCCGGCCCTCGGGGTTGAGCTGGAAACAGTCGGCCGCGCTGGGCCTGGCGCTGAATCCGGTGGCCGGCGTGAGCTTCGTTCTTCTGCTCGACCTTGCGCACCAGGTGGCCGGGTTTCCGCAGGCGCTGATTGCCGGTGCGTTCGCCGCCATCGCCGTGCTGGAACTGGGCGGCACCTTGCTGGCGCGCTGGGCGCTGGGGCGCGCGGGCGACATTCCATCCAAGCGGAAAAACCCATGAGGACAGCGCGATGAACCTGGGGACGTTCAAGGAGTCTGCCGCGCTGAGCCTCGGCATCGAGCTGGAACTGCAGATCGTCAGCCGCCACAACTACGACCTCATGCCGAGCGCGCCCGACCTGCTGCGCCTGCTGGAAGGCCGCAAGCTGCCCGGTCTGGTCACGCCGGAGATGACCGAGAGCATGATCGAGCTGTCCACCGGCATCTGCACCGGCTACGACGACGCGTTGGCGCAACTCGGCGAAATCCAGGCCGCCTTGGTGGAAGCGGCGAACAAGCTCGACGTGGGCCTGGCCGGCGGCGGCACCCATCCGTTCCAGCACTGGGCGCAGCAGCGCATTTTCGATAAGCCGCGCTTTCTGCAGCTCTCCGAACTCTACGGTTATCTGAGCAAGCAATTCACCGTGTTCGGCCAGCATGTGCACCTGGGCTGCGCCAGCAGCGACGAAGCCCTCTACACCCTGCATTGCATCTCGCGCTACATCCCGCATTTCATCGCGCTCTCGGCCTCGTCGCCCTATGTGCAGGGCGAGGACACCGGCTTCCACTCGGCGCGGCTGAATTCGGTGTTCGCCTTTCCGCTGTCGGGCCGGGCGCCCTTCGTGCTCGACTGGGCCGATTTCGAGACCTATTTCGGCAAGATGACCGCCACCGGCGTGGTCAAGAGCATGAAGGATTTCTACTGGGACATCCGCCCCAAGCCGGAATACGGCACCATCGAGGTCCGCGTCATGGACACGCCGCTGACCATTCCGAAGGCCGCGCGCATCGCCGCCTACATCCAGACCCTGGGCCGCTGGATCCAGACCGAGCGCCCGTTCGCGCCGCAGGAAGACGACTACCTCGTCTACACCTTCAACCGCTTCCAGGCCTGCCGCTTCGGCTTCGACGGCACCTTCGTCGACCCCGCCACGCGCGAACACCGCACTCTGCGCGAGGACCTCGTGCGCACCCTGGTGAAACTGGAAGACCACGCCATCGCCCTCCGATCCGACCCGGCGCTGCGCGAACTGCTGACCGACGTGACCGGTCGCGGCAACGACGCGCAATGGATCCGCGAAACCTTCGCCCGCGAAGGCCACCTGCCGGAAGTGGTCAGGCAGCAGTGCGAACGGTGGATGGGCCGCATGCCGCGAAACCCAGCCCCGGGGGACGCACCGTCGACCTGAAGTGCCGTCAGTTTCCGCCCACCCATTCCTGCGTTCCCTGTCCGGCGAACTGCATGCGATGCAGTTGGGCATACAAGCCGCCACGCGCCAGCAGTTCGGACTGCGTTCCCAGTTCCACCAGCCGGCCTTGGTCCAGCACCGCGATGCGGTCGCAGTGGGCGATGGTGGCCAGGCGATGGGCGATGACGATGGTCGTGCGGCCCTGCATCAGGCGGTCCACGGCTTGCTGCACCAGGCGCTCGCTTTCGGCGTCGAGCGCGCTGGTGGCCTCGTCCAGAATGAGCAGCGGCGCGTCGCGGTATAGCGCGCGGGCGATGGACAGACGCTGGCGCTGCCCGCCGGAGAGCTGCGAGCCGTTATGGCCGATCTCGGCATGCAGCCCGCCCGGAAGGCCGCGCACGAAGTCGGCCAGCGCGGCGGCTTCCAGCGCGCTCCAGGCGCGCGCCTCGTCCACCGGCTTGCCGAAACTCACATTCGCCGCCACGCTGTCGTTCAGCAGCACCACGTCCTGACTGACGAGGGCGATCTGCTGGCGCAGCGCGTGCAGCTTCCAGTCGCGCAACGGCACGCCATCCAGGAGCAGGCGGCCGGAACTGGGTTCCAGCAGACGCGGCACCAGACGCATCAATGTGGTCTTGCCGGCACCGGACGGTCCCACCAGCGCGAGACTCTCGCCCGCATGCACGTGCAGGCTGACGCGGTCGAGCACCGGGCGATCGATGGCGCCGATGCGCACCGTCACGTCCTCGAAGCGCAGCTCGCCGCTGGCGCGTGCCAGCTCGAACGAGCCCGTGTCGGCCTCCTGCGGCGTGTCGATGATGCCGCGCAGCCGCTCCAGCGAACTCAGCGCGCGCACCATGGGCTGCACGATGTCGGATACCCGCCGCAGAGGCGACAGGGTCATCAGCATCGCGGTGATGAAGGAGACGAAGCCGCCCACGCTGTGCTGGCCCGACACATCGCTCTGGTGCAGCGCATAGACCATCACCACCGACACCGCCAGCGCCGACAGCCACTGCGACACCGGCGTGGTCGACGCGCCGGACACCAAGGTCTTCACCGTGGTGCGGCGCAGACCTTGGTTGATGGCCTCGAAGCGCGCGGCAAACCCGCTCTGCGCGTTGTGCACGCGGATCACCGGCGCCGCCAGCATGCCCTCCTCCAGCGCATACGAGGTGACCTCCGCCGCCTTCTGCATCTGCGCGTTCAGGCGCTTGGCGCGGCGGCTGATCAGACGCATGGTGAACAGCAGCGGCAGCAGGATGGCCAGGGTCAGCAGCGTGAGG
>JAKAFC010000169.1 GCA_021818065.1 Pseudomonadota bacterium
GACCCGGTTCACCGCGCCGCGATGCGAGGCGGCCCGTCAGCGTGTATTGTAAGTGGAATCGGGCAGCGGTCCCTGCGCGCCCTTCAGGACAGGCGCGTCAAGCGTTGCTGCAACCAGCCGTAGCCGCTGACCAGGATGATGCCGGGCAGGATCAGCAGGCTGCCGAGCAGAAACTCGGGACGCAGGGCCTCTTGCAGCAACCAGGCGCCGAGCACCACGCCGAAAACTGGCGTCATGAACGACAGGACCCCGAGGCGCGAGGCCAGGTAGTGCCGCAGCAACCAGAACCAGGCGAGAAAGCTGGCGAACGACACGATGACGGTCTGAAAGACCAGCGCCGCGATCGCCAGCGGGCTCGGGTGAAAGCTCGTTTGCCCGAGTACCAGCGACGCGGGCAGAAGCAGCACGGAGGCTCCGAGCAGTTGATAGAGCAGGGTTTGCGCCGCGGGCAAAGCCGACAGGCGCGTGGTGCGCACCACCACGGTGGTCGCACCCCAGGCCATGCCGCCGAGAAGCGCCAGCACATCGCCATGCAGGCTGCTGGTGCCTAGATGCGCGCCGCCCAGGAACGCCACGGCAATGCCGCAGAACGCCAGCGCGATGCCGACCCATTGGATGGCGGCCAGTCGCTCGGCGGGAAGCTTCCAGTGCAGTCCCAACGCGGCGAATACCGGGGCGGTGTAGAGAAACACCACCAGATGCGCCGCCGAGGTGAAGCGCAGACTTTCGCTCACCAGCAAAAATTCACCGGCGAACAGGGCGCCGACCAGCAGCCCCTGCCGCCAGGGTCCGGCGATGTCGAGGCGCTGGCCTCGAACGCGCATCAGCGCGGCAACCAGCAGCGCCGCGCCCGCGGAGCGCAGTGCGATCTGCAGCATTGGTGCAATGTCGTGCGCGGTCGCCTTGAGGGCGATCTGCTGCATGCTCCAGGTGAGGCACAGCAGCAGCATGAGGCTGGCTGATAGCCCATCCAGCGGTTTGCGAGGCATGGCGGTAGGGACCGGGCGGCAGTGACAGGGCGCTTCTGCCGGGGCGAGCGCGGCAGCGCCGGCTCAGTTGCCGGTTTCGTCCACTAGAGCGCGAGCCTGGGCGATGTGGCCGCGATAGGCGTCGAAGATCTTGCGCAGCGCGGTGTCCATGTCGGCCTTGGGCGCCCACTGCAGGTCGTGCATGGTGTTGGTGATCTTCGGCACGCGGTTCTGCACGTCTTGGTAGCCCTTGCCGTAGTAGGCGCCGGAACTGGTTTCCACCAGCTTCACCTGCTTGGCCGACTCGGCGTATTCGGGGATCTCTGCGGCCAGGCGCAGCATGCGTTCGGCCAGCTCACGAATGGAGTGGTTGTTCGCCGGGTTGCCGATGTTGTAGATCTTGCCGCTGGCGATGCCATCCTTGTTGGCGATGATTTTCATCAGCGCGTCGATGCCGTCGTCGATGTCGGTGAAGGCGCGCTTCTGCTGTCCACCGTCAACCAGGCTGATGGCCTCGCCGCGCACGATGTGGCCGAGGAACTGCGTGACCACGCGCGAGCTGCCTTCCTTAGCGGAGAAGATGGTGTCGAGCCCGGCGCCAATCCAGTTGAACGGGCGGAACAGGGTGTAGTTCAAGCCTTCCTGCTGGCCGTAGGCGGCGATGACACGGTCCATCAGCTGCTTGGAGCAGGCGTAGATCCAGCGCGGCTTGTTGATGGGGCCGTAGGTCAGGGGCGAGTTCTCGGGGTCGAATTCGGCGTCGCTGCTCATGCCGTAGACCTCGGAGGTGGAGGGGAACACCAGGTGCTTCTTGTGCTTCACCGCCGCGCGCACGATGGGCAGGTTGGCTTCGAAATCGAGCTCGAACACCCGCAGCGGCGCCTTCACATAAGTGGCGGGCGTGGCGATGGCCACCAGCGGCAGGATCACGTCGCACTTGCGCACGTGGTATTCGATCCACTCCTTGTTGATGGTGATGTCACCCTCGAAGAACTTGAAGCGCGGGTGGGACAGCAGCTCGTCGATGCGGTCGGTGTTCATGTCCATGCCGTACACCTGCCAATCGGTGGTGGCGAGGATGCGCTTGGACAGATGGTGGCCGATGAAGCCGTTGACGCCGAGGATGAGGATTTTTTTCATGATGGCAGTTTCGCGAGTTCCGAAAAGTGTGCGGGGGCCAGGGCGACGCCGGGGCGGTCGGCCGACCAGAGTTCGAGCAGGCGGAGCATGCCGCCGTCGCCTGTTCTGGCCAGGATGTCGTTGCCGACGCGCTGCGGGCCGAGCACGGCAGGATTTGCGCCGGGCGGGGCGAGTGGGCCCATGACGCGGCGGGCGCGGGCGACGATGAAGCGGTGGCCATGCGCCTCAAAAAACGCGCCGGGGTAGGGTGGGGCGACCGCGCGGATGAGGTTGTAGACCGCGGCGGCGGGCTGGCTCCAGTCGATACGGCCGTCTTCCGGCTTGCGGCCGCCGAAGTAGCTGCCCGCCGCCAGATCATTGGCGCGGCGCGGCACCGTGCCACGCTGCAGCTGCGGCAGAACGTTCCACAGCGCAATCTCGGCGGCGACGGTGAGTTTGTCGAACACCTCTTTCGCCGTGTCGTCGGGCAGGATGGGCACGGCCTGCTGCGCGACGATGTCGCCGGCGTCGGGCTTGGCTTCCATCACATGCAGGGTGGCGCCGGTTTCGGTCTCGCCATGCAGCACCGCCCAGTTCACCGGCACGCGGCCGCGGTACTTGGGCAGCAACGAGCCGTGCATGTTCAGCGCGGCGATGCGCGCAGCAGCCAGCAGCCGGGCGGGCAGCATGCGGCGGAAGTAGAAGGAGAACAGGTAGTCGGGGGCGAGGGCAGCCACGCGGTCGATCAGGGCGTCGTCCACCGTGTCATCGACATAGGCCACCGGAATGCCAGCCTCAGTCGCCACATCGGCCACGCGATCGAACCAGAGGGTTTCGGTGGGGCTGTCGGGATGGGTGACGACGAGTTGCACCTGCACGCCGCGGGCCAGCAGCGTCTTGAGGCAGCGCACGCCGACGTTGTGATAGGCAAAGACGACGGCGTTCACGGTTGCTGCGCAGAAGGCTGGGGTTGCCCCACGCTGGCGGGAGCGGCGCTGGGTGGCGCGAACACGCCGGGCTCGGGCGGCAGGTCTTGCAGCACACCCTGCACGAGATAGCGCGGACGGCCGCGCACCTGCTCATAAATGCGGCCGATGTATTCGCCCAGCAGGCCGATGCTGAACAGCACCACGCCCAACAGGAAGAAGGTGATGGCGAACAGCGTGAACACACCCTGCACCTGGGCGCCGAACAGAATGCGCTCGACCATCAGCAGCACGAACAACGCGCCCGAGGCCAGGGCGAGCAGAATGCCCACATACGACATGACCTGCAGCGGTACCAGCGAAAAGCCGGTGACCAGGTCGAAGTTCAGTCGGATGAGTTTGAACAGCGAGTACTTGGACTCACCGGCCTGCCGCTCCTCGTGCGCCACTTCGATTTCGGTGGGATTGAGGGCGAAGGTGTAGGCCAGTGCGGGCACGAAGGTGTTGGCCTCGGTGCAGCGATTCACCGTGTCGACGACATGGCGGCCGTAGGCGCGCAGCATGCAGCCTTGGTCGGTCATGCGCACGCTGGTGATCTTTTCGCGCGTCCAGTTCATCAGACGGCTGGCGTTGCGGCGGAACCAGCTGTCCTGCCGCATGCGGCGGATGCTGCCGACGTAGTCGTAACCCTCGCGCATCTTGGCGATCAGGTTGCCGATTTCCTCGGGCGGGTTTTGCAGGTCGGCGTCGAGCGTCACGACGATGGGCGCGCGGGTGTGCTCGAAGCCGGCCAGGATGGCCATGTGCTGGCCGTAGTTGCCGTTGAACAGCACCACGCGGGTGACGTCCGGACGCAGCCTTTGCTGCGCCGCCAGCAAGGCCGCCGAGCGGTCGCGGCTGCCGTCGTTGACAAACAGAATCTCGTAGGGTTCGTGCAGCGCGTCGAGCGCGGGGTAGAGGCGGGCGAACAGGGCGGCGAGTCCGGCCTCTTCGTTGTACACCGGAACGACCACCGAAACGGCGGGGTGGGGATGCAGAGTCATAAGCCGAATTGTCGCAGCACCGCGTCGAGGGCGGCCGTCACCCGCGTCACGTCGCTGTCGAGCATGGCGGGGAACAGCGGCAGGGTGAGGATGGACGCGCCCACGCGCTCGGCTTCAGGAAAGTCGCCGGGCTTGAAACCGCGGGCGCGGTACAGGCTGAAGAGGTGGATGGGCGGGTAGTGCACGCCCGTGGTGATGCCACGGTCCTTGAGCGCCTGCATCAGCGCGGCGCGCTGCACTTGCGCTGGCGGCACGATCTGGAACATGTGCCAGTTGCTTTGCACCAGGTCGCGCGGCGGCAGTTGCACGCCGCGCGCCTCCAGGCCGATGGCATCGCACGCGGCAAAGTATTGGCTCGCCAGGTCGCGGCGACGGGCGTTGAAGGCTTCAAGCCGCTGCAACTGTCCCCAGCCGACGCGCGCAGCGACATCGGTGAGGTTGGACTTGCCTCCCACCACATCGACGTCCATGCCGTCGAGCCCGCTGCGCTGCACGCCCTGCAGGCGCAACCTGCGGGCCAGATCGACATCGGCCCCCTCGGGCAGCACCAGGCAGCCGCCCTCGATGGACGTGATGTTCTTGTTGGGGTGGAAGCTGAACGAGGCAAAGTCGCCGAAGCTGCCGATGCGCCGCCCCTGCCACAGGCTGCCGATGGCCTGCGCCGCGTCTTCGATGACGCGCAGGCCGTGACGCTCGGCGAGAGCGTTGATCGCCTCTAGATCAGCGGGCAGGCCGGCCAGATGTACCGGCAGGATGGCCCGCGTGCGCGGCGTGATGGCGGCTTCGATGCGGCGCGCATCGATGTTGCGCGTCACCGGATCGATGTCGACGAACACCGGCGTGGCGCCCACCGCGAGGACCACGTTGCTGGTCGCCACCCACGACAGCGGGGTGGTCATGACCTCATCGCCCGGGCCGATGTCCAGCAGCTTGAGCGCCACCTCCATGGTCACCGTGCCCGAGGCATAGACGAGCACGGCGCGCCCGCCGAAGAACTCCGACAGCGCCTGCTCGAACCGGGCGCACCAGGGCCCGGTGGTGATCCACCCCGAGCGCAGCACCTCGACGACGCCGGCGATGGTGTCGTCGTCGATGTCGGGGCGGGTGAAGGGAAGAATGTCTTGAGATTGCATAAGGATGCGTTCAGGCTCGGGCGACGACGATCACGCCCACGATGATGATGGCAATGCCCACGAGTTTCTGCGC
>JAKAFC010000014.1 GCA_021818065.1 Pseudomonadota bacterium
CGAGTTGCGGCAATCCGCGGCGCGGCCGCTGCAGCTGCCCTGGCCCCGCGACGCCCGGCTGCTGGCCATCAGCCAAGCGCTGCTGGCCAACGTCGCCAGCCCGCGCACCCTCGAACAGTGGGCGCGGTGGGGCGACATCAGCACGCGCTCGCTGAGCCGCAAGTTCGTGCTGGAGACCGGCATGAGCTTTGCGCAGTGGCGACAGTGGGCACGGCTGACGCAGGCGCTGGAATGGCTGGCCACCGGCCGCGCGGTCAAGGACGTGGCGCTGTCGCTGGGCTATGACAGCGTCAGCGCCTTCATCAAGATCTTCCGACAGACCCTGGGCACGACCCCGGCCGCCTATTTCCAGTCGCGCCAGCGCGGCGCCGCCCCGGGCGCGCCGCAAAGCGCCACCGCCGACACGGCCACCGCAGCCTCGCTCGACTGAGCACCCAGGGCCTGTGAACGCCATTTCTGCTTCCGCGCTGGGGGTCTGGGCGGAGGCCATGCGAGGCGCAGGCCGCGCCGTGGTGTGTTGCACCACAAGCGGACTGCAACCCGGCAGTGCGCCGCCCAGACCCCCAGCCCGCAGGGTTGCGATCAGACGGGGCGTCTGCGGCGTTGTCGGGGCTGGGCAAGGCTTGATGCCTTGCCCAGCCCCTCCGCCTTGCATCCATCCCCTTCTGATCGCAACGCGGGTGCAGAAATGGCGTTCACAGGCCCTAGACTTTGCACTGCGCTCACCGACGCACGGGACCTGCCCGAACCGGCACGCCTCGAGCGGCGAGCGCCCAACACGCAAGGAGACAAGCATGAAGATCGAAACCCTGGCCGTGCATGCGGGCTACACCCCCGACCCCGCCACCCACTCAGTGGCTGTGCCGATTTACCAGACCGTGTCGTACGCCTTCGACAACACGCAGCACGGCGCCGATCTGTTCGACCTGAAGGTGGCGGGCAATATCTACACCCGCATCATGAACCCGACCAACGACGTGCTGGAGAAGCGCGTGGCCGCGCTCGAAGGCGGAGTGGCGGCGCTCGCGGTGGCCTCGGGCATGGCGGCCATCACCGCGGCGATTCAAACCCTGGCCGAGGCCGGCGACAACATCGTCTCCAGCAGCCGGCTGTACGGCGGCACCTACAACCTGTTCGCTCACACCCTGCCGCGGCAGGGCATCACGGTGCGCTTTGCCGACCCGCGCGACCCCGACAGCTTCGCCCGGCTGATCGACGCCCGCACCAAGGCAGTGTTTTGCGAGACCATCGGCAACCCGCTGGGCAACGCCACCGACATCGGCGCCCTCGCCGCGGTGGCGCACGCCCACGGCGTGCCGCTGATCGTCGACAACACCGTGCCCTCGCCGTATCTGTGCCGGCCGTTCGAGCACGGTGCGGACATCGTCGTGCATTCGCTGACCAAATACCTCGGCGGCCACGGCAACAGCGTGGGCGGGGCCATCGTCGATTCCGGCCGTTTCGATTGGGCGGCGCACGGCGAGCGCTTCAAGCTGCTGGTCGCGCCCGACGTCAGCTACCACGGCGTCAGCTACACGCAGCAGTTCGGCGCCGCGGCCTTCGTCGCCCGCGCCCGCGTGGTGCCGCTGCGCAATATGGGCGCGGCGCTGTCGCCGCTCAACGCCTTTCTCATCCTGCAGGGCATCGAGACCCTGCCGCTGCGCATGGATCGCATCTGCGCCAACGCGCTGCACATCGCCGAACACCTGCAAAAGCATCCGCGCGTGGCCTGGGTGCGCTACGCCGGGCTGCCCGACCACCCCGATCACGATGTGGCGCAACGGTTGATGCACGGTCGCGCCTCGGGCATCCTGAGCTTCGGCGTCAAGGGCGGGCGCGAGGCCGGCGCGCGCTTTCAGGACGCGCTCGCGCTCTTCACCCGCCTGGTGAACATCGGCGACTGCAAATCGCTCGCCTGCCACCCGGCGACCACCACCCACCGCCAGCTCAACGCGCAGGAACTGGAAGCCGCCGGGGTGAGCGAGGACATGGTGCGGCTGTCCATCGGCATCGAAAATGTGCACGATCTGCTCGCCGACCTCGACCAAGCCCTGCACGCCAGCGCGAGTTGAGCCGCTTGTCATCAAAACCGCCGCCTCGCGCGTTGTCAGCGCACCACTAACAGAGGGAGAGTGTCATGTCATCGGTTCCACCCCAAGGCCCCGCCGCCGCAGGTAAAGGTGTCTGGATCGCCGTGTTCGCCATGGGCGCGATCATCGTCGCCCTGCTTGCCGCCGTGCTGTTCAAGCTGAGCCAGGGCCCGGCCGCCAAGCCCGAGACGGCGGCTGCATCCGGCGCTGCCCCGGCGCAACTGGCCTCGGCCGCCAAGGCGGCCAGCGCCCCGACCACCACCGCCGCGCTGACCGCAACCACCGCGGCACCAACGGCCGTGGCCCCACCTGCCGCCGAGAACCGGGTCAAGCCGCAACCCGCTCCGGTGCGGCAGGCCACGAGCACGACGCAGCCCAGGCCAGTGACGCAGCAGGCGCAGATGGCACAGCAGAGCGCCCCCCAGCAGTTTGCGCCGCAGCAATTCGCGCCGCAACAAGTCCCGGCGCAGGCGCAACCGGCCCCGGCTGCGACGCAGCAGGCGGTCTGCTCCACCTGCGGCACGGTCATCGCCGCCACGCCGCAGCAGGTGCAGTCGCAGCAGCCCAACCCGGTGGGCATCATCGCCGGGGGCATCGTCGGCGGCCTGCTTGGTAATCAGGTGGGCGGTGGGGACGGTCGAAAGCTGGCCACCGTGGCGGGCGCCATCGGCGGCGGCTTCGCCGGCAACGAGATCGCCAAGCGGGTGGACGCGCAGACCATCTACAACGTGCAGGTGCGGATGGATGACGGCCAGGTGCGCACGCTGCAGCTCAAGGTGGCGCCGCCCGTGGGGCAGCGGGTGCAGATTGGCGCCGACGGCGGGCTCAACCCGATTCCGTGATTGCAACCCACCGTCACCACAGCCGAGCCTGATCGCGGCACCACCCGTTTGGGGGGTGCCGCCACAGTGTGTGACGAGGATTGACGAACACGAAGCAGCGTTACAAAATCGGCTGAACTTTTTGGGTTTTCCCTGAACTTAACTGGTGCTACTGTGGTTTGAGTTCACGCTCGATCATGTGGCCCTCCAAGTTGCCCGGTAGTCTGCTCTACAGACTCTCCCCCCGATCCGGGCATTTCCAGCCAGGTGCGCAAGGCACCTGGCTTTTTTTTGTCCGCGCAAATCGCCGGGCTACGACTGCACCAGAGCGCGGCGCAGTTGCATGGCCTCGGCCAAATGCGGCAGGGCGATGGCGGGTGTGCCCGCCAGATCGGCGATGGTGCGCGCCACGCGCAGCACACGGTGAGCTGCGCGCGACGACCAACCCAGCCGGGTCATGGCCTGCGCCAGAAACGCGCTGGCGGCGGCGTCGAGCCTGCAATGGGCATCGAGTTCGGCTCCCTGCAACCGGGCGTTGCTGCCGTCCTGACGCTGCTGCTGTAGCGCCGCTGCCGCCGCCACGCGCGCGGCGATCTGCGCGCTGGCTTCGCCCTCGGGCAGGTCCAACAGCGCCTCAGGGGCGATGGCCGCCACTTCGATCTGGATGTCGATGCGATCGAGCAGCGGACCCGAAATACGTCCCTGATAGCGCGCCACCTGGTCGGGCGTGCAGCGGCAAGCGCGCGTGGGGTGCCCCAGGTAGCCGCATGGACAGGGGTTCATGGCGGCGATGAGCTGAAACTGTGCCGGGAACTCGGCCTGCCGCGCCGCGCGCGAAATGTGAATACGCCCGGTCTCCAGCGGCTCGCGCAGGCTCTCCAGCACGGCGCGGTCGAACTCGGGAAGTTCGTCGAGGAACAGCACCTGGCCATGCGCCAGGCTGATTTCGCCAGGCCGGATGGCCCCCGCGCCACCGCCCACCAGCGCCACCGCCGAGGCTGAGTGGTGTGGGCTGCGCATGAAGCGGCGCCCCCATTGCGCCGGATCGAAACGCCCGGCCAGACTGAGCACGGCGGCGCTCTCCAGCGCCTGCTGGCGCGATAGCGGCGGCAGCAACCCGGCGAAGCGCTGCGCCAGCATGGATTTGCCGCTGCCCGGTGGCCCGGCCATCAGCACATGATGACCCCCCGCCGCGGCGATCTCCAGGGCGCGCTTGGCCGCACTGTGGCCGCGCACCTCGGCCATGTCGGCTCCACCGCTCTGCAGTGCGCCCACCGCCGGGGCCGTCACCTGTTGCGCGGCGCCGTCCTGATCGAGCAGATAGGCCACGACTTGCTGCAGGTCGCGCGCGCCCAGCACCACACCCGCCTGCGCCAGCGCGGCTTCTTCGGCACTGGCCAGGGGCAGCACCAGACGCGGGGCATGGCTTTCGTCCGGCACCTGACGAGCCAGAGCACAGGCCATGGCCAGAGCGCCGCGCGTCGGCCGCAACGCGCCAGTAAGCGACAGTTCCCCGGCGAACGTGTGACCCTGCAGGCGCTCGGGCGGAATCAGACCCTGCGCCGCCAGCAGGCCGATGGCGATGGGCAAATCGAAGCGCCCGGACTCTTTGGGCAGATCCGCCGGAGCCAGGTTGACGACGATACGTTTGTTGGACGGAAACCCCAGCCCGCTATTGAGCAGAGCGCTGCGCACGCGGTCGCGCGCCTCGCGCACCTCGGCCTCGGGCAGACCGACGATGGTGAAGCCGGGCAAGCCGGGCGAGAGATGCACCTCCACCGTGACCGGTGGCGCCTCCATGCCCAGCAGCGCCCGGCTGGCGACTTGCGCCAGCGACATCGTGGCGGGTCAGCGCCAGGCGTCTTCCGGCGCGGCCGCTGCGCCCTGGGCGCTGTCCAGCCGCGCCTGCAGTTCGCGCACCTGCGCCTCCAGCGTGTCGATCTGCTGCCGGGCGGCCAGCAGCATGCGCTGGGTAGCCTCGAACTCGTCGCGCGTGACCAGATCGAGCCGCCCGGCGGCCGAGTGCGCCAGCGCCCGCAGGTTGCGCTGCGCGTCGTGCAGCGGCGATTGCTCGATCAGGCGGCCGATCTGGTCGAAAAACGCGGTATTGCGTTGGCGAAAGCTGTCGTTCATGGCGGAACTCCTCAAAAAGCACCCTTGAGCCGCATTGTGACCGATTTTTTCGCGGCCCCCGACGACAACGCGCAATTGCCGCACCGCCCTGTCGCCTCGCCCCGCCACAAGCTGACAAAGCTGCGCTGAGTCGCACCTGATTGGTGCATTTGTGGTTCGCGGCACCGCAACGGTGCAACCAAGAAGCCAGCCGCACTGTGACAACGGGTTGCCAGGGCCCGACGGTACAGTCGCAGCCCTGGCACGAAAGCTGCAGATGCTCTTCGGCATTTCACAGGGGGCGTCTTGCCCGGCAGCACTCACAGGAGAAACTTGGATGAACAAAATCGCATTCGTCGCGGCTGTTGCCGCCGCCTTGGCCGCAACCGCAGGCGTGGCCTCGGCGCAGACGGCCCCCGCCCCCGCCGCTCCGGCGGCCCCCAGCCTGGGCGCGGTGATCGCCGCCACCCCGGGGCTGAGCATCACCGGCTATGTGGCCGGCAGCTATACCTATTTCGACACCTCGTCGACCCTGCTACGCGCCTATGACGTCAAGCCGAACGGCTTTTCGGCCAACCAAGCATCAGCCACGGTGTCATATCTGCCCGAATCCGGGTTCGGTGGCGCGGTCAGCTTGATTGCCGGCAACGACGCCAAGGTGCTCAACGGCAACGACAGCACGTTCTACCTGAACAACGCCTATGTGCAGTACGCCACCGGCGGCCTCACGGTGATGGGGGGCAAATTCAGCTCGCTGGCCGGGTTCGAGTCGACCAACCCGATGAATGACACCACGGTGTCGCGTGGCATCCTGTTCTGGAATATGGAGCCCGGCGCCCTTACCGGGCTGCGCGCCAGCTATGCCGTGTCGCCCGCGCTGACGGTGATTGGCGGCGTCAACAACGGCTGGGGTTATTCCGGCTCGGAACCGAATGGCCTCGGCAAAACGATTGAGTTGGGCCTGACGGGGAATCCGAACTCGATGTTCTCTTATACGGCCGACTACTACCGCGGCCAATCTCCCTGGTTCGGCTCCTCTGCGAACAACGGCGTACTGCAACTGCTCGACCTCGTGGGCACGTTCAACGTCAACAGCGCCCTGACCCTGGGCGCCAACGTCGATCTGCTGTCCAAGGACAACTCAACCCTTGCTAACGGCAGCATTGGCACGGCGAAAGCCAACGGTCTGGCGCTGTACGCCTCCTATGCCTTGACCGACCAGTTCTCGCTTGCCGCGCGCGGCGAATATGTGGACGACAAGGACGGTCTGGTCTCCTCCGGCAACAGCAGCACCGGTACGGCGAACAAGCTCAAAGCACTGACTCTGGCCGTGAACTACACGCCGATGAAGAACGTCAAGCTGTCGGCCGAAGTGCGTCAGGACAAGTCGGACAACGCCATCTTCACCAAGAAGGATGGCAGTGCCACCACCAAGCAGAACTCGGTCGAGTTGATGGCCGTGTATTCGTTCTGATCCCACGGGCCTGCGGGCCCACTGAAGGAGCCATTATGAAAATGATCACGGCCATCATCAAGCCGTTCAAACTCGACGAGGTACGCGAAGCCTTGTCGGGCATCGGGGTGACGGGCATCACCGTGACCGAAGTCAAGGGTTTCGGCCGCCAGAAAGGCCACACCGAGCTGTATCGCGGCGCGGAGTATGTGGTGGACTTTCTGCCCAAGGTGAAGATCGAGGCGGCCGTGCCGGAAGCCTTGGTCGAACGCACCATCGAGGCGATTGAAACCGCCGCGCGCACCGGCAAGATCGGTGACGGCAAGATCTTCGTCTCCGCACTCGAACAGGTCGTGCGCATCCGCACCGGCGAAACCGGCGGCGACGCGCTCTGAACACTGCCCTCCCAGAAAGGTCTTCACCATGAAAAAATTTCTCGCCTCTGTCGCGCTCAGCGTGTTTGCGCTGAGCACGGCTGCACCCGTCTGGGCGCAGGTCGCCAGCGCTCCGGCATCCGCCGCGGCACCGGCAGCCGCCGCCACCTCGGCGCCCGCGACCGCTCCGGCTGCAGCGCCTGCCGCGGCACCAACCGCACCGGCTTCGGCCGCTTCGGCCGCCAAAAACCCGGCCGCCTTCATCAACTCCGGCGACAACGCCTGGATGCTGACCTCCACCGCCCTGGTGCTGATGATGACCATTCCCGGTCTGGCGCTGTTCTACGGCGGCATGGTGCGCAAGAAGAACGTACTGGCCACGCTGATGCAGAGCTTCGCCATCACCGCCTTGGTCACGGTGCTGTGGATGATCATCGGCTACAGCCTGGCGTTCACCTCGGGCAACGGCTTCATCGGGGGCTTGAGTCGCTTCTTCTTGAGCGGCATGGGGCTGGACGCGGCCAACGCGTTGGCGCCGACCATCCCGGAATCGACCTACATGACCTTCCAGATGACCTTCGCCATCATCACCCCGGCGCTGATCGTGGGATCGTTCGCCGACCGCATGAAGTTCTCCGCCCTGCTGTGGTTCATGGGCATCTGGTTGCTGGCGGTGTATGCGCCGATCGCCCACATGGTGTGGGGCCCGGGTGGCTTCCTCGGCGGTGACGGCGTGCTCGACTACGCCGGTGGTACCGTGGTGCACATCAACGCCGGTGTCGCCGGTCTGGTGGCGGCGCTGGTGATGGGCAAGCGCGTGGGATACGGCAAGGAAGCCATGCCGCCACACAACCTGGTGCTGACCATGATCGGTGCCTCGCTGCTGTGGGTGGGCTGGTTCGGCTTCAACGCCGGGTCCGCCGGGGCTGCCAGCGACCGTGCCGGCATGGCCATGGCCGCCACGCAGATCGCCACCGCCGCTGCCGCGTTGGGCTGGATGTTCGCCGAGTGGATCGCTCGCGGCAAACCCACCATCCTGGGCATCACCTCCGGCGCCGTGGCCGGTCTGGTGGCCATCACCCCGGCCTCGGGTTTCGTCGGCCCCACCGGTGCGCTGGTCATCGGCATCATCGCCGGTGTGGTGTGCTTCTGGACCGCGGTCTACATGAAGGAAATGATCGGCTATGACGACTCGCTCGACGCCTTCGGCGTGCACGCCATCGGCGGCATCGTCGGCGCCATGCTCACCGGCGTGTTCGCCGTCAAGGCCATCGGCGGCACCGCCGGCGCCCTGGAAGGCAACATGGCCCAGATCCTGATCCAGGCCAAGGGCGTGGGCTTCACCATCGTCTACGACGCCATCGTCACCTTCATCATCCTCAAGATCGTCGACGCGGTCATCGGCCTGCGCGTCACCGAGGAGCAGGAACGCGAAGGTCTGGACATCAGCCTGCACGGCGAGCAGGTGCTGTAACGGGGTTTTTTCCTCCGGACGGGTTGGCAGCGGCCCCGCTGCCAGACTGAATGGCGTCTCCTCATCCCTTCCCCGGGATGTTCCAACCGCCCCCTCGGGGGCGGTTTTTTTATGGGTGCTGGAATAAACGGCGCGTCAGGCCGTCTATGCAGCATCCCCACCTCAACCGGAGCTGATGATGACCTACGCAACCCGCCTCACCCCCACCCTCGCCGCCGCGGCGCTGGCGCTTTCGGCACTCTGGGCCGCGCCGTCGGCGTATGCCGACACCCCCGCCGACGCCGCCCGGGCGCACATCGAGGCGATTGCCGCAGGCCAGGTAGACACCATCACCGCCAGCTATGGCGCCGATGCCGTGCTCGAATGGGTGGGCGGGCCGCTGGACGGCCGCTACGCCTCGGCCGAGGCCATCAAGACCACCTGGACCAAATTCACGAAGGCCAACGGCCCGCTCAAGGCCGACATTGCGCAGATGCAGGAAGCCGCCAATCCCAAGGGCGCCACCGTGACCGCCGATGTGGTGTTTCACGGCAAGGCGGCGATTCCGGTGCGCTATGTGCTGACCTACCGCGATGGCAAGCTGGTCGATGAAATCTGGCAAATCGACCCCAAGCTCGCCGCCAAAGGCGGATACTGATCGCCTTCGCGTTCCAGCCCACGCCCGCACCGGCTGCTCTCATGGCCGACCGCCATCAACTGCTGACCGAGCAGATTCCGCACCTGCGGCGCTATGCCCGGGTGCTCTATGCCGGTCGCACGGCTGACGCCGACGATCTGGTGCAGGACACGCTGGAGCGCGCCGTCAACAAATGGGGGCTGTGGCGCGGCGCGGGCAGCGTTCGGCCCTGGCTGTTTTCCATCATGCACAACCTGTTCGTCGATCAGTGCGCGTTGCGCCATGCACAGGCCGCCGAGGCTCTGGATGACCTGCCCGACTCCGCCCAGCCCGCGCAGGTCGGTACGCAAGACCTGCGGCTCGAAGCCCTGGAACTGCTAGCGGCGCTGCAGCGCCTGAGTGCGCCGCTGCGCGAAGTGCTACTGCTGGTGGCCGTCGAAGGTCTCAGCTACGCCGAAACGGCCAAGGCACTCGGCGTGCCCACAGGCACGGTGATGTCGCGTCTGTCGCGCGCCCGCGGCCAGCTCTGGCAGCACACCAGCGCCGAGGGCACGCAGCGCCCCGCATTGCGCGTCATCGACGGCCAAAGGAGCGTGGGATGATTCCGCAACGTCCCGATCGTGACATGCTCATGGCCTACGCTGACGGCCAGCTCGACCCCGCGGGCCGCGCCGAAGTCGAACGCTATCTGGAGCAGGAAGCCCAACTCGCCTCGGGCGTCGAACCCGGCGCAGCAAGCCAGCGCCCTACGGTACGCGCCGAGCTGGCGGCCCTGCAAGCGCAGAACCAGGCTTTGCGCGACGCCCTGGCACCGCTGCTCGACGAGCCCATGCCCCCCCGTCTGCTGCTGCGCGCCGCGCCACCTGCCCGGAATTGGGCGCGGGCCGCAGCCGTGGTGTTGTGGGTTGGCGTGGGCGCGGTGGTCGGCAGCCTGGTCACGCGCGAAACCCAGCCAGGGGGAGCGTTCGGGAGCGCCGTGCTCACCGCGCAGAACGAGGGCATGCAACACTTCGTGCATCAGGCCGAACTCGCCTACACCGTCTACACACCAGACGCGCGACGCCCGGTGGAAGTGCGCGAAGGCAGCGACCTCACCACCTGGCTGTCGCGCCGCCTGCAACGCCCCATCGTCGCCCCCGACGCCCTGCCCGGCGGCCTCGTGCTCATGGGCGGCCGCCTGCTGCCCGGCATGCCAGGTAAACCCGCCGCCCAACTCATGTACCAAGACGCGCAGGGTCACCGCGTCACGGTGTACCTGCGCGGCATGGCCAAGCCCACGGCCGAAACCGCGTTCCGCATCGTCACCAGCAAGCAGATGTCCACCTTCTACTGGGTGGATCGCCAATGGGGCTACGCCCTCACCGGCGACCTGCCCCGGGCGCAACTGCTGGAAGCGGCCCGTGCCCTGTACCAGCGCTACACCGCCGACCCACCACCGCCCAAGCCCTCCGCGCCGCTGACCTGAACCGCCGCGCGTTGCCCCACCCCCGCTTGCAAGCCGCCGCTCGTCGGCGGGCAAACCCTTTTTTCTCACCGGGAGACCCCATGAAGCCTTGCAACCCATTCATCGCCATCGGCACCGGCAGCACTGACCGCCCCGACGCCAGCCGCCGCACCCTGCTACGCGCCGGCCTGCTCGGCGCCGGGCTGCTGCTGACCTCGGCCGCTCCGCTGGCCCTAGCCGACACCGCCACGACGCTCAAGGTGTACGGCCCCGGCGGCCCGGCGCCCGCCATGCACGAGGCAGCCACGGCGTTTGCCAAGGCCACGGGCATCCAGGTGGAGATCACCGCCGGTCCGACGCCGAAGTGGATCGACGCCGCCCGGGCCAACGCCGACCTGATCTTCTCCGGGTCGGAAACCATGATGAGCGACTTCGTCACCGCCATGAATGGCCAGCTCGACAGCGCCGACGTCATTCCGCTCTACCTGCGGCCGCTTTCCATCCTGGTGCGCCCGGGCAATCCCAAGCACATCACCGGCTTCAAAGATCTGCTCAAGCCGGGCATCAAGGTGCTGGTGGTCAACGGTGCCGGACAGAACGGCGTGTGGGAAGACGCCGCCGGTCGCCTGGGCGACATCCGCACCGTGCGCGCGCTGCGCATGAATATCGTCGCCTTTCCCGGCAACAGCGCACTGGCCCGTCAGGCGTGGATCGATCAACCCGACATCGACGCCTGGCTGATCTGGAACATCTGGCAGGTCTCCAACCCCAAGCTGGCCGAGCAGGTGGCAGTGGAAGAGCCCTACCGCATCTATCGCGACACCGGCATCGCGCCGACGACGCGCGGCAAGCAGCAACCCGCCGCGCAGCAGTTCATTGCCTTCCTGCAAAGCCCGCAAGGCGCGGCCATCTTCAAACGCTGGGGCTGGATGACCGAAGGCGCCTGAGCCCGGCGGCACGGCCGCGCGGCAGCGCGCGAGCACGTTCGTGCGGGCTCTGCAAGAATCGGGGTTGTCCTCGCATTCCCCCTTCAGAACAATGATCCCGCATCTCATCACCTCCTCGGGCGATCCCGTCCTCGAACTCGAACAGCGCATTCTCGAGGCGCAACCGGCCATCGAACGCTGGTTCCGCCTCGAATGGATGGAGCACACGCCGCCGTTCTACAGCTCGGTCGATCTGCGCAATGCCGGCTTCAAGCTGGCGCCGGTGGACACCAATCTGTTCCCCGGCGGCTTCAACAACCTGTCGCCGGAGATGATGCCGCTGGCGGTGCAGGCGGCCATGGCCGCCATCGAGAAGATCTGCCCCGAGGCCAAGAACCTGCTGGTGATTCCCGAGAACCACACCCGCAACACCTTCTACCTGGAGAACGTCCACACCCTGATGCGCATCTTCCGCCAGGCCGGGCTGAACGTGCGCCTGGGCTCGCTCGACGAAGCCGTGACCGAGCCCATGCACCTCAAGCTGCCGTCGGGCGGCGAACTGGTGGTGGAGCCGCTGATCCGCAACAAGCTGCGTCTGGGCCTCAAAGACTTCGACCCCTGCACCATCCTGCTCAACAACGATCTGTCGGGCGGCATTCCCCCCATCCTGCAAGGCCTGCACGAGCAATACCTGCTGCCGCCGCTGCATGCCGGCTGGGCGGTGCGGCGCAAGTCCAACCACTTCCATGCCTACGACGACGTGGCGAAGAAGTTCGCCAAGCTCATCGGCGTCGACCCGTGGATGCTCAACCCCTACTTCACCCAGTGCGGCAAGATCAACTTCCAGGAGCGGCACGGCGAAGACTGTCTGGCCGAGGCGGTGGACAGCGTGCTGGGCAAGGTGCGCAAGAAGTACAAGGAATACGGCATCCAGGAAAAGCCGTTCGTCATCGTCAAGGCCGACGCCGGCACCTACGGCATGGGCGTGATGACGGTGCGCGACCCCAGCGAGGTGAAAGATCTCAACCGCAAGACCCGCAACAAGATGAGCGTGGTCAAGGAAGGCCTGGAGGTCACCGAAGTGCTGGTGCAGGAAGGCGTGCCCAGCGTCGAGCGTCTGCACGAGGCGGTGTGCGAGCCGGTGGTGTACATGATGGACCGCTATGTGGTGGGCGGCTTCTACCGCGTGCACGCCGACCGCGGGCCGGACGAGAACCTCAACGCGCCGGGCATGCACTTCGTGCCGCTGGCGTTCGACGAGCAGTTCAACGTCACCCACCCGGAAGCGCCGCCGGGCACCAATGGGCCGAACCGTTTTTATATGTACGGCGTCATCGCCCGTCTGGCCATGGTGGCCGCCAGCTACGAGCTGGAGCGCACCGACCCCGAAACCGAGCTGGGCTGAAGGGCAGCGCCGTCATCATGCAACTGCTGTTCATCGCCGACCCGATCGCGTCCTTCAAGATTTCCAAGGACACCACCTTCGCCATGATGCGCGAGGCGCAGGCGCGGGGCCACATCATCTGGGTGTGCGAGGCTGCTGACCTGCATTGGCGGGGCGGTGCCCCCACGCTTGCCGCTGACGCGGCGCCGGTCACAGCCGTGTGCCGCCGCATCGAACTCAACGGCGCCTCCTCGGGCCACGACTGGTACCGCGTGCTCGACCAGCGGCCGCTGGCGCTGCGCGATGTCGATGCGGTGCTGATGCGCAAAGACCCGCCGTTCGACAGCGAGTATTTCTACGCCACGCACCTGCTGCAGCAGGCCGAGCGCGAGGGAGCGGCGGTGTTCAACAGCCCGCGGGCGCTGCGCGACCACCCGGAAAAGCTCGCCATCCTGGAGTTTCCGCAGTTCATCACCCCCACCCTGGTGAGCCGCCGCGCGGCCGAGATCAAGGCGTTCTACGCCGAGCATGGCGACGTGATCCTCAAGCCGCTCGACGGCATGGGCGGTACGGGCATCTTCCGCCTGCGGCAGCAGGCCGATGGCAGCCCCGATCCCAACCTCAACGTGGTCATCGAAACCCTCACCGCCAACGGCGCCACCACCATCATGGCGCAGCGCTTCGTGCCCGCCATCGCGCAGGGCGACAAGCGCGTGCTGCTGATCGACGGCGAGCCCGTGCCCTATTGCCTGGCGCGCATTCCGCAGGGCGGCGAGACGCGCGGCAACCTGGCCGCGGGTGGCCGGGGCGTGGCCCAGCCGCTGTCCGATACCGACTGGACCATCGCCCGTGCGCTCGGCCCGGTGCTGGCGGCGCGCGGCCTGCTGCTGGTGGGCATCGACATCATTGGCGACAGGCTCACCGAGATCAACGTCACCAGCCCCACCTGCTTTCAGGAAATCACGCAGCAAAGCGGTTGCGATGTCGCCGCACGCTTCATCTCGGCGCTGGAGGGCGCCGTCGCGCGCCGCCGCCACTGACGTCGAGGCACTGGCGGCTGGGCGACAATCCGCCCATCATGCCTTTGCCGCAAACCCGCTCCGCCCGCATCCTTCTGGGCGCCCTGCTGCTGACCCTTGCCGCGGTCACGGCCACGCTGTCGACCGCGTTGCATCAACCCTGGCTGGGACTGAGCCTGTCGGACGACGTGCCGGCCTTCGGCCGCGGCATTCTGGTGACGGCATCGGCCGACGACGGCCCGGCCGCCGCGGTGCAGCCGGGCTCGCGTCTGCTGGCCATCGGCGCGCCCCCTGAACACGTCGAGCTGCAGCCCAGCGACCTGATCGAGGAGCCCGACTTCTTCGAGACCTACGCCCAAGTGCAGCAATTCTTCGCCCGCCAGTCGCGCATTGCCGCACTGCAGGCACGCCCCACGCTGCTGCGCTGGAGCGATCCGAGCGGGCAAGTCGTCGAGCAGACCGTGATCCCCGCGCCGGGCCGCCCGCTGTCGAGCCTGCCGCTGGCCTTCTGGTTCCAGTTGCTCTGCGGCGGCGTGGCGCTGCTGGTGGGGGCCTGGGTGTACGCGCTCAAGCCACGCAGCTGGGCCGGACGGCTGCTGGCACTGTCGGGCCTGCTGTTCCTGCCCAACACCTTTTCTGCCGCCATTTACAGCACGCGCGAACTGGCACTGCCCGGCCCGCTGTTCGAGGCGCTGTCGGCCATCAACCATCTGGGCGGACTGGGATTTGGCGGCGCGCTGGCCGCGCTGTTTCTGGTGTATCCGGCGCGGCTGGCGTCGCCCACGATGCTCTGGCCCGCGCCCGTGCTCATCGTCGGCTGGTGGATCGCCGACGTGCTGCGCTTCACCCCCGACGTGAGCTGGGGGGTGCGCATTCCGCTGCTGCTCGAAATCTTCCTGGCGGTGGCGCTGGCCGTGGTGCAGTGGCGGCGCAGCGCCATGCGCGCCGCAGACCGCGCCGCGCTGCGCTGGTTCATCCTCTCGGCCATGCTCGGGGCCTTCACCTTCGTGGTGTTCACCTTCGGCTCACGCATGTTCGGCGTGTTTCCGCCCATGCAGCAGGGCTATGCCTTCGGCTTCTTCCTCGCCATGTACCTTGGCCTGGCGCTGGGCGTGGGCCGCTATCACCTGTTCGACCTCGACCGCTGGGCCTACCGCCTGCTGCTCTGGGTGCTGGGGCTGGGGCTGGTCGTGGTGCTCGACATGCTGCTGGTGCTGCTGCTGAACTGGCGCCACGATCTGTCGCTCATCCTCACGCTGCTGGTGGCCGGGCTGCTCTACCTGCCGCTGCGGCAATGGCTGTGGGGCCGCATGATGCAGGGCGAGCTGCCGCCCATCGACCGGCTGCTGCCCGAGATCATCTCGGTGGCCTTCACCGCGCAGACGCAGGAGCGCGAGCGGCGCTGGCTGGGTCTGCTCGATCGCCTGTATCAGCCGCTGCACAACCTGCCGCTCAACCCCGGTGAGGCCGACGCCGCCATCGGCCTGGCGCTCGACGGCATGGAACTGCGCGTGGCGCCGGCCGGGGGCATGATGGCGCGCCGCCTGCAGGGACGTAGCGCCGGGCAGCGGCTGTTCACCGTGACCGATGCCGAACTGGCGGCCTCGCTGGTCACCTTGTTCAACCAGGCCGCGGCCGGGCGCGACGCGCTGGAAGCCGGGGTGCAGCAGGAGCGCGACCGCATTGCCAGCGACCTGCACGACGACATCGGCGCCAAGCTGCTCACCCTGCGGCATCTGCTTCAGGGCGAACGCGAACAGGCCATGCTGATGACCACCATCGACCAGTTGCGCGCCATCGTGCGCGGACTGCGCCAGCCGGCCCAGCCGTGGAGCGAGTTCGCTGCCGACCTGCGCTCCGAGACGGCGCAGCGGCTGGCCGCCGCCGGCATGGAGCTCGACTGGCCGCCGCCGCTGATCGGCGGCCTGCCGCCCGTGCCGCGCCCGCGCGACCTCGATCCGCGCCACCCGGCGCAGGACGCGGCGCAGCAATACCACCTGCGTGCCCTGTTGCAAGAGGCGGTGAGCAATGCCATCCGCCATGCCCATGCCACCCGCGTCAGCGTGCGCCTGACGGTGCAGGACGATCAGATGCGTGTGGAGATCGGCGATGACGGCGTGGGCATCGACCCGCAGCGCCCGGCCACCGGCCATGGCCTCACCAGCATGCAGATCCGCGCCCGCGCCCTGGGCGGGCGCATCGACTGGCGCAACGCCCCGGTTCCCATGCACCCGGCGACACCGCATGCGGCGTCTGATGCCGACGCAGCGCCGAGCCATGTCCCGGGCATCGGCACCCTGGTCGAGCTGGTGTTCCCGCTGCAGGCCGAGCTGATTTAAGGCCAACCGAACAGAACGACCCGGTCGCCGCCGCTGTCATACGGCGGTCGGGGCGTTGCCGCACAATGCGTTGCCGTCCCGGCGGCTGCGACCGATTCATTATGTGTTTTTCCTAACTGTTCGATTGGGACAATCCATTGGATGAATCCACGGGTTTTCCCTAGAATTTTTTCTCAACGGCTCACCAGTCGGATGATTTCTTCCCACCATAAGGACCTCAACCATGGAACAAACCACTGAAACCATCGGCCTTCCCCGTCTGAACGAACCCGCACCGCACTTCGTCGCCAAGACCACCCACGGTGACCGCACCCTGGCCGACTACAAAGGCAAGTGGCTGATCCTGTTCTCGCACCCGGCCGACTTCACCCCGGTGTGCACCACCGAGTTCATGGGCTTTGCGCGCAACCACGACAAGTTCAAGGCGATGAACTGCGAACTGCTCGGGCTGTCGATCGACTCGATCTTCGCCCACCTCGCCTGGGTGCGGTCGATCAAGCAGAACTTCGGCGTGGATATCCCCTTCCCCATCATCGAAGACCTGAAGATGGACGTGGCCCGTGCCTACGGCATGATCCACCCCGGCGCTGCCGACACCCAGGCCGTGCGCGCCACCTTCTTCATCGACCCCAACGGCATCCTGCGCGCCATGGTCTATTACCCGATGAGCAACGGCCGTTCGATCGACGAGTTCGTGCGCCTGCTGCAGGCGCTGCAGACCAGCGACAAGTTCGGCGTGGCAACGCCCGAAGCCTGGTGCCCGGGCGACAAGGTCATCGTCCCGCCGCCCAAGACCACCGCGGCCGCCGAAGAGCGCGTGACCGAGGGGCCGAAGCAGGGCATGGAAGTGACCGACTGGTACTTCTCCAAGAAGACCGTCTGATTGGTGCGGCCCTGGGCTACGGTGGCCGTGCCACGACCGCCGCAGCCCACCCGCCTCGACGCCTCCACCGCAATCGCCGTGGAGGCGTCTTGTTTTCCGCCTCGGCTTAAGATGCGGCGCATGGATGCAGCCGCCACCTCCCCCGCCAGCCCCGCTACCGCGGTCCCGAAAATTCCGGTCTCCGTGCTGGTGGTGATTCACACCCCGGCGCTGGACGTGCTGCTCATCGAGCGCGCGCGCCAGCCTGGGCTGTGGCAAAGCGTCACCGGCAGCATTGACGCCCTCGACGAGCCGTTGGCCGCCACCGCGCTGCGCGAGGTGGCGGAAGAGACCGGCATCCGGGTCGGCAGCCCCGGCGTGCCGAGCGCGGCGCTGCGCGACTGGCACCTGGCCAACGTCTACGAAATCTATCCGCAATGGCGGCACCGCTACGCCCCGGGGGTGTGGAAAAACACCGAGCATGTGTTCAGCCTCGAAGTGCCCGCAGGGACGCCGGTGACGCTGGCCGCGCGCGAGCATCGCGCCTGGGTCTGGCTGCCGTGGCAGGAGGCGGCGCCGCGCTGCTTCTCCGCCTCCAACGCCGACGCCATCCTGCAGTTGCCGCGCCGCCTGGGGCGGTGAGATGCCGCCCGCCCCGCCATGGAACTGCGCGTCGCCTCGTACAACATCCACAAGGGGGTGCTCGGCCACGGCCCGACCAAGCGCGCCAGCATCGTCGAACTGCAAACCGCCCTGCAGGGGCTGCAGCCCGATCTGGTCTTTCTGCAGGAGGTGCAGTACCTGCACCCGCGCAACGCGCGGCGGCTGAGCGACTGGCCGGCGCTGCCGCAGCACGACTTTCTGGCGCAGGCCCTGGGCATGCACGCGGCCTACCGCACCAACGCCTGCACCCGCCACGGCGAACACGGCAACGCCCTGCTGTCGCGCTACCCCATTGTCGACGTCGCCCACTGCGACGTCTCGGATCACCGCTTCGAGCAGCGCGGGTTGCTGCATGTGCAGGTGGCGCTGCCTGAGGGCGGGCCGTTGCACTGCATCGTGGTGCACTTCGGGCTGTTCGCCGCCAGCCGCCAGCGGCAGACCGAGCGCCTGCTCGACTACATCGCCTGCGCCGTTCCGCCGCAAGCCGCGCTCATCGTCGCCGGTGACTTCAACGACTGGCACGGCCGCATCGGCCCGCAACTGCTGCGGCAACAACTCGTCGACGTCAGCGAACCGCCGCTCAAAGCCAACGGCAAGACGGCGTGGAGCAAGCGCGTGCGCACCTATCCGGCGCGCCTGCCCCTCATGCCGCTCGACCGCATCTACGCCCGCGGCCTCACCGCCAGCGAAATCGGCCTGGGCTGGGGCCGGGGTTGGGCGCGGCTGTCCGACCACGCGCCGTTGCTGGCGGCGCTGCGCTGCACCGAGCCGCAATGCCCCGACGGGCGGCCCGATCCCACCGAGGAACGCCGCTGCGGAGCGGCGGCGTGAGCGCCACCGACCCCGCCCCGCTCGCGCTCAACCCCGACGCCGACAGCGACGCGCCGTTGCGCTGGACCGACCACGCGCAACCGCGGCTCCTGCCCTACGGCGCCGCGTTGTTCCCTGCCCTGCTGCAGGCCATCGCCGAGGCGCGCTCCAGCATCTGGCTGCAGACCTACATCTTCCACACCGACGACGTGGCGCTAAGCATTGCCAGCGCGCTGTGCGACGCGGCGCAGCGCGGGGTGCAGGTGCGGGTGCTGGTGGATGGCCTGGGCAGCGCCCGCAGCATCGACGTGCTGTCGCCGCGCTTTGCCGAGGCCGGCGTGGAGTTCATGGTGTTTCGCCCCTGGCGCCCCTGGCCCGACATCGTGCAGCGCGGGCGCTGGCGGCGCCTGCACCGCAAGCTGTGCGTGGTCGATGCCCACACCGCCTTCATCGGCGGCATCAACCTCATCGACGATCGCCTGGACATCCACCACGGCTGGAGTGCCCAGCCGCGGCTCGACTACGCCGTGCAATACCAGGGCCACCTGGCGCGGCAGACACAGTGGGCCATGCAGCGCCTGTGGCTGCGCACCGTGCTCACCGGCAGCCTGCAGCGCCGCCTGCGCCGGTTGCCCGGCCCCGGGGTGTTCGACACCTCGCCCAACCAGCGCGCCTACTGGCAGGAATTGCTCGACTGGAGCAACGCCCCGCCCGCAGCCGACGAAGACGGCGCCCCGCTGCTCTCCGGCGCATCGCCCGCGTCGGCTGGCCCGCTGGGGAGGCGGCCCGACACCCCGGTGGCGCTGGCCGACAGCCTGGCCGCGCTGGTGGTGCGCGACAACTTCTCGCAGCGCCGCGCCATCGAACACAGCTACATCCGCGCCATCAACCGCGCCCGCCACCGCGTGCTCATCGTCAGCCCCTACTTTTACCCTGGGCTGGATTTTCGCCAGGCGCTGAAAAACGCCGCGGCGCGCGGTGTGCAGGTGAAACTGCTGCTGCAAGGGCGCATCGACTACCGCCTGGCCGGCTGGGCGGCGCGGGCGCTGTACGGCGAGATGCTGCGCGCTGGGGTGCTGATCTTTGAATACACCCCGGCCTACCTGCACGCCAAGGTGGCGGTGGTGGACGACGACTGGGCCACCGTGGGCAGCTCCAACATCGACCCGCTGTCGTTGCTGGTGAACCTCGAAGCCAACCTGGCGGTGCGCGACCGCGCCTTCGCCCGCAAACTCGGCACGCACATCGAAAGCCAGATCGCCCGCGCCCTGCCCATCAACACCCCCGACCGTCTGCGCACCCGGGCGCCGTGGTGGCTGCGCCCCTTCGTCGCCATCGCCGCCCGCGCCTTCGTGGCGTTGGCTGGCGGCATCAAGAACGAATACTGAGAAGGGTGAACAAACCCACCATGGCCCCTCATCGCGCCCCAAGGGCTCCGCTCGGCGTTGCGATCGGTGGTGTTGGTACGCGCCGCGCCGACGGGCACGGCTGTGCTTGGCGCCTTGATTGGAACCCTTGGCGCACGCTGCTTGGCCACGCCGGATTCATTCACACTTTCTGAGCGCTGCACGGCCTCAGGGTGGGCATCACGCCGCGTCCCTGCACACCCGATCGCGGCCCTGCTGTTTGGCGCGGTACAACGCGCGATCGGCACGCAGCAGCAGGCTGCTGACGCCCGGCTCGCCCGGGCGGGCCTGCGCCACGCCGATGCTCAAGGTCAGCGTCACTTCCTCGCCGTCGTGCAGGGCGATGGGCTGGGCGCGCGTGGCCAGACGCAGGCGCTCGGCGATGGCCAAGGCTTCGGCGCCATCGGCCCCTTCGAGAACGAGCAGAAACTCCTCGCCGCCCAGCCGGCCGAAAAAATCGCGGCTGCGGCGTTCGCCGTCGATGATTTCGGCAAAGCGCATCAGCGCACGGTCGCCTCCGGCGTGGCCGAAGCGGTCGTTGATGCGCTTGAAAAAATCCAGGTCGAGCAGCAGCACCGACAACAGGGCGCCGCGCTGCAGCAGTTGCTCCAGCGACTCCAGAATGCAGCGGCGGTTGGGGATGCCGGTGAGGCTGTCGCAGGTGGCCAGACGCTGGAGCTGCCGCTCCATGGCCTTGCGCTCGCTGATGTCGCGCCAGATGCCCTCCACCCCGGCGTAGTTGCCCTGCTCGTCGCGCAGCGCGCGGGTGCTGATGGAGATGTCGATGATCACGCCGTCCTTGCGCCGCATGCGGCCCGGAAAGTCGTGCACCGCGCCATGCTTCTTGATGGCGGCCACCAGCGCGTCGCGCTCGGACAGGTCGGGGTAGAACGCCGCCGCAGGCAGGCCGATGATTTCCTCGGCGGTGTAACCCAGCACGTTCTTCACCGCCGGGCAGACGTAGCGCGTGATGCCCTGGGCATCGGTGCGATAGAACACGTCCTGCATGGTGTTCATCATGCGCTGGAAGTCTTCGTCGGTCTGGCGCAGGCGCTGCTCCATGGCGGCGCGCTCGGTCAGGTCGAGAAAGGTCGCCAGCACCGCCGTCTGCCCCTCGAGTTGCAGCGTGGTGCTGCTCATGGCCACCATCAGCGGCGCGCCGTTGCAGGCGTAGGCGCGGATCTCGGTGACCGGATTGATGCCGCCGCCCTCGGCATGGCGCAGCCGGGCCAGCGAGCGATGCAGATCGAGCGGGTGGATGAAGTCTTGCACCGACTTGCCCACCACATCGCTCGGCTGCTGCGCACACAGCAGTCGCAGCGCCGCAGCGTTGGCATAGCGCACGACGTCGCCCGCCAGCACCACGACCGAAGCCGGCAGTTGCTCGATCCAGGCCGCGTGCGGCACAACGCCCAGCTCGGGTGCCGTGAGGGTGGCCGCGTCGGACGGATGGAAAGCCATGGAACGGGACGACAGGAGTGGGCGCATAGCGTAGCACCCGCCCCAGACCCGCTGCCGCAGCATATTCCCTGGGGTTGGATGCGCATGACAACTTTGTATTTCCGTTTGCGCCGCCGCCCTTCCAGAATGCCCGGCATGAACGCACCGCCCCCCACCCCCACGCCCCGCGCCCCGGCATCACATGCCGCTTCAGCCCCCTACTGGCGTCGCTTCTGCCGCATCTGCGCACTCGGCTGGCTGCTCGCCGCCTGGGCGCTGCAGCAAGGCGTGAATGCCATGCCCGTGCCGCAACCCGGGCCGCAAGCTCCAACCACCGAACGCCGCGCCTTCGGCCCGCTGATCTCGGCCCCGGCCCTGGCGGCGCAGGTGGCGCGGGTGCGGATTCTCGACATCCGCGATGACGCTGCCGATGCCGCGCACATTCCCGGCGCGGTCGCCGCGCCGTATGCGCTGTGGCGCGGTCCCGCGTCCAACCCGGGCGCCTTGCTGCCGCTGTCGCAGTTCACCGCCCTGCTGCGGCGCCTGGGGCTGGATGCCACCACGCCGGTGGTCATCGTCGCCGCCGGCAGCGATGCCAGCGACTTCGGCGCCCCGGCCCGGGTGTACTGGACGCTGAAGTGGCTGGGCCTGCAACACCTGGCCATCCTCAACGGCGGCATGGCCGCCTGGCAGGCCGCCGCGCTGCCGCTGACACGCGCGCCCACCCGCGTTGCGCCCAGCCCGTACACCCCGGTGCTCGACGCCGCCGTGCTCGCCACCCGGGCGCAGGTCGAACGCGACCTCGGCCACCCCGGCACCCTGTTGCTCGACGCCCGGCCCCGCGCCTTCTACCTGGGCCAGACCAAGGCTGCGGCCGCCACCCGCCCTGGCACCCTGCCCGGCGCGCTGGACTTCGACAACGCCCGCTGGTTTGCCCTCTGCGGCGGCGCGCTGCCCGATGCCGCCGTGCTGCAGCAGATCGCCCGCACCCTGCCAAAGCAGCGCGATGCCCGGCAGACGGTGTCGTTCTGCAACACCGGACACTGGGCCGCGACCAACTGGTTCGTGCTGTCGGAGGTGCTGCACCAGCCGCATCTGGCGCTGTATCCGGGGTCGATGGTGGATTGGTCGCGCGCCGATGCCCCCATGGCGCATGTGCCCACACGGCTGCAGCAACTTTGGCAACAACTGGAGCAGACATGGCAAGCGCTTTGACCACCACGCCGCCAAACACCGCCGCCCTGCTGCCGCGGCACGGCCTGCGCCGGCTCACCACCCGCCTGCTCCTGGTCGCCGCCCTGGCGGGGTTTGGCGCCATCACCTGGCTGGTGGGCTGGCGCCAGGGGCTGCTGTGGCTGATCGGCCTGGGCTACGGCGTGTTGCTGGCGGCGGCGGCCTTCGGCTTCACCACCGGCTGGCGGGTGTGGATCACCCGGCGCGACCCCAAGGGGCTGTGGGCACAGTTCGTCGGCATCGCCGTGGCCATGCTGCTGAGCGTGCCGCTGCTGGCCACGCACCCCGAACTGCAGGGCGCCGACGGCCCGCTGTCGGTCAGCCTGCTGCTGGGCGCCTTTGTCTTTGGCGCGGCCATGCAGGTGGCCGACGGCTGCGGCTCGGGCACGCTGTACAAGGCCGGCCTGGGGCATCCGGTCAGCCTGGCGGTGCTGCCGGCCTTCGTCTTCGGCAGCTTTCTGGGCGCGGCGCAACTGCCGGCCTGGCTGGCGCTGGGCGCGCTGCCGCCGGTCGACCTGGTGCACATGCTCGGCGCGCCCTTGACATTGCTGGTGCAACTCGGCGCGCTGGCGCTGCTGGCTGCCGCGCTGTGGTGGTTTCGTGGCACGCAGCCGTCGCGCTGGCGCGGTGCCACGGTGTGGTGGGCCGCCGTCGGCCTGGGGCTGCTGGCCACGGCCAATCTGCTAGTGGCCGGGCAGCCCTGGGGCATCGTCTACGGCCTGGGGCTGTGGGGTGCCAAGGCGGTGCAGGCGCTGGGCGTCGACCTCAGCCACAACGCCTTCTGGGGCCTACCCGCGCAACAGGCGCAACTGCACGCCACGGTGCTGGCCGACAACACCAGCGTCACCGATCTGGGGCTGTTATTCGGCGCGCTACTGGCCGCGAGTTGGACCGGCAAGGCCGCACCCGCCGTGCATCTGCCAGCGCGGCAATGGCTGGCTTCCATCGCGGCCGGACTGCTGCTGGGCTACAGCTCGCGGCTGGCCTTCGGCTGCAACGTGGGGGCGTACTTCTCGGGCATTGCCACCGGCAGTCTGCACGGCTGGGTGTGGTTCGCCTGCGCCTTTGGTGGCAGCCTGCTGGGCGTGAACGTGCGCCACCGCCTCGGCATGGCCGATTGAAAGGACGTTTCTCATGCAACGCCGCGGACCCTGGCTGATCGCCCTATTCTGGACCATCGTGGTCGTGCTTCTGGTGCTCGACTGGCGTGCCAGCACGCCGCATGACCGCTTCGCAGAACCGCCGCCGCTGGCGCTGGGCAACGGCCCGGCTGCCGACGCCGGTCACTGCTCCTTGGCGCCCAGCGAGTCCAGCTCGCGGTGACGCAACAGCACCGTGTACTGGCTGGCGAAGGCGCGACTGAGCTGCTCGCAGAGAAACACCGAGCGATGCTGCCCGCCGGTGCAGCCGATGGCCACGCCCACATAGCTGCGGTGGTCGGCCGCCAACTTGGGCAACCAGCGCTGCAGAAAGCCGCTGATGTCAGCCTGCATCTGCAGCACCTCGGGCTGGCGCAACAGAAACTCGGCCACCGGCGCGTCGCGCCCGGTGAGTGGGCGCAGCGCCGGGTCGTAGTGCGGGTTCGGCAGCATGCGCACGTCGAACACATAGTCGGCATCGAGCGGCACGCCGCGCTTGAAGGCAAACGACTCTAACAGCACCACCATCTGCGAGGCCTGCACCCGCACGGCCTGCTTGATCCACTCGCGCAACTGTGCCGCCTTCATCTGGCTGGTGTCGATGTGCAGCCCGATCTCGGCCACCGGCCGCAGCAACTCGCGTTCAAGTTCGATCGATTCGACCAGGGCGTTGGCATAGCCCTCGCCGCGTGCCGCCGCCGGGCTGCCCGCGTGCTGCGCGCTGGTTCGGCTGGTCAGCGGATGGCGGCGCCGCGTCTCGGAGAACCGCTGCACCAGGGTGTCGGTGGCGCAGTCGAGGTAGATGGCATGCACCTCGCAGCAGGCACGCAGCTCGCGCAGCAGCGCGGGCACGTCGGCCAATGAGTCGGCGCTGCGGGCGTCCACCGCCACCGCCACGCGCAACTGGCCGGAGGCGCGGGTCTGCGTCACCAGCGGGCTGATGAGCTGTGGCGGCAGGTTGTCCACACAGTAATAGCCCGAGTCTTCCAGCGCCGCCAGCGCCACCGATTTGCCCGAGCCCGACAAGCCGGAAATGAGCACGAGCTGATGCGTGGCCCGCGGGTCGGCCGGGGGCGCTGCGGGCTTGCCGCTGGCGGAGGGCGAGTCGGTCGGGGTCATGCTGCGGCTCCTGGTGGGCCCGCGTCGGCGCTGGCGCCCTCGGCGAGCAATTCGCGGGCATGGTGCTGCGCCGCCTCGGACTTGGCGTTGCCGCCGAGCATGCGGGCGATTTCGCTCTGCCGCTGCGATGGCGACAGCGCCTCGAGCAGGCTTGCCGTCTGCCCGGCCTGGCTGTGCTTGCGCACGCTGAAGTGCTGCTGCGCACAGGCAGCCACCTGCGCCAAGTGAGTGACGGCGAGCACCTGACGGTCGCGGCCCAGCCGCCGCAGCAGCCGCCCCACGGTCTGCGCCACGGCGCCGCCGATACCGGCATCAACTTCGTCGAAGATTAGGGTTTCGGTGTCCTGCAAAGCGCTTGTGGTCACAGCCACAGCCAGGGCAATGCGCGAGAGCTCGCCGCCGCTGGCCACCTTGCCCAAGGCGCGCAGTTCCGCCCCCGGGTGCGCCGCCACCTGCAGCTCCACGGCTTCGGCGCCGCGCGCCCCGACGGTCTCCAACGG
>JAKAFC010000015.1 GCA_021818065.1 Pseudomonadota bacterium
CATCACGCTGCACACCCGGCGATCGGCCTGATGCAGCAGTTGCTGCAACTGCTGCTCCAGCCCACGGCGGTTGAGCAGGCCGGTCAGTGGGTCGCGCTGGCTGTCTTGCGACAGGCGTGTGTTTTCTTGCCGGAGCAGGGCAATGAGGCGCTCGCGTTCGATTTGCCGGGCAATGATGCTGGCGAACAGCTTGAGGCTTTGCAGCGCCTTGGGTGGCAGATCGACGCGGCGGCTGTCGGCACCGCACAGCGTGCCGTACAACGTGTTTTCGGCGACATAGACCGGCGCGCTGACATAGCTTGCAATGCCCAGCGCCTTCGCCGCGGCTGAATCGCCCCAGGTCTGCGCCACCGCGTTGTTGAAGGGCTGGTCTTGCTCCAAAGCGCGCTTGCACAGGGTGTCATCCCAGTTGACCTGCGCCCCCTCGGGAATGGTGAGGCGGTCGACATTCTTGGCATAGACCACCACCTGGGTCTGGCGCGCGAGGTCGATGGTGGTGAAGTAGGTGCTTTCCAGCCCGGTGATGGTCTGCAGCAGGCCGAGCAGCGGGCGCACCAAGCCTTCCAGGTCACGCGCGTCCAGCAGCGCAGACGCGAGTTGATCGAACAGCGATTCGTCAGACGTCACGGATGGCATGGCGATCTCTGTGCATCGAGGCGTTGCAGCAGCGTGCCGCGCTCGGAGAGATTGGCGAGCGGCCGAGGCCAAGGCCAACGTGCCGTGGTCTGCCCATCAGCCGCCGCAGTTCATTCCCCCTTCAAGCGCAACATCGCCGCCCCCTCGCCCACCGCGATCAGCCCGGTCTTGGCATAGATGCCCAGCTTGGCGCGGGTGTCGGTGATGTCGAGGTTGCGCATGGTGAGTTGGCCGATGCGGTCGGCCGGGCTGAACGGGGCGTCTTCCACCTTTTCCATGCTCAGGCGCTCGGGTGCGTAGGTGAGGTTGGGGCTCTCGGTGTTGAGGATGGAGTAGTCGTTGCCGCGGCGCAGTTCCAGCCTGACCTCGCCGGTGACGGCGCGGGCCACCCAGCGCTGCGCCGTCTCGCGCAGCATCATGGCCTGGGGGTCGAACCAGCGGCCCTGATAGAGCAGACGGCCGAGCCGGATGCCGCCCACGCGGTATTGCTCGATGGTGTCTTCGTTGTGGATGCCGGTGACCAGTCGCTCGTAAGCGATGTGCAGCAGCGCCATGCCCGGGGCTTCGTAAATGCCGCGGCTCTTGGCTTCGATAATGCGGTTTTCGATCTGGTCGCTCATGCCCAGACCGTGGCGGCCGCCGATGGCGTTGGCCTCGAGAAACAGCGCCACCGGGTCGTCGAACGTGCGGCCGTTGAGCGCCACCGGCACGCCTTCCTCGAAGCGCACGGTGACCTCTTCGGGCTTGACCTCGACCTCGGGCTTCCAGAACGCCACCCCCATGATGGGGTTGACGATGCGGATGCCGCTGTTGAGATGCTCCAGGTCCTTGGCCTCGTGCGTCGCGCCCAGCATGTTGCTGTCGGTGCTGTAGGCCTTTTCCACGCTCATCTTGTAGTCGAAGCCGTGCTGGATGAGGAACTCGCTCATCTCCTTGCGGCCGCCCAGCTCGTCGATGAAGGTCTGGTCCAGCCAGGGCTTGTAGATCTTCAGGCTGGGGTTGGTCAGCAGGCCGTAGCGGTAGAAGCGCTCGATGTCGTTGCCCTTGAAGGTGCTGCCGTCGCCCCAGATGTTGACGTCGTCTTCCTTCATCGCCGCCACCAGCATGGTGCCGGTCACGGCGCGGCCCAGCGGGGTGGTGTTGAAGTAGGTGATGCCGCCAGTGCTGATGTGAAAGGCGCCGCACTGGATGGCGGCAATGCCTTCATGCGCCAGTTGCTGGCGGCAGTCGATCAGCCGGGCCTTGACCGCGCCGAAGGCCATGGCTTTGCGCGGAATGTCGTCGTAGTCGCTCTCGTCGGGCTGGCCGAGGTTGGCGGTGTAGGCATAGGGCTGGGCGCCCTTTTGCTTCATCCACAACAGCGCGGCGGAAGTGTCGAGCCCGCCGGAAAACGCGATGCCGACTTTTTGCCCGGTGGGCAGGGTTTGCAGGATGGTGGCCATGGGTTGAACGCTGAGGAGCTGCTGGGGCGGATTAGCCGAAGTGGCAGATGTAGTGATAGGCCTCGACGCCAGCGGGGACGCGGATCTCGAAGCGGCTGTTGCCCGGCACGCTGAAACGCTCGCCAGCGCCCGAGCGCACCCACACCTCGCTGCCCGCCAGCTTGTATTCGCAGGCGCCGGCCACGCATTCCATGATCTCGGGTGCGCCGGTGTTGAAGGTCAGCGTGGCCGGCAGGATGACGCCGACCGACTTCTTGGTGCCATCGGCCAGGGTGATGCCGTGACTGACGCACTTGCCGTCGAAATACACATTGGCCTGCGTGGTGACGGTCACGCCGCCGATCTGTTGGGTGCTCATGGGTGGGCAGAGGCAGAGGGGAAAGGAAGCGATTATTCTAGGTCGCCCAGGGCGTCTTGCCCGCCTTCCCTCCCCGGCCGCTCCTCGCAGCCGCCGCCCCCGCCCCGTCATGAGCTTGCGCACCTTCTACCCCCCCATCGAACCCTTCAAGACCGGTGTGCTCGACACCGGCGACGGCCACCAGATCTACTGGGAACTGTGTGGCAACCCGCAGGGCAAACCGGCCGTGTTTCTGCATGGCGGCCCCGGCTCGGGGTGTTCGCCGGAGCACCGGCGGCTGTTCGATCCGCAGAAGTATTGCGTGCTGCTGTTCGACCAGCGTGGTTGTGGCCGCTCCACGCCGCACGCCGCGCTGGAGAACAACACCACCTGGCATCTGGTCGCCGACATCGAGCGGCTGCGCACCCTGCTGGGTGTGGAACGCTGGCTGGTGTTCGGTGGCTCCTGGGGCAGCACCCTGGCCCTGGCCTATGCCCAGACGCACACCGCGCGCGTCGCGGCGCTGGTGCTGCGCGGCATCTTCACCCTGCGGCGCGAAGAACTGCTGTGGTTCTATCAGGAGGGCGCGTCCTGGCTATTTCCCGACCTGTGGGAAGCCTTTCTCGCCCCCATTCCCGAGGCCGAGCGCGGCGATCTGATCGGCGCCTATCGCAAACGCCTGACCGGGACCGACCCCGAGGCGCAACTGGCCTGCGCCCGCGCCTGGAGCGTGTGGGAAGGCCAGACCATCCGCCTGCTGCCCGATGCCGCCAGCACTGCCCTGCATGCGCAGGATGCGTTCTCGCTGGCATTCGCCCGCATCGAGAACCACTACTTCGTGCACAAGGGCTGGATGGAGGAAGGCCAGTTGCTGCGCGACGCCGGCAAGCTGGCGGCGGTGCCCGGCGTCATCGTGCAGGGCCGGTACGACGCCTGCACCCCGGTACGTACCGCGTGGAACCTGCACCGCGCCTGGCCGCAGGCCGACTTTCAGCTTGTACCGGACGCCGGTCACGCCTACAACGAGCCGGGCATTCTGTCGCGCCTGATCGAGGCGACCGACCGCTTTGCGGCGGGTTGAACCAAGACAACCCCAGCCCGCCCTCCCCCGCTGGGGGAGGGAAGGCTGCAGCCATTGAAACGAGCCTCGCGGCGCGACGGCCGAAGCCCAGCCGCGGAACGGCGATTACGCCGTGGCCGCCTCGCGCAGCGCGCCCAGACCGGCGTCGTCGCGCAGCTTGGCGGCCTTGTCGGTGGCCTCCCAGCTGAACTCGGGCTCGTCGCGGCCGAAGTGGCCATAGGCCGCGGTCTTGGCGTAGATGGGGCGACGCAGGTCCAGCATCTCGATGATGCCGCGCGGCCGCAGATCGAAGTGGCGACGCACCAACTGCTCCAACCGGGCATCGTCGATCACGCCGGTGCCCTGGGTCGTGACCATGATGCTGGTGGGCTGCGCCACGCCGATGGCGTAGGAAATCTGCACCAGGCACTTCTTCGCCAGCCCGGCGGCGACGATGTTTTTCGCCACATGGCGCGCGGCGTAGGCGGCCGAGCGGTCGACCTTGGTCGGATCTTTGCCACTGAACGCCCCGCCGCCGTGCGGCGCCGCGCCGCCATAGGTGTCGACGATGATCTTGCGACCGGTCAGACCGCAGTCGCCCTGCGGACCGCCGACGACGAAGCGGCCGGTGGGGTTGATCAGGTACTTGACATCGCCGCGCATGAACTCCGGCGGCAACACCGGCTTGATGATGTGCTCGATCACCGCTTCGCGCAGATCGGCCAGCGCGATGTCAGGCGCGTGTTGGGTGGACAGCACCACGGTGTCGATGGCCACGGGGTAGCCGTTCTCGTAGCGGAAGGTGATCTGGCTCTTGGCATCCGGACGCAGCCATGACAGGCGGCCGTCACGGCGCAACTGGCTCTGGCGCTCGACCAGACGGTGCGCGTAGTAGATGGGCGCGGGCATCAGCTCGGGCGTTTCATCGCAGGCGTAGCCGAACATCAGGCCCTGGTCGCCAGCGCCGATGTCGAGGTTGTCGTCGTGCGCGCTGTTGACGCCCTGGGCGATGTCGGGGCTTTGCTTGTCGTAAGCGACGAGCACGGCGCAGCTCTTGTGATCGATGCCAAAGTCGGCATCGTCGTAGCCGATGCGCTTGAGCGTGTCGCGCGCCACCTGGATGTAATCGACCACGGCGTTGGTGGTGATTTCGCCGGCGAGGACGATGAGGCCGGTGTTGGCCAGGGTTTCCGCAGCGACCCGCGACATGGGATCCTGCGCCAGGTTGGCGTCGAGGATGGCGTCGGAGATCTGATCGGCGACCTTGTCGGGGTGGCCTTCGGAGACGGATTCGGAGGTGAACAGGAATGTGTTTGCCATGACGGACCTTTCAAACGGTGTTGGGATTGACGCCACCGTTTGGGTCTCGCACGGCGACGCTTTAGCGGACTTCCACGCTGCAATCGCCCTCGACTGCAGCCACGGCCACCCCGCAAGTTGTCATTAACTCGGCGACCGCAAAGCCCATTCTATGCCTGTGGGCAGCGCCCGCCCATCCGTAACATGGCACCCTTTGCGCAATAGGGAAATCATGCTGCTTCGCGTCTTCCGCTGGCTGTCCGTTCTGCCTCTGGGCCTGCTGCAGGCCGTGGGGGCGGGGCTGGGTCTGCTGGTGTACGCGTCGTCGGGCATCTACCGTCGGCGGCTGCGCGCCCATCTGCAGCAGGCGGGTTATGCGCCGCAGCAACTGGCGCTGGCCGCTGCGGCGCAGGCCGGGCGCATGGTGGGCGAGTTGCCCGTGGTCTGGTTTCGGCGCGGCGCACGCGCCCCGGTGCACCAGGTGCGGGTGATCGGCAAGGAGCATGTCGATGCCGTGCGCGCCCAGGGTCTGGGCGTGATCTACCTCACACCCCATCTGGGATGCTTCGAAATCTCGGCGCAGGTTGCCGCGCTGTGGGGGCCGATCACGGTGATGTTCCGTCCGCCGCGCAAAGCTGCGCTGCGGCCGCTGGCCCTGGCCTCGCGCCAGCGCCACAACCTGGCGACTGCAGCAGCCAACCTCGCCGGAGTGCGGCAGTTGCTGCGGGCGCTGCGCGCAGGCGAAGCCGTTGGTCTGCTGCCCGACCAGGCGCCCGGCAGCGGCGAGGGCGTCTGGGCCGACTTTTTCGGTCGCCCGGCCTACACCATGACCCTGCCTGCCCGTCTGGTGCAGCTGGGCAATGCCCGCATCATTCTGGCCACGGCGCTGCGGCTGCCAGGTGGGCGCGGCTACACCCTCACCCTCGAACCGCTGCCCGAACCGCTGGACGCCGATCCGCAGCGCGCCGCCACGCAGATCAACCACGCGCTGGAAGGGCTGATCCGCCGCGCTCCCGAGCAGTACCTCTGGGGCTACAACCGGTACAAGCGGCCCCCGGGTGCCGAGGCGCCGCCAACCCAGGACGGCAGCGCGGAGACGGGGCCATGAAGGGGCTGCTGGCGCGGTTGAGCATCGCCCTGATCTGGCTGCTGCATCTGCTGCCCTACCCTGTGCTGGCCGCGCTGGGCACGGCAGTGGGCTGGCTGCTGTGGCCGCTGGCGGGTTCGCGCCGCCGCATCACCCTGCGCAACCTGCAACTGTGCTTTCCCGATTGGAGCGCGGCGCAGCAGCGCGCGGTGGGCCGGGCGCATTTCGTCTATGTCGCCCGCGCCTTTCTGGAGCGCGGCGTGCTCTGGTATGCCAGCCCGCGGCGCCTGCGGCGTCTGCTGCACCTCGACGGTCCGGTGGCCGAGGCGCTGGACGGCAGCCGCAACACCTTGCTGCTGGGCTTTCACTTCGAAGGACTGGACGCCGGCTGGACGGCGCTGAGCCTGGTGGCGCCACGCCCGGTGTCGGGCATGTACACGCCGCAGAAGAACAAGCTGCTCGATGCCTGGGTGGTGGCGCGGCGCAGCCGCTTTCATACCGCCGCCATCGTCTCGCGCCACGACGGCGCCGCGGCCATGCTGCGGCAGCTGCGCGCCGGCGTGCCGTTCTACACCCTGCCCGACATGGACTTCGGCCCGCGCAGTTCGCGCTTCATCGACTTTTTCGGCGTGCCCGCCGCCACCCTCGACGTGGCGCCGCGCCTGGCAGCCTCGGCCGAGGCCCGGGTGTACCCGGTGGTCACCCGCATCCTGCCCGGGGCGCGCGGCTATGCCATCACCGTGCATCCAGCGTGGCGTGACTTCCCGGTGCTGGACGCACGCGGCAAACCGGCCGACATCGACGCCGACCTGCGCCGCATGAACCGCTTCATCGAGGACCAGGTGCGCAGCATGCCGGCGCAATACCATTGGGTGCACAAGCGCTTCAAGAGCCGCCCCGAAGGCGAGCCCTCCATCTACTGAGCCATGCAACTCGCTTTCACCAAAATGCACGGAGCGGGCAACGACTTCGTCGTGCTCGACGCCACGCGCGCCCCGCTCGCCCTCGACGCGGCGCAGCTGCGCCTGCTGGCCGACCGCCACTTCGGCGTGGGCGCCGACCAGATTCTGGTGGTCGAGGCCGCACCCACAGCCGACGTCGATTTTCGCTACCGCATTTTCAACGCCGACGGCGGCGAGGTGGAGCAATGCGGCAACGGCGCACGCTGCTTCGTCGCCTATGTGCACGGCAAGGGGCTGACGGCCAAGCGCCGCATCCGGGTGCAGACGCTCGCGGGGGTCATCGAGCCCACGTTGCAGGCCGATGGCCGCGTCACCGTGGACATGGGCGCGCCGGTGTTCGATCTGCCCCAGGTGCCCTTCGACGCCGCCGGTCTGGTGCCCCGGCCCGCTGGAGCCTGGGAGCAATGGCCGCTCGACGCCGAGGGCGTGACCGACTGGGTCAGTGTGCTGTCCATGGGCAATCCGCATGCCGTGCAGCGGGTGGACGACATCGACACCGCTCCGGTGCGCCAGCGCGGCCCGCTGATCGAGCACCACCCCCGATTTCCGCGCCGGGTCAATGCCGGTTTCATGCAGATCGTCGATGCCGGACACATTCGCCTGCGGGTATGGGAGCGCGGCGCCGGCGAAACCCTGGCCTGCGGCACTGGCGCCTGCGCCGCCGTGGTGGCCGGCCTGCGGCATGGCTGGTTGCGCGGCACGGTCGATGTGCAGACCCGGGGCGGTCTGCTGAGCATTGCCTGGGCCGGCCCGGGCCAGGCGGTGCACATGACCGGCCCGGCAGCCTTTGTTTTTGACGGCACGATTGACCTGCCCGATCGGACCTGAACGGAGACCTCGATGGAACTGAGCGAACACGACCTGGCGGCCTACCTCGCCGCCAACCCCGAATTTTTCGAGCGTCACGCCGAACTGCTCACCACGGTGCAATTGCAGAGCCCGCACGGCAACCGCGCGGTGTCGCTGCAGGAGCGGCAGATGGAAATGCTGCGCGACAAGATGCGCACCCTGGAGCATCGGCTGGCCGCCATGATGCGCAACGCCGTGGACAACGAGACCCTGGCGGGCAAGCTGTTGCAGTGGGCGCGCGACGTCATGCTGGCGCAACAGGGCGCACCGGCGCAATTGCCGCAGACGCTGCAAGACACCCTCAAGACCGGCTTCGACCTGCCCATGACGGCGCTCAAGCTCTGGCCGGTGCGCGAGGAATTCGCCACGCTCGATGTCGCCACCGGCGTGAGCGACGACGCCAAGACCTTTGCCGCCAGTCTGGCCGCCCCCTTTGTCGGTCCCAACCCGGGGTTCGAGGCGGCGCATTGGCTGCCCGACGCGCAAATGGCGCAGTCGCTGGCGCTGATTCCGCTGCAGAACCCGCACACCAGCATGTGCATGGGGCTGCTGGTGCTGGCTTCCCCGGACAGCCAGCGCTTCACCGCCGACATGGGGACTGACTTCCTCACCCTCATCGGCCAGCTCGCCAGCGCGGCGCTGGTCGGCCTGCTCGCGCGCTGATCGGCAGCCACGCTGCCCGACACCGTCGCATGACCGCCCCTGCACCGCCCCACGCCCACGGCCCCGCGCTGCGCACTCTGGCGGCCGACTACCTCACCCATGTCCAGACCGAGCGTCGCTTGGCCGCTGGCACGCTGGTCAACTACCGGCGCGACCTCGACGATTTGCTGCAACGCGCCGCCGCGCTGGGCGAGGCGCCGATCGAATCGCTGCATGTTCGCCGCTGGGCGGCGCAGCTCCATGCCGGTGGCATGAGCCCGCGCGCCATTGCCGCGCGCCTGTCGGCGTGGCGCAGTTTTTTCCGCTGGATGGGCCGCCTCGGTCATGCCAGTGCCAATCCAGTGCAGGACGTGCGCGCGCCCAAAGCGCCCAAACCCTTGCCCAAGGCGCTGTCGGTCGATCAGGCCGTGGCGTTGGCCGCCTACGCCCCCACGGTTGCGCCGTCAGCGCCCCGTCCGCATCAGGCCGAACCGTTTGCCAGCCGGGCGGCGCGGGCGCACGCCATCGCCGAGCTGCTGTATTCCTGCGGGCTGCGCGTGTCCGAACTCACCGGGTTGGACGTGCGCGCCAGCGCCCGCGCCCGCGGCTGGATCGACTGGGACGCCGCCGAAGCCACGGTCACGGGCAAGGGCAACAAACGGCGCAGCGTGCCCATCGGCCGCCCTGCCCTGCTGGCATTGCAGCAGTGGCTGGCGTGCCGACCCGCGCTGCTGCGACCCGACGCCGATGCCGATGCCCAGGCCGCGCTGTTTGTGGGCGCACGCAGCGGCCGCATCACGCCGCAACGCGTCTGGCTGGAACTGCGCGAACAGGCCCGCGCCGCCGGGCTCGACACCCGCGTGCACCCGCACATGCTGCGCCATTCCTTCGCCTCGCATGTGCTGCAGTCCAGCGGCGACCTGCGCGCGGTGCAGGAATTGCTGGGCCATTCCAGCATCGCCACCACGCAGGTCTATACCCGCCTGGACTTCCAGCATCTCGCCAAGGTGTATGACGCCGCGCACCCGCGTGCCCGCAAGAAACCCTGAGTTTTCCCCCTCCCATGAAAGTCATTCGTCTGCATCCCGGCAAGGATCGCTCCCTGCTGCGCCGTCATCCCTGGGTCTTCGCCAGCTCCATTGCCAAGGGGGGAGCTGACTCTGGCGAGACCGTGCGGGTGGAGTCTGCCGATGGCCAGTTTCTGGCCTGGGCGGCGTTCAGTCCGGCCTCGCAGATCCGCTTGCGGGTGTGGAGCTTCGAGCAGACCGAGCGCATCGACGCGGCGTTCTTCGCCGCCCGCCTGCGGGTCGCTCTGGAGCGCCGCCGTGCGCTCGGGCTCGATCTGACCGCCTGCCGGCTGGTGCACGGTGAAAGTGACGGTCTGCCCGGATGCATCGTCGATCGCTACGCCGACATCGTGGTGCTGCAGGCCGGCAGCGCCGGTATCGAGCGCTGGAAGGCGGTGATCGCCGACGCTTTGCAAGACCTCCTGCCCGGCACCCGGCTGTACGAGCGCTCCGATGCCGCGTTGCGCGAGCGCGAGGGCCTGCCCGCCGCCACCGGCTGGCTGCGCGGCGGCGGCGATACCCTGGTGGAGATCGCCGAAAACGGCCTGCGGCTGCAGGTCGATGTCGCCACCGGCCACAAGACCGGCTTCTACCTCGACCAGCGTGACGCCCGCGCCCGCTTCGCCGACCTGGTGCGGACGCAGCGGCTGCAGCGTGTGCTCAACTGCTTCAGCTACACCGGCGGCTTTTCGCTGGCCGCGCTCGCCGGAGGCGCCGAGCAGGTGACGTCGATCGACTCCTCCGCGCCCGCGCTGGCGCTGGCGGCGCAGCACGTGGCGCGCAACGGATTCGACGCCGCCCGCACCACCTTTGTCGACGCCGACGTCAACGCCACCCTGCGCCGCCTGCGCGACACCGGCGCGCAGTTCGATGCTATCGTGCTCGATCCGCCCAAGTTCGCCGCCACCCCGCAACAGGTCGAGCGCGCCGCACGCGCCTACAAGGACATCAACCGCCTGGCCCTGCACCTGCTGCCGCCGGGAGGCTGGTTGTTCACCTTTTCCTGTTCGGGCGGCGTCAGCGCCGAACTGTTCCAGAAAATCGTCGCCGGGGCCGCCCTCGACGCCGGGGCAGACGCGCAGATCGTGGCCCGCACCGGCGCCGGCCTCGACCACCCCTTGAGCCTGCACTTCCCCGAAGGCGAGTATCTCAAGGGCCTGCTGCTGCGCCGCAGTTGAACGGTGCGTTGATTTCTCCGCGATTGCCCCGATTTATTGGCATTGTTTTTCTCAAGGACTCCCGTCATGGCCTCTCTCATCCCCGCCACCATCCTCACCGGCTTCCTCGGCAGCGGCAAAACCACCCTGCTCAAGCGCGTGCTGCATGAAGCCCATGGCTCCAAGATCGCCGTGATCGAAAACGAGTTCGGCGAGGAGAACATCGACAGCGACATCCTGGTGCAGGAAGCGGGCGAGCAGATCGTGCAGATGTCCAACGGCTGCATCTGCTGCACCATTCGCGACGACCTGCGCGCCACCCTGGCCGACCTGGCCGCCAAGCGCCGCAAGGGTGAACTGGTGTTCGACCGCGTGGTCATCGAGACCACCGGCGTGGCCGACCCCGGCCCGGTGGCGCAGACCTTTTTCATGGACGACGAGGTCGCCAGCCAGTACATGCTCGACGCCATCCTCACCCTGGTCGATGCCAAACACGCCAACCAGCAACTCGACACCCGGCAGGAAGCGCGCCGCCAGGTGGGGTTTGCCGACCAGATCTTCATTTCCAAGGCCGATCTGGTGACCCCGGACGAACTCGCCGACCTGCAACACCGCCTGGCCCACATGAACCCGCGGGCCAAGCAGAGCGTGGTGCATTTCGGCGAGGTGCCGCTGGCGCAGGTGCTCGACCTCAAGGGCTTCAACCTCAACGCCAAGCTCGACCTCGACCCCGACTTCCTCAAGGCCGACGCGCACGAACACCACGACCACGATCATGACGATCACGGGCATCACCATCACGAGCACGGCGAGCACTGCAATCACCCGCATCACCACCATCATGACGACGACGTCAAGTCGTTTGTCTACCGCGCCGACAAACCGTTTGACCCCGCCAAGCTCGAAGACTTTCTGGGCGCCATCGTGCAGGTCTACGGTCCGCGCATGCTGCGCTACAAGGGTGTGCTGAACATGCAGGGCATCGACCGCAAGGTCGTGTTCCAGGGGGTGCACCAGCTCATGGGCAGCGATCTCGCCGCCCCCTGGGGGCCGCAGGAGGCACGGCAGAGCAAGATGGTGTTCATCGGCATCGATCTGCCGCGCGACATCCTCGAACAAGGTCTGCGTCAGTGTCTGGTTGCCTAGTGCATTGCACTGCGGCATGAAATGAATAGAATCGGCCGGTTTTGGTGAAGGCGTCCACGCCCTTTGCGCACAACGGTCGTACGTGACCGCGGCGAGGACAGAAGAGCCGACCAGCGAGGCCACTTGCCAGACCCAGGCCAGACCCCGCAGCAAAACATGCGGCTGCCAGCCGTTCTCTGCGGGACGATTGGTGGCAAGACAGGCGGCGACAAGCCGTCGTGCCCTGTCGATCCCATTGGGATCGACAGGCAAGTTCGGGAGGAGTTTCGTGGTCAAGTCGCCCCCAAAAGCGCTCACCCCCGCTGGCAAGAGCAAGCCCGCGGCGTCTGAGAAAACCACCGCGGCCGACACCAGCGCCAAGCCTGCAGCCAAACCCACGGCCAAGGCGACCAGCGGCAAAGCCCTGACAGCCAAGGCCGTGGGCGTGCCCTCTCCGGCTGCGGCGTCCGCGGCCGCGCTCGCCCCTGCCAAAAATGTCACACCGAGCCCGGCATTGCGCCGGTCGTCTTCATCGGGCGTGAGTAAACTCCACGCCTCAAAGCCTTTGTCGGCGGCCATGGGGTCGCCGGAACCCATACGACTCGACCGAAGTTCCATGAGCAGCGCAACCATCGAACCCACCAAACGCAAAGCCGACCCCAAGCATGCCAATGCCTGGAAGACCAAGTCTGCCGCCGACCTCACCGAGCAGGACCTCCTGGCCATGCCCGAAAGCGAGTACATGAACGAGGTGCAGCTCGACTACTTCAAGCGCCTGCTGAGCACCATGCGCGACGACTTGATCAAGAGCGCGGGCGAAACCACCGAGCATCTGCGTGAAGACACCCTGCTGGTGCCCGACCCCGCCGACCGCGCCACCATCGAAGAAGAACATGCGCTGGAATTGCGCACCCGCGACCGCGAGCGCAAGCTGCTAAAGAAGATCGAACAGTCGCTGCAGCGCATCGACAGCGGCGACTACGGCTGGTGCGAAGAAACCGGCGAGCCCATCGGCATCGGCCGTCTGCTTGCCCGCCCCACCGCCACGCTCTCGCTCGAAGCGCAGCAGCGACGCGAAATCAAGCAGAAAATGTTTAACGACTAAACCAAGCGCGGCGCGCGTCGGCATGGCTGCCGTGGCGCCCGAGGCAGAGGCAACTCCGGCATGAGCGGGTCTGGATCAGGCGGTTTCTGGAAGCGGGTGGGTTCCTTCGTCCGGAACCCCACGCGCGACTGGTCGCTGACCGACGAGCAAGCCATGCAGGAGCACGAAAGCCTGGCTCGCGTGAAGGCACGCGAGGACCAGAAGCGCCAGGACGACTTCATCCGCAAGCGCGAGCTCGACGGGCTGCGCAAGCTGCGCAAGCGCGAGACGTCCGATGTGTCCATGGGCGACAGCCTGCAGACCAATGTGCCCGAGCTGACATCGCAGCCAGCACCGGCGCAGGCGCGCGACGAGACCCTGCGCAAGATCAACGAGATCGAGCGCTCCATGGCGAGCGACCATGCTGCCTCGCCGGCCAGGGCACGGCCGCCGATCACCCGGCAGATGCCGACAGGCGGCGCCGCAGCACCCGATTCACGGCCGTCCTCCGCATCGTCTTCAGCGTCGTCCGCAGGCGCTGCATCCGCCCCGCGGTCGTTGCCGCCGCTGACCTCCGCGCCACCGTCACTGGCTGCCGGAACGCTGGCACCGCAAACCCTGGGGCAACTGCACTTCAAGGTGGACACGGCGTATGCCGACACCACCCTCATGACCAAACCGGGTGGTGTCGCACCTGCAGCGCCAGCCACCGGAGCCTCGACGCAGGGCGGGCCATCCACGGTCACAGGCAATCCCACCACGCAGCCTCCGGCGACCCAGCCACCGGCCTACGCCCCCACGGTGCCTTACGCTGCCGCCCCTGCAGCACCGCCTCCGGTGCGACCCCAGGCCACCGCTCCGGCATTCGACGAGCAGCCCACGCTCGCGGCGGCCACGCGCTTGAGCGCCGACGCCCTGCCCTCGCGCGTTTCCGTCGCATCGGGCGACAGTTGGCTGCGCTCGAGCAACGACTTCATGCCCAGCGCCTTTTTTGCCGTCGAGGTGCACGAGGCCCTGAGTTCCAACCCGCTGTTCGACCAGGCCGTGATGGACTTCGCCAATGGCGATGACGCCGCCGCCGAGAACGCCTTGCGTGAAGCCATTTCGAACTCGCAGGACCTGAGCGCAGAAAAGGAGCTCTGGCTCGCGCTGTTCGATCTGTTCCGCGCCTCGGGGCAGATCGACAAGTTCGAAGCCCTGGTGGTCGATTTCGTCAGCCGCTTCCAGACGTCGGCGCCCATGACCGACGACGGTCTGCCGTCCACCGCTAGCGCCGCCAAACCGGCTGCCAGCAGCTTCAAGCCGTCGATCACCTTCGCCGCCAATGTCGACATGGTGCAGAGCGAGCGCCTGCGCAAGCTGCTGTTGGGCAGCCCTGCGGCCGTCGAACTCAACTTCACCGAGGTGCGAAACATCGCGCCCTCGGCCCTGCCCACCCTGGTCGAGGCGCTGAAAAAACTCAACAGCACTGCCTGCACCGTCACCTTGCACGGCGCACGCGAGCTGCTCGCACTCTGCCAGGCGCAGGCTCCCGCCATGCAGCGCGAAGCCGATCCACAATGGTGGGCCTTGCGCCTGGAAATGCTGCGTCTGGTCAATCAGCAGGATGATTTCGACGCTATCGCGCTCGATTACTGCGTGACCTACGAGATCTCGCCCCCCACCTGGGAGGCCAGCCGCGCCACGGTGGAGCTGGCAGGGATCGAGTCTGGTAGCGCGGCAAGCGCGGGCGCTGCCACGCCGGACTTCCAGCACTCCGGCATCAGCCCGCAATCGGTGCTGGGTCATGGCGGATCGCGCTCGGCGCAGTTGCACCTCAGCGGGGAAATCCTCGGTAGCTCCAGCGCCTTCCTCGGCCCGCTCGACCAGGCGGCCAAGGCGCACGAGCAGATGAGCATTTCGCTGCGCCAACTGCGGCGCATCGACTTCTCCAGCGCCGGTGCGTTGCTGAACTGGGCCATGCTCCAGCACGACGCCGGCAAGACGCTGCAGTTCACCGGCGTGCATCGCCTCATCGCCGGGCTGTTCAGCATCCTCGGCCTGCACGAGCACGCGCTCATCCAGCTGCGCCGCGATTGAGTCGGCGTGCGTGGTGGGCGGTGTGCGTCGCCTGACGCGCGCTTCGATCTCGTCGGCGCTTGCGCCCTTGTGTTTTCGCTCCCCACCCCAACATCACAGCATGGATCAATATCACGGCACCACCATTCTCAGCGTGCGTCGCGGCGCCACCGTTGCCCTGGGCGGCGACGGCCAGGTGACGCTTGGCAACATCGTCGTCAAATCCACCGCGCGCAAAGTGCGCAGGCTCTACAACGACCAGATCCTGGCGGGCTTCGCCGGGGGCACGGCCGATGCCTTCACGCTGTTTGAGCGCTTCGAGGCCAAGCTGGAAAAGCACCAGGGACAGTTGTTGCGCAGCGCTGTCGAACTGGCCAAGGACTGGCGCACCGACCGCATGTTGCGGCGCCTCGAAGCCATGCTCTCGGTGGCCGATGCCGAACATTCGCTCATCATCACCGGCAACGGCGATGTGCTGGAGCCCGAATACGGCATCGTGGCCATCGGCTCGGGCGGCGCCTACGCGCAGTCGGCGGCGCGTGCCCTGTTGGAGCACACCACCCTGAGCCCGCGCGAGATCGTCGCCCAATCGCTGCGTATCGCGGGCGATATCTGCATCTACACCAACCAGTCGCACACCATCGAAACCCTGGGTGAATGAACGCATGAACATGACGCCCCGCGAAATCGTCTCCGAACTCGACCGCTTCGTCATCGGCCAGGCCAAGGCCAAGCAGGCCGTGGCCATCGCCCTGCGCAACCGCTGGCGTCGCCAGCAGGTGGCCGAGCCGCTGCGCCACGAAATCACGCCGAAGAACATTCTGATGATCGGTCCCACCGGGGTGGGCAAGACGGAAATCGCGCGGCGCCTGGCCAAGCTGGCCGATGCGCCCTTCATCAAGGTCGAGGCCACCAAGTTCACCGAAGTGGGCTATGTCGGCCGCGATGTCGACACCATCATCCGCGACCTGATGGAGGCCGCGGTCAAGCTGGCGCGGGAGACCGCCATGCGCCAACAGCGCAGCCGCGCCGAAGACCGCGCCGAAGACCGCATCCTCGACGTGCTGCTGCCCGGTGTGGCTGAAAGCAGCGACAACCCGACGCGGCAGATCATGCGCAAACGCCTGCGCGAGGGCCAGCTCGACGACAAGGAGATCGAGATCGACGTCGCCGTGCATCCGGCCAGCGTTGACATCATGGGCCCGCCCGGCATGGAAGACATGACCGAGCAAATCCGCTCCATGTTCGCCAACATGGGTCAGACGCGCAGCAAGACGCGCAAGCTCACGGTGCGCGAAGCGCAGAAGCTGTTGATCGACGAAGAAGCCTCGAAATTGGTCAACGAGGACGAGATCAAGGCCGGGGCGCTGCGCGCGGTGGAGCAGAACGGCATCGTCTTCCTCGACGAGATCGACAAGGTTGCCTCGCGCAGCGACACCCAGGGCGCCGATGTGTCGCGTCAGGGTGTGCAGCGCGATCTGCTGCCGCTGGTCGAAGGCACGACGGTGAGCACCAAGTACGGCATGGTGCGCACCGATCACATCCTGTTCATCGCCAGCGGGGCGTTCCACGTCGCCAAGCCATCCGATCTGATTCCCGAACTGCAGGGGCGCTTCCCGATCCGGGTGGAGCTCGAATCGCTGTCGGTGGCGGATTTCGAGGCCATTCTCACCAGCACCGACGCCAGCCTGACCAAGCAATACGCCGCGCTGCTCGCCACCGACGGCGTGCGCCTGGACTTCACCGCAGACGGCATCCGGCGCATGGCCGAAGTCGCTTTCCAGGTGAACGAGAAGACCGAGAACATCGGCGCGCGGCGTCTGCACACGGTGATGGAACGGCTGCTCGAAGACGTGTCGTTCCACGCCGATGGCGCACAGCACACCACCGTGCAGGTCGATGCTGCGATGGTGAACGCCCGCCTGGGCGACATCGCCCGCGACGAAGACTTGTCGCGCTACGTGCTCTGAGCCGTCTCGGTGCACGCACCGGTCTGCTGCGCGGCGATGCACAGCAGGCCGTCGAACACCAGGTGTTCGACATGCTGATGCGGCAAGCCCAGCGCGTCGCGCAGCTTGGGCGCCGCGCCGCCGGTGAGCAGCACGCGAACCCCCGCCGGTTCTCGGGCCAGCAAACGCGCATGCATCTGCTGCGCCGCCCCGGCGATGGCCAGAGCGCCGCCGGTCATCAAGGCGTCGCTGGTGTTGGTGGGAAAAGCCACGATGTCACCCTCGGGCACGCGCAAGCCGGCCGTTCCCATCTCCAGCGCCTTGAGCATCAGACCAAACCCCGGCAGGATGATGCCGCCAATGAACACGCCGTCGCGGCTGAGGCAATCGACCGTGACTGCCGTGCCCACGCTGATGACCATGGCCGCCCCGTCAGGCACGCGCTGGCGCGCGCCTAGTTGCGCCGCCCAGCGGTCCGCCCCCAGCAATGAGGGCGTGGCATAGCTATTGCGCACCCCGCATTGCTCGGCCTGGGCGCTGATCCAGTTGCAGCGCAGGCCGAGCGCATCGAGCTCGGCACAGACGCGAGCCGTGACCACGGCGCCCGCCACCGCGCAGCCGATCACCTGCCCGGCGCGGGGCTGCGCCGCCAGCACCTGGCGCAACCGGCCGACATCCTCCAGCAACATGGCGCCACCGGCAAGCAAGGCCGCACCACGCTGCGCACGGGCATACAAGCCCCACTTCAGCCGGGTGTTGCCAACATCGAGAACGAGAAGATGCATGCCGATTCGCGCTGCGAGTCATCAACGCATGCACCATAGCAGAGCAGAGCGCTTGCTATCGGGCTCCTGCAGCACCATGCATCAGCAGGACTTGGCGGCATCTTCGGCCGCGTGCTCCGCGTTGCGCAACGCCTTGGCGTCCAAGCGGCCCAGGCCGTTGAAATATGCGTTGAGCACAAAGGTGACCACCGCAGTGAGCAGAATGCCGCTGTGCAACATGGGCGCTAGCACTTCGGGGAAATGGATAAAGAACTGCGGCGCGACCAGCGGAATCATGCCGAAGCCAATACCCAAGGCGACGATCAACAGGTTGTTGCGATTGGCCTTGTAGTCCACCTCGCTGAGAATGCGTATGCCGGTGGCAGCGACCATGCCGAACATGGCGATGCCGGTGCCGCCCAAAACCGGCTGGGGGATGGCAGCCACCAGCGCACCCAGCTTGGGGACGAGACCCAACACCAGCATGATGACTCCGCCCGCGACAGTGACCCAACGGCTGCGCACGCCGGTCATCCCGACCAAACCGATGTTCTGAGAAAACGAGGTGGTGGGAAAGGTGTTGAACATACCAGCCAGAATGGTGCCCACGGCATCGACCCGCAAGCCACGGCCCAGTTCGACGCGCCCCACCTTGCGGCCGACGATATCCCCCAACGCGAAAAACATGCCGGCCGACTCGACGAACACCACCAGTTGCACCACGCACAGGGTGACGATGGGGCCAAAGGCGAACTTGGGCGCACCGAACTGGAACGGCATGATGAGGTGGAACGCCTCGGCCCTGGCCACCTGGCCGAAGTGCATCATGCCCAGCAGCCCAGCGAGCACACTGCCCGCCACCAGCCCGGCCAGCACCGAAATGTTTTTCAGGAAGCTGCGTCCGTACTTGCTGATGAGCAGGATGACCACCAGCACAAACAACGCCACGCCCAGGTTCTCCAACGAGGCATAGGCCGGGTTCGGCACCATGCTGCCAGCGGCCGCCCCCGGCGCAGGATCGGCGATCTGCGGTTTGAGCCAGGCACCACCCACTGCCCATTGAATGCCGACCTGCATCAGCGAAATGCCGATGATGGTGATGACCGAGCCGGTGACCACGGGCGGAAACATCCCCATGAGACGACACGCAAACGGCACGATCAGCAGGCCGAATACGCCCGCCGCGATGATGGCACCAAAGATGTCCTGCAGACCCATGCCCGGTGTCGTGGCGATGGCGATCATGGGCGTGACCGAGGCGAAGGTCATGCCCATCATCACCGGCATACGGATACCGAACCAGGGGGTGAGTCCCAACGACTGAATGATGCTGGTGACGCCGCAGATGAACAGATCGGCCGTGATGAGCAGTGCCGTCTGTTCCACGGGTAACTTCAGCGCCGTGCCGATGATCAGCGGCACGGCCACGGCACCGGCATACATCACCAGCACATGCTGGATACCCAGTGCGATCAGCTTGCCTGCAGGCAGCATGGCATCGACGGGATGCGCCTCCTCGGACGACGGCGTTGGGACGGGTGGGGCAGTTTGTTGCATGGAAGTCTCCTCGACGTGGCGAGAACAAGGGTGTTGGCGCCCCGCGTCAGGGCTTGGCACCGTCCTTGACCCATTGGCCGATCTGCGCCCGCTCCAGGTCGGTGATCTGCGTGGCGTTGTTCAGCGGCATGGCCTTGAGCACCACCACCTGCTGATAAATCGCCTGCGCGTGGCTGACGATGTCTGGCGCTGAATCCAGCCGCACGCCCTTGCTGGCCGCAGCGCCGGCATGGCACAGCAGACAACGCTGCTGCACGATGTGCTGCACCTGCGCAAAGGTCACGGGCTGGCCCGACGCCGGCGCCGGTTGCTGCTTGGGAGCCAGCGCCACGGCCACGCCCAGAATGAGCCCGGCGCCAACGATCCAGTATTGCCACTTCCAGGCGCCCTTGTGCTTGAGGACGAAGAACTGGCGGATCAGCGCGCCCGCGAGCATCATCAGCACCAGCACCAGCCAGTTGTTCGGCGCGTCGTAGACGAAGCTGTAGTGGTTGGACAGCATGGCGAACAGCACTGGCAGGGTGAAGTAGGTGTTGTGCACGCTGCGCTGCTTGCCGCGCTTGCCGTCCAGTGGATCAGGGGTCTGCCCGGCGCGCATGGCCGCCACCACACGGCGTTGGCCGGGGATGATCCAGAAGAACACGTTGGCGCTCATCATCGTTGCCAGCATGGCGCCGGTCAGCAGGAACGCCGCCCGCCCGGCGAACAGATGGCAGGCCAGCCAGGCCGCGACGACGACATACAACGCCACCAGAACGCCAACGGTACGGTCGCCGTTCTTGCCCTGACCGAACGCCCGGCAAATGCTGTCATAGACCAGCCATCCGACGACGAGAAAGCCCAGCATGGCCGCCACCGCAAAACCCGGCGCGCTCCAGGCGAACACCCGCGGGTCGACGATGAAGATACCGGCGTGATAGAAGTACAGCACGCACAACAGTGCAAAGCCCGAGAGCCAGGTGGAATAGCTCTCCCAGTAAAACCAATGCAGATGCTGCGGCAGGTTCTTTGGTGCCACCATGTACTTCTGCGGGTTGTAGAAGCCCCCGCCGTGCACCGCCCACAGTTCGCCGTCCACGCCTTTGGCCTTGAGGTCTGGTTCGGTGGGTTTTTCCAGGCTGTTATCGAGCCAGACGAAATAAAAGGACGAACCGATCCAGGCGATGGCCACGATGACATGCAGCCAGCGCAGCAGCAGATCGGCCCAGTTCATGGCGTAGGGCAGCAGGGTTGAGACCAAGTCGTTCATCATGACGTCTCCTTTGAGTCGTGAAAAAACGACTTCCGCCACGGCAGGCTCTGCGAAAGTCTGGTGGATCGCGTGCCGGACACGAAGCTGATGTCCGGCGTTTGCTCCGCTGCGATCTGGGCGCGGTCAGAAGTTCATGCTCATTCCCAGCGCCACGCCGGTGGAGGATGCGCCAGAACCTGCAGGCGCCGTGGGTGCCGAGTTGTTGCCGAAGGCATCCACCTCGTTGATGAAGTCGCCGTAATGGGTGGTGTGGGCATACAAGGCGTAGAGCGAGGTCCGCTTGGACAGGGGATAGGTGATGCCCAGGTTGTACTGGCGCGCATTGGGGCGGCTGACCGATTTGTTGCTTTGCACCGCGTACTCGCCGATGACAGTGGCAGCGCCAAAGGGGGCACTGGCCGTCAGCGCGTAGGCATCAAGGCTGGGGTTGCCGCTGGCTGCGTCGGGTCGGTTGCGCCCCAGATAGCCACCGATGCGCACCACTTGGAAGTCGTAAGCCGCGGCCAGCATGGTGTGGCGCAGCGCCACGGTCCCTCCCGGGCCCTTTTGATTTTCATAATCCACACCGACAAACAGCGGCCCCTGCGCGTAGCCCACATGCAGGTTGTACGCCCCAACGGTATTGGCCAAGCCGATACCATCGCCGAATTGCAGCATCGCTGCGGCATTCAGGCCATGCATGTCCGGCGTGGTGTACGACACCGCCTGGCTATACCAGACCGGCTCGCCGATAGTCGCCAGATTGGTGTTGCCAAACGGACTGAGACTGTCGTTGTGCAGCGGGTCGATGGCGTAGAAGTCGCCATTGCTCAGGGTGAACATGCGGCCCATGCGCAGCGTGCCAAAGTCGCCCCGCAGACCGATGATGCTGGTGCGGCCCATGAAGCCCGGACCGCAGAACTGCGCGCTGGCGGTGGACGCGCCAGGCGCGGCGCCATTGGCGCAAAACGAGGTTTCGAGATGGAAGAACGCCGTGGTTCCGCCGCCGAGATCGTCTTGCCCGCGCAATCCGAAAACGCTGGGGTTGAGGATACCGTTGCCGAGTTTGTTCACACCACCCGCACCATTGTCGAAGTGCTCTACTCCGACATCCACCGTGCCATACAACTGCACCGAGGGCTGGGCTTGCGCTGCGGCGCATAGACCGAGAGAAAAAGCGGCGAGGCAGAGGCTCTTGCGCATCATGGGCACTCCATAGGTTGATGGTTTGCGACGGGGATAGTCTTGTTCAACTGCCCCGGTAAACCGCATAGCTCCACGGCGTGACAAGCAGCGGAACGTGATAGGGGCGTGTGATGTCGGCGATGCCGAACTCCACAGGGACCTCATCGAGAAACGGCTCACTGGCCGCATGACCCAGCGCCCGGAAGTAGTCACCGACGTGAAACACCAAACGGTAGCGGCCAGGCCTGAGCGCATCGCCCTGGAGCAGTGGGGCATCGCAGCGGCCATCCGCATTGGTCTGCACGACGCCAATCTGACCCCAGACCCCATCGCGCAGCGTCAAGATCTGGATGCGAACGCCCGCAGCCGGTTTGCCGTGCGCCGTGTCGAGGACATGCGTGGAGAGCTTGGTCATTTTTTGCATACAATTTTTTGATTAGCGGTATGCTATGCTAAAGAAATCGAGAACACAACAAGGGCTTGAGACCCAGGTTTTCCCTAAGTCAACCGAGCTTGTTATGGGTCATCGCAGCTTTTTTTCGTGGAATCCTTAGACTGTTCTGATACATTTTTTGTATACCGATTTGTTCGAATGCCTCATGTCCCGATTGTCCGCACTTCGCACCTAGGATCGAAGCCATGACTTCCGCCGTCGCCAAGCCTGCACGTCCCGTCCGTGCCAAGCCGCAGGACAAAGCCAATTCGGGCGTCACAAACCTGTTGCCTGCGCTACCCGCACAGGACACCACCCAAACCATCGTCGCCGCCATCACCGGGGCCATCATCGAGCATCGTCTGGCGCCGGGGGCCAAGCTCACGGAACAGAAGATCGCAGCGATCTACGGGGTATCGCGCACCATCGTGCGGCAGGCCTTGTTCCAGCTGGCGCGCGATCATCTGGTCACGCTGGAGCCGGCCCGGGGCGCGTTTGTCGCGCAACCCTCGGTGGAGGAGGCGCGGCAGGTGTTCGCGGTGCGCCGCATGCTCGAGCAGCATCTGGTCGAAGCGTTTTGCGAGCAGGCCACCGCCAGCGATTTCCGCGCCCTGCGCGCCCACCTCAAGCAGGAGCAGGCGGTGGTCGGACGTGTGGACGTGACCGGGCGCACGCGGCTGCTCGGCGACTTTCATGTGCTGATGGCCGAGCGCATCGGCAACCATGTGCTGGCGCAGATCCTGTCGGAGCTGATCTCGCGCTGCGCCCTCATCACCCTGATGTACCAATCATCGCGCGCGGCGCAGCATTCCTCGGACGAGCATGTCGACATCCTCAAGGCGCTGGAGGCCCGCGACGTGGCCAAGGCCAAAGCGCTGATGGAAGCCCACCTGCTGGCCACCGAAAACAGCCTGCTGTATCACCCCAGGACCAGCAGCGCCGATCTTGCCCAGGCGCTGCGCAACGACGCGGCCTGAGCGCCGAGACGAGGCCATCATGCCCCTCCAACCCTATCCGCGCGATCTCATCGGCTACGGCCGCAACCCGCCGCACGCCAACTGGCCGGGTCAGGCGCGAGTGGCGCTGCAGTTCGTACTCAACATCGAAGAAGGCGGGGAAAACTGCGTGCTGCACGGCGACGCGGGCAGCGAGCAGTTCCTCTCCGAACTGTTCAACCCCGCGGCGTATCCGGCGCGGCACCTGAGCATGGAGAGCATCTACGAGTACGGCAGCCGCGCCGGAGTGTGGCGCATCTTGCGCGAGTTCGAGCGCCGCGGCTTGCCGCTGACGGTGTTCGGCGTCGGCATGGCACTGCAACGCACCCCCGACCTCACCCGCGCTTGCGTGGAACTCGGCCATGAGATCGCCTGTCACGGCTGGCGCTGGATTCACTATCAAACCCTCGACGAAGCCACCGAACGCGAGCACATGCGTCTGGGGATGGAAGCCATCGAGGCCGTTTGCGGCGTGCGTCCGCTGGGCTGGTACACCGGCCGCGACAGCCCCAACACCCGCCGCCTGGTGGCCGACTTCGGCGGCTTCGCCTACGACAGCGATTCTTACGGCGACGACCTGCCTTTCTGGCTGCAGGTGCGCAAGAGCGACGACACGTTGGCGCCGCATCTGGTCGTGCCCTACACCCTCGACGCCAACGACATGCGCTTCGCCCTGCCCCAGGGCTTTGCCCAGGCCGACGACTTTTTCATCTACCTGCGCGACAGCTTCGATGCGCTTTACGCCGAAGGCGAAGACCGGCCCAAGATGCTCAGTATCGGCATGCACGCGCGCCTGCTGGGCCGGCCCGGCCGCATCCGCGCGCTGCAGCGCTTTCTCGACCATGTGCAGCGCTTCGACCTGGTCTGGATCGCGCGCCGCATCGATATCGCGCGTCACTGGCAGGTCGAGCATCCCTTCAACGCTGCCACGGCCTTTGTCTGGGAGTAGGGCCTGTGAACGCGATGGATGCACCCGCGTTGCGACCAGGCGGGGATGGATGCAAGGCGAAGGGCCTGGGCAAGGCTTTGCGCCTTGCCCAGGCCCGACAACGCCGCAGGCGCCCCGTCTGGTCGCAACCCTGCGGGCTGGGGGTCTGGGCGGCGCACTGCCACGTTGCAGTCCGCTTGTGGTGCAACACACCACGGCGCGGCCCGCGCCTCGCATTGCCTCCGCCCAGACCCCCAGCGCGGGTGCATCCATAGCATTCACAGGCCCTTCATCATGCCCACACTTGCCGAACTCAATGCCGCCAACCAGGTCGATTTCTGCGCCATGCTCCACGGGGTGTATGAACACTCGCCCTGGATCGCCGAGCGCACCTGGGCTGCCCGCCCCTTCGCCACCCTGGCCGCGCTCAAGATGGCGCTGGTGCAGACCGTGCGCCAGGCCGACCGTGACATGCAACTGGCGCTGATGCGCGCCCACCCCGAGCTTGCGGGCAAGGCCGCCATCGCCGGCGATCTCACCGCAGAGTCGACCGACGAGCAAAGCCGCGCCGGGCTGGCGCATTGCACGCCGGATGAATTCGCCCGCATCACTGCGCTCAACGCCGCCTACCGCGAGCGCTTCGGCTGGCCCTTCATCCTCGCCGTGCGCGGGCCGCGCGGCACCGGGCTGAGCCGCGCCCAGATCCTCGCTACCCTGGAGCGCCGGGTGGACAACGCAGCAGACTTCGAATTTGCCGAAGCCCTGCGGCAGATTCACCGCATTGCCGAACTGCGGCTGAACGACAAGTTCGGGGCCGTTCCCGAGCAGGGCAATCGCGTGTGGGACTGGTGCGAGCGTCTGGCCGCGCACAGCGAATCGCCGTGGCAGGAGCGCGGCGAACTCACCGCCACCTACCTCACCGACGCCCATCGTGCCGCCGCCGCCGAGATCGCCAGCACCATGCGCAACTGCGGTTTCGACCAAGTCACCATCGATGCCGTGGGCAACGTGGTCGGCGTCTATCTCAGCGCGGATGAAGCCTGCGCCTCGCCTGCCCCCTCCCCTGGACAGGGGAGGGCCGGGGAGGGGTCGGGCCCAACGGACAATGGCTTTCCGGCAGGCAGCCGAAGGCTGCTGACGGGAAGCCATTACGACACCGTGCGCAACGCCGGCAAGTACGACGGGCGCATCGGTCACTTCATTCCCATGGCCTGCGTGCGCGCGCTGCACGGCAGCGGCCGCCGCCTGCCCTTTGGGATCGAAGTCGTGGCCTTCGCCGAAGAAGAGGGGCAGCGTTACAAGGCCACCTTCCTCGGCTCGGGCACCCTGGTCGGCGATTTCGACAGATCGG
>JAKAFC010000170.1 GCA_021818065.1 Pseudomonadota bacterium
AGGAGTCATAGCCGCGATTGTCGAGACGGCGCAGGCCCTCGATCAGGATGGGAACGATGTTGCGTTGCGCCACGGCGCCGACGATTCCACACATGAACAGACTCCGACGGTTGGATTGGGCGCCATCATAGGCAGGCATTAATGAAATGAGCTGGCAATATTTCACGAAAAATGACGGTGGATTCCACACATCCATCGTGGTGGAATAAAATTCCAAAAAACAAACGATATTGGAATGATGCATGGACCTCATCACACTCGACGAAGCCGACCGGCGTCTGCTGGACGTGTTGCAGCAGGATTGCGCCCTGACCAATCAGGAACTGGCGCAGCGCGCCCACCTCACGCCGCCCACTTGCCTGCGGCGGGTGCGGCGGCTGGTCGAGGCGGGGGTGATCGAGCGGCGCATTGCCGTGCTCAACCCCGAGCGCGTCGGTGCCGGGTTGACGGCGATTGTCGAAATCACCCTGGCCGAGCAGGCGGCCGAACGCATGACGGCGTTCGAGGATTTGGTGGCCGACGTGCCCGAGGTGCAGCAGTGCTACCGCGTGTCACCCGGACCGGACTTCGTGCTGGTGCTGCTGGTGGCCGATATGCCGGCCTACCACGCCTTGGTGCACCGGCTGTTCACCGCGGCGCATCAGGTGCGCAATGTGCGGGCGTTTTTTTCGGTGCATCGCAGCAAGTTCGCACCGCGCGTGCCGCTGCCGGACTGACACCGCGCAGGCCAGTCCAAGCTCACCGCTCTATTTCTTTTTGACCGGCCGGGTCCAGCCGTCGAGGGTGACGGCGCGGGCGCGGGCCACGGTGAGCTTGCCCGGCGGGACGTCCTTGCTCACCGTGGAACCGGCACCGATGGTGGCTCCGGCGCCCACGGTGATGGGGGCGACGAGCACGGAGTTGGAGCCGGTGTGGGCGTCGTCCTCGATGACCGTGCGGTGCTTGTTGGCGCCGTCGTAATTGGCGACGATGGTGCCTGCGCCGATGTTGACCCGCGCGCCCACGGTGGCATCGCCGACATAGCTGAGATGGTTGGCCTTGGAGCCCGGGCCCAGGGTGCCGTTCTTCACCTCGACGAAGTTGCCGATGTGCACGCCGTCGGCCAGAGCCGTGGTGGGCCGCAGGCGCGCGAACGGCCCGATCAGGGCGCCCGCGCCGATGCTGGCGCCGTCGAGGTGGCAGAAGGGGTGGACCACTGCGCCCGCACCCACGCGCACGTCGCGCAACACCGCGTAGGGCCCGACGCGGGCGCCGTCGGCCAGGTGCACCTCGCCCTCGAACACGCAGCCCACGTCGATGAACACGTCGCGGCCACAGTGCAGGGCGCCGCGCACATCGAGCCGCGCCGGGTCGGCCAGGGTGACACCGGCGTCGAGCAGGCGCCGCGCCGCCCGCTGTTGCACCACGCGTTCCAGGTGCGCGAGCTGGCTGCGGTCGTTGACGCCGAGCACGTCGTCAGCGTCGGTCACGGTGGCGGCGCGCACCGGCACGCCGTCGGCCACGGCCAGGGCGACCACGTCGGTGAGGTAGTACTCGCCCTGGGCGTTGTCGTTGCGCAACTGGCCCAGCCAGCGCCGCAGGTGCGCCACCGGGGCGCACAGAATGCCGGTGTTGCATTCGCGCACGGCGCGCTGGGCAGGCGTGGCGTCCTTGTGCTCGACGATGCCCTGCACCGCGCCGTCGGCGCTGCGCAGAATGCGGCCGTAGCCGGTGGGATCGTCCAGTTCGACCGTGAGCAGGGCCAGTGCCCCGGCCTGCGCTTCGGCCACCAGCGGCAGCAGGCTGGCGGCGGGCGCCAGCGGCACGTCGCCGTAGAGCACTAGGCAGACGCCGCCGTCGGGCAGATCGGGCAGCGCCTGCTGCACGGCGTGGCCGGTGCCGAGTTGCGGCTCCTGCAGCGCAAAACGCAAATGCGGCTGATGCGCGAAGGCCTCTTGCACCCGCTGCGCGCCGAAGCCGGTGACCACCACCGCGCGTTCGGCTGCCAGCTGGTGCACGGTGTCGAGCACATGGCCCAGCAGCGGCTTGCCTGCCAGGGGTTGCAGCACCTTGGGCAGGTCGGAGCGCATGCGCGTGCCCTTGCCCGCGGCAAGGACCACGACAGATAGCGTGGCGGAGGAGGGGGTGGTGGCGGTCGTCATGCGCGGCATTCTAGGCAGCGAACATGAACGCGCCCCGGACGGCGGGGCATGAAAAACCCCGCATCAGCGGGGTTCTTGCCGGGCCAAAAAGGATCAGGCCGCCGCCGGTCGCACCACGGACTTGGGCACCTCGGTGATGATGCGCTGCACCAGGAACTTGGGCAGGCCGATCCACATGTCGAGCAGGGCCACACCCATTTCCAGCATGGCGATGGGGCACGAGAGCGCGCCACCGATGAGCACGAACCAGGCGAAGTCGGGGTTTTGTTTGGTGAGGAACCAACCGGAAAAGTCGAGCAGCATGGCGACGAAGGGCGTGATGACCGAGATCGCCTTGATCTGGCTGTGCACCCGCGTCTGCAGGAACAGCCAGCCCGCCACCCAGAAGATCAGCCCGAGCATGGTCAGGTGCACCATGCCGGTCATGAGCATGGCGTTGTACGACATGCCGGTGTCCACCTTGGCCACGGCCTTCACGTCTTCATAGCTGGCCAGCGGCGGGTTGTGCAACTGTTTGCTCATGGCCACGCTGTGGCACATCATGCAATGCTGGTCGATGATGGGCTTGATCTGGCTCTCGTACTCGGCCTTGGTCTGGCCGCCGACCACCCAGGTGTCGATGGTCTTTTGCAACTGCGGCCATTGCTCCTTGGGAATGCCGGCATTGGTGAACATGGTGGGCAGCACGGTCTGCAGCTTGCTGCTGTCACGGTTGCCGTAGTAGGAGATCTGGATGTCCTTGAGGGTGACGCCGGACTTGCCATCCAACCCGCTGTGGGTGACGTAGAGATAGGCCTCGGCGCAAAGCAGGCCGATGCAGACAAGGAAGATGAAGCCGGTGTGCAGCAGTTTTTCCGGTAGGGTGAGGAGATGAAGGGAACGCATGATGAGACGGTCTCGCAAAGGAATCGCGGTTGTGAACGCGTGGGTTTTTTAACTTTTGTCAAAATAGTGCGGGTTATCCTAGTGCGTAAAAACCCTTAAGTGCAATGCCTGAGTTGGCAGCATGGGCGAACGCAACGTTTTGTTTCTCTTGAGTTTTACCCGCGGGAGTATGGTGCTGGGGCCCTGACTCGGTACGCTGTGGGGCAACTGTGCGCCCGCCGCGGTTTGCTCTGCCGCAAGGGCCTTTTCGCATTGTTTCCCACCAAGCCTCCACTTCCCAGCTCGCATGCAAGCTCGCTACCGTCCGGCTGCCCTCTGGCGCCTTGCCCGCAGGGAGTTGCGCAAGTCGTGGCTGAATTACGGGGTGTTGTGGCTTGGCGCGGTGCTGGTGGGTCTGGCGGCGGTGCAGTTTGCCAACTGGACCAACGCCGCGTTGGCGGTGTTTCTGGGCTGGATTGCCGGGCGGGCGTGGCTGGCGCTGCTCATCACCCCGACGTTGACGGCGCTGGCGGTGTGGCTGACGCGGCGCTGGTTCGGCGGCAGTGAGGGCAGCGGCATCCCGCAAGTCATCGCCGCCCTGCATGGGCCGCACGATCCGACCCGCATCCCGCGCCTGTTCGGCCTGCGCATTCTGCTGGGCAAGATCGGCGTGGGCTTGCTCGGCATGCTCGGCGGCCTGACCCTGGGACGCGAGGGGCCGACGGTGCACATCGGCGCGTCCATCATGTACAGCATGCGGCGTCTCTATCCGCGGGTGTCGCGGCGCATGGAGCGCATGCTGCTGCTGGCGGGCTCGGCGGCGGGTTTGTCCGGGGCGTTCAACACCCCGCTGGCGGGCATTCTGTTCGCCATCGAAGAACTCACCCGCAGCTTCGAGGTGCGTACCAACGGCGTGCTCATCACCAGCATCGTGTTCTCCGGCCTGGTGTCGCTGGCGCTGGCGGGCAACTACCTGTACTTCGGGCAGATCACGGCGCCGGACATCTTTCCCATCGCCTTCGTCTTGCCGGTGGTCATCGCCGCGGTGCTGTGCGGACTGGCGGGTGCAGCGTTCAACCTCACCCTGCTGCGGCAGGCACGCTGGATTCCTCGCAGTGTGCTGGCCTGGCGCGAGCGCTCGCCGCTGCTGTGGGGCGCAGGCTTGGGGCTGCTGGTGGCGGCACTGGGCATTGCCACCGGCGGCCAGACCTGGGGCAGCGGCTACGATCAGGCGCGGCATTTGCTGATGAACCACGGCGAGCAGGTGAGCTGGTATTACCCACTGGTGAAGTGGCTGTCCATGGTGCTGTCGTACATCACGGGCCTGCCGGGCGGGTTGTTCTCGCCCTCGTTGTCCATCGGCGCGGGGTTCGGCCAGTGGGTCAGCCAGTGGTTCGGGCAGTATCCGCAGTCGGCCCTGGTGGCCATCTGCATGGTGGGCTATCTGGCGGCGGTCACGCAGTCGCCGCTGACCTCCTTCGTCATCGTCATGGAGATGATCAACGGCGGCGGTCTGGTCATTCCGCTCATGGCCACGGCGCTGATCAGCAGCCGGGTGGCCAACGTCTTCACACCGCCGCTGTACGAGGCGCTGGCGGTGCAGAAGTATTACGCCCTGCCGTCCGAGCCGGTGGCGGAGGCAGCGGCGATGCGACATTGAGTTTTTTGGATCGGCGCTGCCTGCGCAGGGCCGGTCTTGCAGCAGCCGGGGGGGTACAGCCCCCGGATTCACAACCACAAGGAGACGCAGCATGGCAACACTCTCTGCAACGACCGCGGCGGCGGCACCGCCTTCGGAACAGGTCTATCGCCGCATCGGTTGGCGCATCATTCCCTTCCTCATCCTGTGCTACTTCGTCGCCTATCTCGACCGGGTGAACATCGGCTTCGCGCAGCTGCAGATGAAGGGCGATCTGAACTTTTCCGATGCGGTGTACGGCTTCGGCGCGGGCATCTTTTTCCTCGGCTACTTCATTTTCGAGGTGCCCAGCAACCTCATCCTGCACCGGGTGGGCGCGCGGGTGTGGATCGCCCGCATCATGATCACCTGGGGGCTGATCTCGGCGGCCACGCTGTTCGTCACCACGCCCACGCAGTTCTACGTCATGCGCTTCTTGCTCGGCGTGGCCGAGGCCGGCTTCTTCCCCGGCATCATCCTCTATCTCACCTACTGGTATCCGGCGGCGCGGCGCAGCCAGATGACCGCCTGGTTCATGAGCGCGGTGCCGCTCTCGGGCCTGGTGGG
>JAKAFC010000171.1 GCA_021818065.1 Pseudomonadota bacterium
GTTGTTCTACCGCAACGCCGAGGACGGCTCCTGGCGCTTTCTTTCCGCGCATGTGTACCGCAAGGTGCTGGCCGGGGCCGGGGTGCACCGTCTGGCGCCGGGCATCGTGTATTGCAACACCGGACAGTACGCCGCGGGCGCCTGGTTCGTGCTGCACCGCATTCTTGCGCTCAAAGGCGTGCGCGAGTATCCCGGCGGCATGAACGAATGGGTGCAACGCGGCTTGCCCATCGTGAATTTCTGAACGATCAACGTCACAAACAACCGTCTGCCTGCCCTCGCCCGGCACGCCCGCAGCATGCGGCGTGCCGGGGGTTCCACGGTGCAGCACGCCACCGATCCTTGGCGTGACCAAAAAGTCCAGGACGATTCCACTTTCAAACCGAGGAGACAACCATGGTTTCAACCTTCCAACGCGTCTGGCGTAACCGCCTGCGCGACGCGATCCTTGCGCTGACCCTTGGGTTGGGCCTGCTGGGCATGGCCCAAGCCGCCAACCCGTCGATGCTGGGCGACTTCAAGTTCGACGCGCCGACCTACATCCACAAGCTGCCGTTCGCACAGGCGCATGTGGTCATGCAGGTGGACGGCGACAATCCGGCCACCTGGAATCTGGCGCTGAACAACGCGCAGAACCTGCTGAATTACTTTGGGCAGGAAAAGATCCAGATCGTCATCGTCGCCTTCGGTCCCGGGCTGAAGATGCTGCTCAAGGGCAGCCCGGTGGCGGGCCGCATCGCCGCACAGAACAGCGAAGGCGTGGAGTTCGACGCCTGCCACAACACCATGGAAGGCATGGCCAAGAAGCTCGGCCACATGCCGATCCTGGTGCCCGACGCCGTGGTGGTGCCCGCCGGCGTAGTGCGCATCATGCAACTGGAAAAGGCCGGGTTCGCCTACATCAAACCCTGATCGTCGCAGGCCGCGGCATTGACGCCGCGCTGGCACAGGGCGCACCATGCTGGGCGTCATGCGCCAGGCTAGCCATCCCGCTGCAACGCCGCCCTCCGCCCTGACCGTGCGGCGGCTGCGCATCGACCTTGCGCCCGGCTTTGCCCGACGCTGGAACGGCGGCGATGCCTTCACCAGCGCGTACTTCAACGCCTTGTCGATGAGCTTCCCGCTGGGCGAGCAGTTTTTCATCGACAGCGTGCGCGACGGCGCCGCCTTGCTGGGCGACGCGCCCGCCGACGCCGCACTGCGCGCCACGGTGCAAGACTTCATCGGCCAGGAGGCCACGCACCGCCACCTGCACGCGCAATACAACGCCGAGCTGGCGCGACAGGGTTTCGTCAACACCTGGGAGCCGCGCATGCAGCGCGAAATCGCGCGCAAGCGGGCGGCACAGGCCCACCTGCCCGCGCTGCAGCGCGCCCGCAATGCCCTGGCCGTGACCGCGGCCCTGGAGCACTACACCGCGCTGCTCGGCCACATCGCGCTGGCACGCATCGGCCAGCCGGGCGACTGGCTGGCGGCCGCCGACGAGCCGCTGCGCACCCTGTGGCGCTGGCACGCCGCCGAGGAAAGCGAGCACCGCGCCGTGGCCTTCGACCTGTACCAGCGGCTGGGCGGACGCTACGGCCACCGGCTGCGCTGGTTTGCCTACGCCAGCCGCATGTTTCTGCTGGATTCCACCCGGCAGACACTGGCCAATCTGCGGCACGACGGCGCCCTGGGCGCGCCACGCACCTGGCTGTCGGCGCTGCGGTTTTTCGCCGGGCGCCACGGCCTGCTGTGGCGCATGACCGGGCCGCTGCTGGCGTATCTGCGCCCCGGCTTTCATCCTCTGCAGCTGGGCGACGGCGGCGCCGGGCCGAGCTGGCTGCGGCAGCACGCGGGCCAGTGGCAAGCGGTGCGCGACGACGCCACCGCGCGGCGTCAGGCCGAGCGCCAGGCCGACGACGCGACGCCCGCGCCGCTGGCGGGATCGGGGTGGTCGTCCTCCGCCTGAGCAAAAGCGATCAGGCCCTGCAAGGCCGTCACATAAGCCTGCAGCGCCTCGCGGCCGGTGGCCGTGAGGGCATACGTCGTTTGCGGTCGCGGACCCTCGCTGCTCTTGCTCGCCTGCACATAGCCAGCGGCGAGCAGCTTTTTGAGGTGGGCGTCGAGGTTGCCATCCGATACGTCGAGCAAGCGCTTGAGGTCGGAAAAGGTGGCGGCGCCCACACCCGCCAGATAGGCGGCGATCTGCGTGCGCAGCGGCTGGTGCAACAACGGGTCGAGTGGACCCCCTGAGCTGTCGCTGCGCTCCAGCCCCCCCGAGGGGGTTCGAAACCCTTGGGGCGGCCCGGCGGGTTTCTCAGCCAGGCCCCCTGAGCCGTCGCGACGCTCCAGCCCCCCCGAGGGGGTTCGAAACCCTTGGGACGGCCCGGCGGGTTTCTCAGGCTTGTTCCGCGTCATGCTGTGGCCCGCCTTATCGCAGGTCCATCTGCAGATGCAGCACGGCGGCGTTCTTGCCGTCCTTGCCTGGGATGTGCAGGTGGAACTGGGTGGCGAGCATCTGGTTCCACGGCACCCAGGTCTTCTGGTCGAAGCTGGCGTACTGGCGGTAGCCGTAGATGCCGCGCTTGAGGGTGACGTGCAGCGTGGACTCGCCGCTTTGGGCGAAGGCGCTGCCATCGACGTCGGTGCGAATGGGCAGCGGCGTGCCCGCAGGGAAGTACAGCACATAGGCGTCGCCCGGCGGCAGCGGCTGCTGACCGAGTGTGATGACCGGCAGCTTGGCAGTCTCGGCCGCCGTGGGCGCCGGGCCCATGGGTAGGCTGCTGCAGGCGGCAAGGCTGAGGCTGGCGAGCAGCGGAAGAAGCAGACGTTTCATGAGGCACTCCTTGAAGATCTCTGGACGAAGGAAAGCAGGGCGATGGGTCGGCGCCCATCTGCACGGTGAGTGCAATGTGCACGTCCGGGCCCTGGGTGGGATGGAGGCTGGCGCGCATGCTGGGGACGCGCAGCATTCGGGGGATGGGGCTGCGCTGCCACGCCCCGCCAGGGTGGCGCCAGGGGCCGGTGAGGCGGCCGTGGTCGCTTAACACCTCGACCGGCTGCTTGAGCACCAGCGGCAACACCGCTTGGGCGCTGGGAACAAAGCTGTCGCCGGACACATCCACATGCACCGGCACCGTCTGCCCTGCGGGAAGCAACACGATCTGCCGCGCCAGCGGATGGCGTGCATAGTCTTGCAGGCTGTGCAGCGGCGCGGAAGTCGGCTGCCAAGCGTTGGCCTGCCGCTGCGCCAGCAAGGGCGGAGCCAGCACCACAACCAGCCACAACAGCATGCCGCCACAACGCCAGCCCAGCCGGGCGTTGCCGCCCGCGTCGCGCCGCAGCAGCAAAGCGAGCAAGGGCAGCCCCAGACCGAAAGCCGAGGCGGCCAGATGCTGCATGGCTGTCACGTCCAGCCCGAACAGCACCGCGCACACGCCCAAGGCGATGAGCAAGCCGCCGGCCCACTCCACCGCCTGTTCGGAAAACAGGCCGTGCACATACAGCCCTAGGCCGACCAGCACCAGCCACAGCGGAAACACCAGATAGCCGCCGCCGTAAAAGAACGTGGCAAAGGTGGCCAGCACGCCTGCGGCGAGCAGCAGCCACCACACCTTGAGCACCTGGCGGTGGATGAACGACCAGAACTCGTCGCGCGAGCGCTTGGCACGACGGGTGAGCGTCCAGTCGAGCAGACTCACGGCTCCGAGCGCCGCAGCCATCAGCCCCAACCAGGCCAGGGCGCGCTGCGTGGGGTCGGGAATCTGCGCCGGGGTGAACACAGCGTCGCTGAGCAGGATCAGGCCGCCGAAGCTCAGACCCCAGAGCACCAGACTATGGCGCTCCAGCCGCAGGCTGCGCTGGCCACTGGCGAGCATGGCATGAATGCTGTCGAGCTGCTGCGCGGCGAGCGATGGCATGGGGCCTCCGGAATGCACTCTGTTTCGCAGAGTTTACGGCTCTGCGGAACAGAGTGTCAAGCGGTGGCGGTGCCGACGCGCTGGTAAGCCCGTCCCCCTATCGAGCGGACTGACGTGCGCTCAGGTTGCCGCCAGCGCCGCCAGTGCGTCGTCGAACGCGGCGATCAGCGCCTCGGCGTCGGCCTCGGTGTGCGCCGGGCTGGCCAGCAGCATGTTGTGAAACGGCGTGAGCAGCACGCCGCGGTTGATCAGCGCCAGCTGCAGCGCGGGTTCCAGCGCGTCGTTGAAGGCGGCGCGGGCTTCGCTGCCGTTGCGCGGGCGTTGCGGCGCGAACTGCACTTCGCAACGGGCGCCGATACGCGTCACCGTCCACGGCAAGGCGCGGCGCGCAATCACGCCCTCCAGCCCTTCGGCCAGACGCTGGGCAATGGCGAACATGTGGGCGTAGGCAGCCTCGGTCATCACCTCGGCCAGCATGGTGCGCATGAGCTTGAGGGTCAGCAGCCCGGCCGACAGCGTGGTGCCAATGCCCGAATGGCCCGCGGGTGCAGCCCGCTTGGCGGCCTGCATGCGGGCGCCGACGTCCGCCGTGAAGCCGTAGGCGGCGCCGGGTGTGCCCCCGGCGATGGGCTTGCCCAGCACCAGCACGTCGGGCGCGAGGCCGTGCGCGCGGGTATAGCCGCCGGGACCGCAGGAGATGGTGTGGGTCTCGTCCAGCACCAGCAGCGTGCCGTGTTCGCGGCATGCGGCCTGCACGCCTTCGAGAAAGCCCGGCTCGGGCAACACCATGCCGATATTGGTCAGCACCGGCTCGGTGATCACGCAGGCGACGTCGCCTGCGGCCAGCGCAGCGCGCAGCGCCGGCAGGTCGTTGAACTCGACCACGCGGGTAAAGCGGGCGATGTCGTGCACCTGGCCGAGCAGGCTGGCGCGGGTGTGCGTGCTGCCGCCTGGCTGCAGGTCAACGAACACGTCGTCGACCGTGCCGTGGTAACAGCCGTTGAACACCACGATGTGCTGGCGCCCAGTGATGGCGCGGGCCCAGCGCAGCACGAAACGGTTGGCGTCGCTGGCGGTGGCGGTGAACTGCCACATCGGCAGGCCAAAGCGCTGCTGCAGCAGGCGGGCGACGTCCAGCGCCACGGTGGACGGCAGCATGGTGGTGGCGCCCAGCGCCCCCTGCTCGGCCAGGGTACGGGCGATGGGCGCTGGGCTGTGGCCGAACATGGCGCCGGTGTCACCCAGGCAGAAGTCGACCAAGGTGTGGCCGTCGACATCGAACAGCCGCGCGCCCTGCGCCCGGTCCA
>JAKAFC010000016.1 GCA_021818065.1 Pseudomonadota bacterium
GGTGGTCGCGCTGGCACCAGTGGCTGCTGGCCAAGGGCAGCGGCGAGCAGCTCCCCCCTCCTCCCTGCGGCAGCGTGGCCTACCCGCCGCTGGCCCCGGCCCCCGGCGACTACGTGCTGCAACGTTGATCGCCGCCACTCTTGATCTCTCCCATCTGGAAACCCGCGATGACCGACGAGTTGTGCAACCGCCCCTTCGACCAGATCGCCATCGGCGACAGCGCCCGGCTGCAGCGCACCCTGAGCCGCGCCGACATCGCCACCTTCGCCGTGATGTCCGGTGACGCCAACCCTTCCCACATCGACGACGAGTTCGCCCGCAGCACGCCGTTTCACCACGTCGTCGGCCACGGCATGTGGCTGGGCGCGCTGCTGTCGAACCTACTGGGCACCGAGCTGCCCGGGGCCGGCACCGTCTACCTCGAACAGACGCTGGACTTTCAAACGCCGGTGGCGCTGGGCGACACGGTGACGGTGAGCGTGACGGCGCGGGAGAAGTTCGCCGAAGGTCACCGCGTCCGCTTCGACTGCCTGGCGGTCAACCAGCACGGCCAGACCGTGGCCAGCGGGCATGCGCTGGTGCAGGCCCCGACCGAAGCCGTGTGCCGGCCGCGTGCGCGGCTGCCGCAACTGCACCTGTTCGACCCGGGGCAGCGGCTGATGGCGCTGGTGGACAAGGCGCACGAGGGCTGCAAGGGCCTGAAGCCGATGCGCGTGGCCGTGGTGCATCCGGTCAACGTGGTGTCGATCCAGGGGGCGATCGACGCCGCGCGCGCCGGGCTGATCGAGCCGGTGTGGATCGGGCCGCAGGAGCGCATCCGCGCCGCGGCGCAGGAGGCGGGGATCGACCTGTCGCCGTGGGAGCTGATTTCCACCGAGCACAGTCACGCCGCGGCGGCGCAGGCGGTGGAGCTGGCGCGCGCCGGCAAGGTCGGCGCGCTGATGAAGGGCGCGCTGCACACCGACGAGCTGATGCACGCCGCGTTCGACCCGCAGGGCGGCCTGCGCACCGGGCGGCGCGCCAGCCATGTGTTCGTCATCGACGCCCCGGCGGCCGAGCGCCTGCTGTTCATCACCGATGCGGCGATCAACATCGCCCCCGACCTGGACACCAAGCGCGACATCGCGCAAAACGCCATCGATCTGGCGCAGGCGCTGGGCGTGGCCACGCCGCGCATGGCCATCCTCGCCGCGGTGGAGACGGTCAACGCCAATATGCCGGCGACGCTGCACGCCGCGGCGCTGTGCAAAATGGCCGACCGCGGGCAGATCACCGGCGCCATCCTCGACGGCCCGCTGGCGTTCGACAACGCGCTGTCGCTGGCCGCGGCCAGGACCAAGGGCATCCACTCGCCGGTGGCCGGGCTGGCCGACATTTTGCTCACCCCCGACCTGGAGTCGGGCAATATGCTGGCCAAGCAGCTCGAATATCTCGGCGGCGCGGTCATCGCCGGGCTGGTGGTCGGCACCCGCGTGCCCATCATCCTCACCAGCCGCGCCGACGGCGTGCAGGCGCGGCTGGCGTCGTGCGCGCTGGCGGTGCTGCAGCGCCAGGCACGGCTGCGCGCCACCGGGCAGATCGACGGCGCGCCGCCCGTCCCCGCCTCCACCGGCGCCCCTGTCCCGGCTGCCGCCTGAACGCCCGCACCGCCATGTCCACCCCCGCCCTGCTCTGCCTCAACGCCGGTTCGGCCAGCCTGAAGTTCGCCGTTTTCGCCCGCGCCGACTGCGTCGCCACTGCCACGACGCCGCTGCCGCGCGCGCTGCTGCGCGGCGAAATCGACAGCCACGGCGGCCAGGCCACGCTGCGCTGGACCGACGCGCAGGGCCAGACCCATCGCAGCGCGTCGGACGAGCCGCGCGGCGACATCGCCGCCGAAGTCGGCGCCCTGTTCGACCGTCTGCTGCGGCCCGCGGGCATCGGCCCGATCACCGCGGTGGCGCACCGCATCGTCCACGGCGGCACGCGCTTCACCGCGGCGCAGCGCATCACCCCCGAGGTGCGCGTGGCGCTCGATGCGCTGCGCAGCCCGGCGCCGCTGCACCAGGGGCCGGGTCTCGACGGCGTGGACGCCGCCACCGCCCGGCTGCCCGGCGTGCCGCAGATCGCCTGCTTCGACACCGCCTTCCACGCCACGCAAGCCGACCTGGCGCGGCGCTACGCCATCCCGCGCCACTGGCACGACAAGGGTTTCAAGCGCTACGGCTTTCACGGCCTGTCGTACGACGCCATCTCCCGCCAGCTCCCCGGCCTGCTCGGCGCACGCGCGCAGAGCGCGGTGATCGTGGCGCATCTGGGCGGCGGCGCCAGCCTGTGCGGCCTGCGCGCGCTGCGCAGCCAATGCACGACCATGGGGTTCACCGCGCTCGACGGCCTGGTCATGGGCACGCGCTGCGGCGCGCTCGACCCCGGGCTGGTGCTGCACTGGATCACCGAGGAAGGGCTCGATGCGGTGCAGCTGACGTCGATGCTCTACCACGACAGCGGGCTCAAAGGCGTGTCCGCGCTGAGCGACGATTTGCGCACCCTCGAAGCCAGCAGCGACCCCCGCGCGGCCGAGGCCATCGCGCTGTTGACCGCCAGCGTGGTGCACCACATCGGCGCGCTTGCCGCCGATCTCGGCGGCCTCGACGCGCTGGTGTTCACCGGCGGCATCGGCACGCACAGCGCCACGGTGCGCGCCGCGGTCTGCCAGGCGCTGGCGTGGCTGGGCATGTCGCTGGACCCGCTGGCCAACGCCGCCGGGCAGGCGTGCATCACCCACGGCGACAGCCGCATCCCGGCGTTCGCCCTGCCGACCGACGAGGAGGGGGTGATGGCGCTGCAAGCAGCTGCCCTTCTGCCATGACGACGCCAACCACCCCGCCGTCCGACACCCTGCCCGCCACCGACCCGGCCACCGGACTGTCGGCGGCAGAGGCCGCGGCACGGCTGGCGCAATTCGGCGCCAACGCCATCGCCGAGCGCAGCGTGCCGGCCTGGCGGCAGTTTGCCGGGCGGTTCTGGGCGCCGGTGCCGTGGATGCTCGAAGCCGTGATCCTGCTGCAGCTGCTGCTCGGCCGCGGCGTGGAGGCGCTGGTCATCGCCGCGCTGCTGGTGTTCAACGCCGTCGTCGCTTTCGTGCAGGAGCAGCGCGCCAAGGACGCGCTGGCGCTGCTGCGGCGGCAGCTGCGCGTCAACGCGCGGGTGCGGCGTGACGGCCAGTGGCAGCAGATCGCCGCCGAAGCCGTGGTGCCCGGCGACATCATCCACATCCGCGCCGGCGACATCGTCCCGGCCGATTTGCAACTGCTCGACGGCGCGGTGTCGCTCGACCAGTCGGCGCTGACCGGCGAGTCGCTGCCGGTCGACGCCGGGCCGGGCAAGCCGGCGTACACCGGCGCCATCGTCCGTCAGGGCGAAGCCACCGGCAGCGTCACTGCCACCGGGGCGCACACCTTTTTCGGCCATACCGCCGAGCTGGTGCGCACGTCCAGCGCCCCCAGCCACATGCAGCGCACTATTTTCGCCATCGTCAAGCGCTTGGTGGTGTTCGACACCGTGCTGGTCGCGCTGGTCGTGGCCTTCGCGCTGTGGCACCACCTGCCGCTGCTCGACACCGCGGTGTTCGCGCTGATGCTGCTGGTGGCCTCGGTGCCGGTGGCGCTGCCCGCCACCTACACCCTGGCGACTGCGGTCAGCGGCCAGCAGCTGGCGCATCAGGGCGTGCTCGTCACCCGGCTGCCCGCGGTGGAAGAAGCCGCGGCGATGGACACCCTGGTGTCGGACAAAACCGGCACGCTGACGCAAAACCGCCTGCGCTACGCTGGTGCGGTGCCGCTGGCCGCCGGCGCGGACGACAACACCGTGCTACGCGCGGCCGCGCTGGCCAGCGACGACGCCACGCAGGACCCGCTCGATCTGGCCATTCTGGCACCGGCACGCGAGCGCAAACTGCTCGACGCCGCGCCGCCGCGTACCGCGTTCGCACCGTTCGATCCCTCCACCCGCCGCAGCGAAGGCACCTACACCGTCGACGGCCAGCCGTGGCGCGCGGTCAAGGGCGCGGCCAATGTCATCGGGCCGTTGTGCCAGCTCGACGCCGCGCAGCAGGCGGCGCTCGAGGCTGCCGAGCAGAAACTCGCGGTCAGCGGCGCGCGCGTGCTGGCGGTGGCCGCCGGGCACGGTGATGCGCTGCAGTTGCTCGGCGTCGTCGGCCTGGCGGACCCACCGCGGCCCGACGCCGCCGACCTCATCGCGCAGATCAAGCAGCTCGGCGTGCGGGTGTGCATGGCCACCGGCGACGCCGAGGACACCGCGCGCGCCATCGGCGCGCAGCTCGGGCTGGGCAGCCGCGTGTGCCATATTCAGCCCGGCGCGCCGCTCGACCCGGCGCAGTGCGACCTCTACGCCCGCGTGCTGCCGCAGGACAAGCACCACATCGTCGCCGCGCTGCAGCAGGCCGGGCACGTCACCGGCATGACCGGCGACGGCGTCAACGACGCCCCGGCGCTGCGGCAGGCGGAAATGGGCATCGCCGTGGCCAGCGCCACCGACGTCGCCAAAGCTGCCGCCGGGGTGGTGCTCACCGACCCCGGCTTGGGCGGCGTGCTCACCGTGATGCGCGCCGGGCGACAAGTGCACCGGCGTATGCTGACCTACGCCTTGAACAAGGTGCTGCGCACGCTCGAAATCGTCATTTTTCTCGCCGCCGGCCTGCTGCTGACCGGGCACTTCATCATCTCGCCGCTGCTCATCGTGCTCATGCTGTTCGCCAACGACTTCGCCACCATGAGCATCGCCACCGACCATGTGCGCCCGGCCGGGCTGCCGCAGCGCTGGCAGGTGGGCCAGCTCATCGGTGCCTCGGCAGTGCTGGCGGGGTTGAGCCTGCTGTTCGCCGCCGGGGTGTACATCTGGGCGCAGGCGCAGGGGCTGAGCCTGGCGCAGTTGCAGACCGTGGTGTTTCTCATTCTGGTGTTCGGCAACCAGGCCGGGCTGTACCTGCTGCGCACCGACGGCCCGCTGTGGACGCTGGCGCCATCGCGCTGGATGGCCGCCGCCAGCGTGGGCGACCTGCTCGTGGTGTGCGCCCTGGCTGGAGCCGGCGTGCTCATGGCTGCGCTGCCTTGGAGCGTGATCGGCGCGATCCTGCTGGCGACAGTCGTGTTCACCCTGCTGCTCGACGCCGTGGTCAAACGTCCGCTGTTTGCCCGTTTTGCCATCGCCTGAAGGAAGGCCAGGGTCTGTTCACGCCATTGGTGCGGCGCACCAATGGCGTGAACAGACCCTAGACCAGCTGCAAATCGACCGGCTGGGCTCCCGGAAACACCGCCTCGACCTGCGCGGCACGCAGCCCCCATAGGCGTTGGAACAGGCCGCCGAGCAGGGCACGGTCTTCGGTGAGCACGGGGTCGTCGCGGTTCTGGTTCAGCGTGGAGGGCGACTGCACGATCTGCTCCCCCGCAATGCGCCCGCCGCGCACCGCGCCGCCCAGCACCCAATACACCGTGCCGTGGCCGTGGTCGGTGCCGCGGTTGCCGTTTTCGCGGAAGGTGCGACCGAACTCGCTGAGCACCACCACCATGGTGTCCCGCCATGCCGGACCCATGGCCTGCGCCATCCCGGCCAGACCCTGCCCCAGCGCGGCAAGCTTGTCGGCGAGCTGGCCTTGGGCGCCGTTGGCGCTGGCTTCGTTGACATGCGTATCCCAGCCGCCTACGTCGATGAAACCGAGGTTGAAGCTGTCGCGCATCAGCCCGCCGATGCGCACCGCCTCGGCAACAAAGCCTTTGGGCGCGATGGCACCACGGCTGGCTGCCACCATCTCGGCCTGCCAGCCCGAGGCCTGCATGTCTCGCGTCACGGTCTGGTGCACGGCAAAGCCCTCGCGCACGGCGGCGCCCTGCGCCGTGGCGCCCCACATGCTTTCGATCAGCTCGCGCTGCCGCGGGTCGATGCCGGTGCGCCCGGCCTGGGCGATGGCTAGGTTGGGCACGCGCTGCGGCCCACGCAACGACAACGGCAACTGCGCGGTGAAGGCCATGGGCTGGGCCGGGCCGCCGATCTGCTGCACCAGGCGGTTGAGAAAGCCGTCGTTGAAATCGCGCGTCTGCGGCCCCTGGCCGAGTTCGATGTGATCCTGCGTCTCGAAGTGGCTGCGGGTCATGTCGCGCGTGCCGGCAAAAGGCACGAAGGCCAGTTGTCCGGCCTGCCACAGCGGCAGCATGGAGTCGCGCAGCGCCGGGTGCAGCGCCCAATCGGCGTTCAGCGCGATGGCGGCGTCGGCGCCGTCGCCCGGACGCGGCACGGCGATGTGCGGGCGCGACTCGTAATAGAAGGCGTTGCTGTACGGCACCAGCAGGTTGGTGGCGTCATACGCGCCGCGCAGAAACACCAGGATGAACTTGGGCTGCTGCTGCGCCGTGGGCGCGGCCCATAGCCGGGTCATGGGCGCGGCCAGCGCCGCGGCGGTGGCGGATTGCAGAAACTGACGACGTTGCATGCGGCTCTCCTTCAGGCTTGCATGAATTCAGGGGATGACAGCCACAGCGTGTTCCAGCGCACGCGGTCGTCGGCCTGCGCCAAGGCCCGCAGGGTGGCGATGCCGAGTTGGCTTTGCTGCGCGAGGAACACGGCGCTGCGCGCCAGATCGGGCGGTGGGTGATGCGGTGGCTTATCGCCAGGCACGGCGGCCATGGCGGGCTGCATCGCAGGCATCTCGGCGGCGTTCTCCGCCTGCGGCGCAGCCTGCGCCAGCACGGGCGGTGGCTCACCGAACAGCACCGGAGCGCCAGCGCCGATCTGCCGCGCCACCTCGAAACGCGCGGTGAGCTGGCCCGGGCTGTCCCAGGCGCCGGTGTTGAGCGGATAGCCGTCGGGCGTCTGCCGACCGAATAGCGGTTCGCCCAGGCGGTTGAGCATGAACAGCACGGGCATGGGGTTGCGGACGGGCGCATCGCCCAGGCTGGCGCGCAACGCTGACAGCACATAGCGCATGGGGTCCTTGAACTGCGGCTGCGCCAGGCTGGCGGCGAACGCCGGACTGGTGAACAGCGTGTGCAGCACCGCGGCCATGCTGCCGCCGGTGGCCTGCCAGCGCTGCACCATGGCATCGACCAGACCGGGGGGCGGCTGGTCGGCGACGAAAGACTGCGCCAGTTGCGTGCTGACATGCCGTGCGGTGGCCGGGTGGTCGGCCAGCAGCGTGATGACCTCCTCGATCTCCTCCATGCCCTGACCCTGCAGGGTGGAACCGAGCACGGTCTTGGGGTCGGGATCGTGCCGCTCGGGGTTGAACACCACCAGCCCCTGCTGCCACAGATCGGCCCGCAGCGCCGGGCGCACGCGCACTGGCATGTCCTGCAGATCGACGCCCAGGCCGGTGAGCGCGCGTGCCAGATTGGTGACATCAGCCTGGGTGTAGCCACCGCCCACGCCCAGAGTGTGCAACTCCATGACCTCGCGGGCATAGTTTTCGTTGACGTGGCCGCGGGCGTTCTGCGCGTTGTTCAGATACAGCAGCATCTGCGGCGAGAACATCGTCGCCCGCAGCAAGTCGCGGAAGCGCCCCAGGGCATGCGGGGCGATGACGCGCTGGCAGTAGTCGGCCATCATCGGCCCGATCTCGCCGCCGCGAAACACGTTGAAGTGATTGAGCCAGAACCAGCTCAGCCGCTGCTGCAAGGCGTTGGGGGCGTACAGCGCCAGCAGCACCTGCTGCGCCGCGGCCTGCTGCGCCAGGGCGAACTTGAAGCGGTTGAGTGCCTTGAGTTGGGCCTCGGTTTCGGCGGCGTCGCCCTGCCCCTGCGCCTTGCGTGCCAGGCGGATGCGCCGCTGCTCGCGCACCAGCGGCGGGATGAGCGCCTCGAGCGGCTGGTTGACGGGCAGCGCGGCCAACTGCGCCGCCAGTTCCGGGGCGAGCTGCGGTGCGGCGGGCATTTGCAGTTGCTGCTGCAGATAGGCGCTGGCGCCAAGTCGCGCCAGGTCTTGCAACTGCTGGGCACTGGCGCCCCAGCCGATGCGGTCGAGAAAGGGCACAGGCCGGGCGCGGGCGGCGGCGTCGAGCCCGACCAAGGGATCTGCAGTCGTGGCTTGCACGGCCTGGGCCCGGCTGGCGGGTGCCCAAGCCGTGAAGCCCAGGCCAGCCAGCCCGCCGAGAAAAACGCGGCGCGACAGCCGGGGAGACGTCAGGGGACGAGGCATGGGCATGGTCAGTCTCCCCGCTCAGCCGCAGACACCCCAATGGCCCGGATGCCACCAGCCCTCCGGCCCGCGCCAGCCGGGATGCCAGCAGCCGCCGCCTTCGGGTCGCACCACCACGGCGCCGGACACATGCGCCGGGGCAATGGGCGCGACATAGCAGCCACCGAGCAGCACGCTGCCCGACAAGGCCAGCGCCGCCAGCTTCAGCCGCCTTGCGCCACAGCGCCGCGGTTGCGGCGCGGTCATTGCGCGATCTCCCGGCTGATGGCGTCTTCGCGGCGGTTCAGTGCCAGCCATTGCGGCCGAGCCAGGCCGCCACCATTGCGCTGCGCCATGACGTTCTGCTGCCAGCGCACCTGCGCCACTTGGGGCTGCAACGCCGCTGCGCGCCAAGGCGGCATGGCGCCGCTGTTACGGGCCTGGGCGATGCGCCAGTCCAGATGGTCGGCTCGCCGCAACACCTGGGCACGCAGCGGGTGTGCCGCCTGCCACGGCGTTTGGGCGAAGGCCGCAGGCGTACCGAGGAGAGCGCCTGCCGACAGCAGAGCAAGCAACGTGGAACGAAGCATGGAGTGCATGATGGAGAAGTCCTTTGGAGATTCGACGAAAGACGTTGTTTGCGGCCGTGTCGAATCAACGCTGCACCCATGCCGTTGGCGACAACCGCGCCGCACGCAGTTGTCACCAGGTGTATCGGCTCAGCGCGAGGCCGGCGCCGGCAGGCCCGACACCCGGGCGCCGGGCTGAATGCCGTGTTGCGCGAACCAATGCAGCGGCATTTCCAGCGCGTAGCGCACGTCGCCCTGCGCGCAATGCACATCCTCGGTCTCGGGCTGCATGTCGGCCAGGTTGATGATGCGGCCATCGGCGCCGATGAAGGCCACCGACAGCGGAATCAGGGTGTTCTTCATCCACATGCATACCGGCTGCGGTTGCGCCCAGACAAACACCATGCCGTGGTTGGGTGGCAGGCTGCGGCGGCGCATCAGCCCGGTCTCCTGCTGCTCGGCGGTGGCAGCCACCTCGGCGGTCAAGGTGCGCCCCTCGATCTTGAGGGGGATCTGCGGCAGTCCGCGGTTGATGTCGGGCGGCGCGGCGTTTGCCGCAGCGGTCAGGGTCAGGCCAAGAAGGAGCGCGATGCGGCGCAGGGCGGGTGCGGTGTGCATGGGGTGTCCTCGGTTGGGGATCGTCAGGGGCGCTGCAGCAGGCAGACGGCGCTGGCGGCAATGCCTTCGCCGCGGCCGGTGAAGCCCAGGCGTTCGGTGGTCTTGCCCTTGACGTTGACCTGCGCCGCGTCCAGGTCGAGCAGCGCGGCGATGCGTTGGCGCATGGCCTCGCGGTAGGGTGCCAGCTTGGGCGCCTGGGCGATCACGGTGCAGTCCACGTTGCACAGCGCCCAGCCCTGCTGCGCCACGCTGTGCCAGGCCTGGCGCAGCAGTTCGGCAGAATCGGCGCCTTTGAACCGGGCGTCAGTGTCGGGGAAGTGCTGGCCGATGTCGCCCAGCCCGGCCGCACCCAGCAGCGCGTCGGTGATGGCGTGCAGCAGCACGTCGGCATCGGAATGGCCCAGAAGCCCGAGGGCGTAGGGAATGGTGACGCCGCCGATGATCAGCGGGCGGCCGGGCACGAGGGCGTGGACGTCGAAGCCCTCACCGATGCGGATGGATGTCATGCGCGGTCTCCAGCGCGCTGCGCCAGAAGCGCCTGCGCCAGTTCGAGGTCCTGGGGATAGGTGATCTTGAAGTTGAACGCCGCGCCGGGCACCAGCAAGGGCGCCGCGCCCAGGCGTTCCATCGCCCCGGCTTCGTCGGTCGGCGCCACTTGGGCGGCCATCGCCGCTCGCAAGGCCTCGCGCAGCGCGGCGATGCGGAACATCTGCGGCGTCTGCGCCAGCCAGCGGCCTTCGCGCGGCTCGGTGCGCGCAACCCGGCCTGCCGGGTCGGCGGCCTTGAGGGTGTCGGGCAAGGGCAGCGCCAGCAGGCCGCCGACGGCATCGGGCAGGCAGGCGTCGATCAGGCGCTCGATCAACTCGGGGGTGATGCAGCAGCGCGCGGCATCGTGCACCAGCACCCAGTCGTCCGCCATCGCCCCGGCCTGCAACAGGCCGTCGAGTCCGCCCAGCACGCTGTGCGCCCGGGTGGCGCCGCCGCGCGGCAGGATGGCAAGCCGCGCGTCGGGCCGCAGGCAGGTGGCGGCGCGCGTGTCATCGGCCTGCACCACCACGGCCACGCTGACGATGCGCGGCGTGCGCAAAAAGGCCTGCACCGTGTGCTGCACCACGCAGTCGCCCAGCAGGCGGCGGTACTGCTTGGGCGCATCGCCAGGCAGGCGCGCGCCGCTGCCGGCACTGGGAATGAGCGCATGGCAGCGCGGCGAATGGGCGGGTGGGGACGACGGCATTTGCATCAGGACACAAGGACGAAACAGACTTTGGGCGAAAATTTGCCCGATGTCGTCTATTGTCCATGCCCTGCGCAGCCAACTCCCTGCGCTCAAGCCCGGCCAGCGCGTGAGCTGGCCCCTGCCCGTCGGCAGCGCCGATGCGCGGCTGCTGGCCGAACTCTGCGCCCCCCGCGATGACGCGGCGCCCTGGCTCATCGTCACCGAGAGCGCCAGCGACGCCCAGCGCCTGCTGGGCGAAATGCAGTGGTTCGCGCCGTCGTTGCGCATCGGTCTGCTGCCCGACTGGGAGACCCTGCCGTATGACAGCTTTTCGCCGCACCAGGATCTGATCTCCGAGCGCCTGGCCACGCTGTGGGCCATCCACAATCGGCAGATCGACGTGGTCATCGCCCCGGCCAACACCGCCATCCAGCGCCTGGCTCCGGCCGAATTCCTCGCCGCCTACACCTTCGACTTCCGCCAGGGCGAGGCGCTGAACGAGACGGCGCTGCGCGCCCAACTGGTGCTGGCGGGCTACAACCACGTCAGCCAAGTGATGGCCCCGGGCGAGTACGCGGTGCGCGGCGGGCTCATCGACCTGCATCCCATGGGCTCGCCCGTGCCGTATCGCGTCGATCTGTTCGGCGACACCATCGACGCCATCCAGGCCTTCGACCCCGACACCCAGCGCAGCCTCTACCCGGTGAAGGAAGTGCGGCTGCTGCCAGGCCGCGAATTTCCGCTGGACGAAGCGGCGCAGAAGCGCTTTCGCGCCCGCTGGCGCGAAGTGTTCGAGGGCGACCCGAGCCGCAGTCCGCTGTACAAGGACATGGCCAACGGCGTGGCCGGGCCCGGCATCGAGTATTACCTGCCGCTGTTCTTCGAGCACACCGCCACCCTGCCCGACTATCTCGGCGCGCAGGCCCGCGTGGTGCTGCATGGCGACGTGCCCACGGCGATTCAGAAGTTCGCCGCCGACACCCAGGAGCGGCATCGCCTGCTGCGCCACGACCCCGAGCGCCCCGCCCTCGCGCCAGACCAGCTTTATCTGAGCGAAGAAGCCTTCTTCAGCCGCATCAAGCCCTTGGCGCAACTGGCGCTGCGCCCGCGCGCCAACGCCGCCGCCGAGACCGACGCCACCGACAAGCCCACCAGCAGCGCCCTGCCCGACATCAGCGCCGACCGCCGCGCCACACGTCCGCTGGCGCGCCTGGCGCAATGGCTGGAGGAAGGCCGCCCGCTACACCGGCGCGTTCTGCTGCTGGCCGAATCCGCCGGGCGGCGCGAAACCCTGCGCGAGCTGCTGCAAGAGTCCGGCCTCTCGGCGCAGCCTGCCGATAGCTGGGACGATTTCGTGCAGGGCACCACCGGCTTCGCTTTGGCAGTGGGGCCGCTGGCGCGGGGTTTTGCCTTGCCGAGCGACCGGCTGGCGGTGCTCACCGAAACCGAGCTGTTCGCCCTCAACCCGGCGCAGCGCAGGCGACGCAAACAAGAGCAGGCCAGCAACGTCGATGCCCTGATCCACGACCTGGCCGAACTGCAGCCCGGCGACCCGGTGGTGCATGCCAACCACGGCATCGGCCGCTATCAGGGCTTGGCCACTCTCGATCTGGGCGACGGCCCGGCCGAGTTCCTGCACCTGGTCTATGCCAACGATGCCGTGCTGTATGTGCCGGTGTCGCAACTGCATCTCATCGGCCGCTACAGCGGCGCCGCGCAAGAAGACGCGCCGCTGCACACCCTGGGCTCGGGCCAGTGGGACAAGGCCAAGCGCCGTGCCGCCGAGCAGGTGCGCGACGCCGCCGCCGAGTTGCTCAACATCTACGCCCGCCGCGCCGCTCACGCCGGCCACGCCTTCCGCTACGCGCCGCAAGACTACGAGGCCTTTGCCGCCAGCTTCGGCTTCGAGGAGACGCCCGATCAGGCCGCGGCCATCCACGCCGTGGTGCAGGACATGATCGCCCCCAAGCCCATGGACCGTCTGGTGTGCGGCGACGTGGGCTTCGGCAAGACCGAGGTGGCGCTGCGCGCCGCCTTCGTCGCGGTGATGGGCGGCAAGCAGGTCGCCGTGCTCGCGCCCACGACGCTGCTGGCCGAGCAGCACTGCGAGACGTTCCGCAACCGCTTCGCCGACTGGCCGGTGCGCATCGCCGAGATGTCACGCTTTCGCGGCAGCAAAGAGATCAACGCCGCACTGGAAGGGTTGGCGCGCGGCACCGTGGACATCGTCATCGGCACGCACAAGCTGCTGTCGCCCACGGTCAAGTTCGACCGACTGGGTCTGGTCATCGTCGATGAAGAACACCGCTTCGGCGTGCGCCACAAAGAGGCGCTCAAGACCCTGCGCGCCTCGGTCGATCTGCTCACCCTCACGGCCACGCCCATTCCGCGCACCCTGGGCATGGCGCTCGAAGGCCTGCGCGACCTCAGCGTCATCGCCACCGCGCCGCAAAAGCGTCTGGCGATCAAGACCTTCGTGCGCAGCGAAAGCAGCGCCGTGATACGCGAGGCCATCCTGCGCGAGATCAAGCGCGGCGGCCAGGTGTACTTCCTGCACAACGAAGTCGAGACCATCGAAAACCGCCGCCGCCAACTCGAGGAGCTGGTACCCGAGGCGCGCATCGAAATCGCCCACGGGCAAATGCCCGAGCGCGATCTGGAGCGGGTGATGCGCGACTTCCACGCCCAGCGCTTCAACATCCTGCTGTGCACCACCATCATCGAGACCGGCATCGACGTGCCCAGCGCCAACACCATCATCATGGCGCGGGCCGACAAGTTCGGCCTGGCCCAGTTGCACCAGCTGCGCGGCCGTGTCGGGCGCTCGCACCACCAGGCCTACGCCTACCTGCTGGTGCCCGATGTGCAAAGCCTGACCAAGCAGGCCGGGCAGCGGCTGGAAGCCATTCAGCAGATGGAGGAACTGGGCTCGGGTTTCTACCTCGCCATGCACGATCTGGAAATTCGCGGTGCCGGCGAGGTGCTGGGCGAGCAGCAGTCGGGCAATATGCAGGAAATCGGCTTCCAGCTCTACAACGACATGCTGGCCGAGGCGGTGAAGGCGCTGCGCGCCGGCCGCGAGCCCGACTTGCTCAACCCGCTGGGCGTGACCACCGACATCAACCTGCATGTGCCCGCGCTGCTGCCCGACGACTATTGCGGCGATGTCCACGCCCGGCTGTCGCTCTACAAGCGTCTGGCCAGCGCCACCACCAGCACCCAGCTCGACAACGTGGCCGAGGAAATCGTCGATCGCTTCGGTCGCCTGCCGCCCCCGGCGCAGGCTCTGGTGGACACGCACCGCCTGCGCTTGATCGCACAAAGCTACGGCATCACCAAGATCGACGCCGCCGAAGAGGTCGCCATCCTGCATTTCCGCAAGGACGCGCCGGTGGACGCCGCCCGCATCATCGACCTCATCCAGAAAAACCGCCACATCAAACTGACCGGCAACGACCGCCTGCGCATCGAACGTCCGACCAAGGACGCTGCACAGCGCGCCCAGCTCATCCGCGACACGCTCAAGCAACTGGGCACGCCCCAGCCGCAGGTGGCAGTCGCCTGAGGCCGGGCGTACAGTTCGGACCAAACTCCTCACCACTCCCTCGCACCCCACCATGTACCACCTCGTCATTCAGCGCCACACCACGCCGCTGTCGCAAGACAACCTCGACCACCTCTGCCACATCGCCGCGCCCACCAGCCTGGAAAAGTTCGCCGACGACAAGGGCCCCAACCGCGGCCACAACATCGCCCGCCTGCGCGACATTCGCAGCGCCGGCCCCGGTATGCGCCGCAGCCTCGACACCTACTGCCGCGAGCACCACATCGACTGGGCCATCGTTCCCGCCAGGCTGCACCTGGGCGACTTCAAGCTGCTGGCGATGGACATGGACTCCACGCTCATCAACATCGAGACCGTCGATGAAATCGGCGCCGCCGTCGGCAAGAAGGACGAGATCGCCGCCATCACCGCCGCCGCCATGCGCGGCGAGATCGCCGACTACGCCACCAGCCTGCGCCAGCGCGTGGCCTTGCTCAAGGGTGTGCCACTGGCCGCACTCGATGCGCTCTACACCAACACCCTGCGCCTGAACCCCGGGGCCGAAACCCTGCTGAACGCGGCCAAGGCCGCCGGGCTGAGCACCCAGCTGGTCACCGGTGGCTTCACCCACTTCACCGATCGGCTGAAAGAACGTCTGGGCTTCGACCGTGTGGCTGCCAACGTGCTGGGGGTGCAAGGTGACGCCCTCGACGGCACCGTGGTGGGCGCCGTCATCGACGGCGAGGCCAAGAAACAAGCCGTGCTCGCGTTCTGCAACGACCTGGGCTGCGACCCCGGCCAGGTGCTGGTGCTGGGCGACGGCGCCAACGACCTGCCAATGATGCATGCCGTGGGTTTCAGCGTGGCCTACCACGCCAAACCCAAGGTCCGCGAAGCCGCCACCGCCGCCATCGACCACGGCGGGCTCGACAGCCTGCTGCACTGGTTCGAGTAACGACAACACGGCCCAGGCACCGCCAAGGTGCCTGGGCCGTAGCAACCGTCCACGCTTACGGTAGCCCCACCGCCGGGTATTGCGATCCGGCCATTGCACCGACTGCAGCACCCAGTGCCGCAGCCGCCGTCTTGCCGTTCCCGCTGCCGAAGCGCGAGCCCACCAGCCCACCGACCACGCCGCCGATCACAGTGCCCGGGGTGATCGGCGTGGCAGACGGATTGGCCGTGTTGGCCCCCACCACCGCACCCAGCGCCGCGCCCGTCGCCGCCATGGCCGTACGGCCATTGCCCGAGCCAAAGCGCGACCCGATCAGCCCGCCCGCCACCGCCCCAAGCGCCGCCCCCGGCAACGCCGACTGCGCCACAGGTGCCGGGGCGTAAGTCGCCTGCGGCGCATAGGAAGGCTGGGCCGCATAGGCAGGCGGTGGTGCGCCGTAGCCACTGTCATACGCCGTTGATGGCGCATAGCCCGGCTGCGCATACTGCGCGCCGTAGGGTGAGACCGTTTGATACGTGGGCTGCTGGTAGACCGGCTGCTGCGGCGCCCCATAGGCCGAGGAATAGGACGGCGGCACCACGGCACAACCGCCCAGGAGTGACAGCAGCACCGCGCCGCTCAACAGCAGACTTGTCCGAGACATGATGGGCTTCCCCGAGAAATGCATGATGCGGGGTCAACGCAAGAGCCACGGCATTTGATGACACGCACCCTCATACGAACGCACGCTGCATCGCCTGCTGCAAATCGGCCATCAAATCCTCCGCATCCTCCAGCCCGATGGCCAGGCGCACCAGCGGGCCCTCGTTCCAGCCGGGGCGCATCGCCGGCATGGTGTAGGGCACGGCGAGGCTGACGGGGCCGCCCCAGGAGTAGCCGATCTTGAACAACTGCAGGGCATCGACGAAAGCGTCGGCGCGCTCGGTCGTCACCTCGCGGCGGAACACGATGCTGAACAGCCCGGCCGCCGCGGTGCAGTCGCGCAGCCAGTGCGCGTGGCCAGGGCTGCCGGGCAAGGCCGGATGTAGCACTTGCGCCACCTGCGGCTGCGTCTGCAGCCAGGCGGCGATGCGGCGGGCGCTGGCGTCGTGTGCGGCGTAGCGCAGTGGCAGGCTGTGCAGGCCGCGCAGCACGCGGGCGGCGTCGTCGCCGCAGACGCCCAGCCCCAGGCGCATATGGGTGAACAGCAGGCGCTCGTGCAGGGCGTCGTCGCGCGTGGTCACGCTGCCCATCAGCACGTCGGCGCCGCCGCTCTGGTACTTGGTGAGGGCCTGCATGACGATGTCGATGCCCAGGTCGAACGGCTGCAGGGCGATGCCCGCGGCCCAGGTGGCGTCGATAGCGGTGAGCACACCGCGCGCCTTGGCTGCGGCCACCAGACCGCGCAGATCGGGCATTTCCATGGTGACGGAACCAGGCGCCTCCAGCCAGAGCAGGCGCGTGTCCGGGGTGATGCAGGCGGCGAGTTGCTCGGACGTGGCCAGCGGGTCGTACACGCTGTGGGTGATGCCCCAGCCTGTCAGCACACGCTCGACGAATTCGCGCCCGGGGCCGTAGGCATTGGCGGGCAGCAGCACATGATCACCCTGCGCCAGCAGTGCCTGGTCGATCAAGGCGATGGCCGACAACCCGGAGGGACAGAGCACGCAATGGCGGCCACCGTCGAGGCTGGCCAGGCGATCTTCCAAGAGGAAGGTGGTGGGGGTGCCGTGCAGACCGTAGGTGTAGCCGTCCTTGTTGCGCCAGTCGCGCGCGCGCATCGCGGCCACGGTTGGGAAGATCACGGTGGAGGCATGGTGCACACCGGGTTCGACGGCGCTAAAGCCGGGTGGCGGCTGATACGGATGATGTTGCAGGCGTGTCGCCAACTGTTGCAATTCGGGGGTCTGCTGGCGATTTTGGTCTAATCGGCGCTGTTCTTGACTCGACATGGAATGGGCTCCGCGGTGTTTCGGTCTGGTGATGTCTGCTGTGCGAGGGTGGCTGAGGTGCGCGCTCGTGGCTCGGACAACGCCCATCAAGCATAGGCCGAAAGCCCTCCCATCCGTCCCCCGCTCCTTGGACCCTGACCCTGAACCTTTGTGGCCCGGCAAGCCTGCCGAGCGTGCATCAACCGTCCGGTGGCGTGCGCCGGTGGGGCGTATCGGGCCGTGCTTCGGCTCGTCAGTGGCCCCTCATCGGGTTGCCATGTCTGCTCGCCACGGTGCCGCCCGTGTGCTGTCTCTCCTGGAGCGCCCGTCATGGAAGTGCTGATTCTGTTCGGCCTGATCCTGCTCAATGGGTTGTTCGCCATGTCGGAGATCGCGCTGGTCACGGCGCGGCGCGCGCGGCTCACCGCGCTGGCCGAAGCCGGCAACGACAACGCCCGCACCGCGCTGCACCTGTCGGAGCAACCCACGCGTCTGCTCTCCACGGTGCAGATCGGCATCACCTCGATCAGCGTGCTCAACGGCATTTTGGGCGAGGCGGCGTTTTCCGAGCCGGTGGCCAACTGGCTGATCTCGCTGGGGCTGTTGCCAAAGTTCGCCGGTGCCACGGCCACGGCCATCGTGGTGGTGATCATCACCTTCGCCTCCATTGTCATCGGCGAGTTGGTGCCCAAGCGGCTGGGGCAGCTGGCGCCCGAGCGCATCGCCATGGTGATGGCGCGGCCCATGACCTGGATCGCGCGTGCGGCTTCGCCCTTCGTCCGGCTGCTGTCCATCTCCACCGATCTGCTGCTCACTCTGCTGCGCGTCCGGCACGACAGCATGCCGCAGATGACCGAGGCCGAGATCAACGAGGTGCTCGAAGAGGGCTCGGACGCCGGAGTGATCGAGGAACAAGAGCATGAGATGGTGCGCAACGTGTTCCGCCTGGACGACCGGCAGATCGCCTCGCTGATGACCCCGCGCAATGAAATCGAATACCTCGACGTCGATCAGCCGCTGGCGGAAAACCTGAACAAGATCGCGCAGTCCACGCACTCGCGCTTTCCGCTGGTCAAGCGCGGGCTGGAGGAAGTGGTCGGGCTGGTCTCGACCAAGGAGTTGCTGGGCCGCTTCATCCGCCGCGAGGGCATCGACGATCTGAGCAAGGCCGCCATCCCGGCGACCTTCGTGCCCGAGAGCCTCACCGGCCTGGAACTGCTGCAGACCTTCCGCCAGAGCGCCGAGCACACGGCCATGGTGATCGACGAATACGGCCAGACCATGGGCATCGTCACCGTCCAGGACTTGATGGAGGCCATCGCCGGGGAGTTCAAGTCGCATCCGTCCGAGGAACCCTGGGCCATTCAGCGCGAAGACGGCTCGTGGCTCATGGACGGCCTCATCACCGTGGACGATCTCAAGACCCGCCTGAATCTCGCCCACCTGCCTGACGAAGACAAGCAGCGCTACAACACCCTCTCGGGCATGCTGATGCTGCTGCTCGCGCGCCTGCCAGCCACTGGCGATATCGTCCACTGGGACGGCTGGGTTTTCGAGATCGTCGATATGGACGGCAAGCGCATCGACAAGGTGCTGGTGCATCGCGAGCCGCAGCCGGAAGCCGACGCATTGTCCGAGACCGGCGAGGGCCGCGCCTCGCGGCTCTGACCGGCAGCGCGGCCGCGCCACCGCCCTGCCCCATGCTGCGCGACGCCCTGCTTCTGCTGCCGGACTTTCTGCTCATCGTCCTCGGGCTGGCGCTGGTGCGCTTCACAAAGCTGAATCGCAGCGTGTGGGACGGCGTGGAGCGGTTGGTGTACTTCGTGCTGTTCCCGGCGCTGCTGTTCTCCACCACCAGCCGCGGTCATGCCAACCTGGTCGACACCCGCGACCTGGTGCTTGCCGGTGCCGCCATGCTGCTGCTCGGCATCGCTCTAGCCTATGGCGCCTTCTGGGCGCGCAACGTCGACCCGCGCTGCGTCGCCAGCGGTGTGCAGACGGCGTTCCGCTTCAACTCCTACATCGCCCTGGCGGTGGCCGACCGCGTCGGCGGCGCGCCCGCGGTGTCGCTGGTTGCCGTGCTCATCGCGGTAGGCGTGCCACTGTGCAATGTGGCGGCGGTGTGGGCGCTGGCGCGGCATGCGCAAAGCAACGTCTGGGGCGAATTGCTGCGCAACCCGCTGCTCATCGCCACACTCTCCGGCCTGGCGGTGCACGCCCTGGGCTGGACGCTGCCCGCGCCCGTCGTGCCGGTGCTCGACCGCCTGGGGCAGGCGTCCATCGCCCTCGGGCTGATGACCGTGGGCGCCGGGTTGCAATGGCGCGGACTGCACCGCGAGTTGCCGCTGGGCCTGTGGTTCCTCGCCATTCGCCATCTGCTGCTGCCGCTGGCCGCCATGGCGCTGGCCTGGGCGTTGACGTTGCCGCCGCTGCAGGCGCTGGTGCTGGTGCTGTTCGCCGCCATGCCCACGGCGTCGAGCGCCTATGTGCTGGCGGCCCGCATGGGGGGCGACGGTCCGTATGTGGCGGGGCTGGTCAGCCTGTCCACCGTGCTCGGGGCGATTTCGATTCCGCTGTTCCTGGCGCTGATGCGTCCTTGACGGCCAAGGCCGACCGATTCAGTCTGGCTTACAAACAGCTGACATACGCCGCGTGTATCCTGCGCCGCTTCTCACGTCACACGAACGAAACTCCCTAATATGCCGAATTTCCATGTCATTTTCTGGCGCCACGCCGAGGCGGAAGAGGCCTTGGGCTCGGCCCAGGGCGACGAGACCGACCTGCGCCGCAGCCTGACCAAGCAAGGACGGCGCGACGCTGCGCTGGTGGCCGCCTGGATCAAATCGCAGTTGCCCAAGCCCTGGACGGTGCTCACCAGCCCGGCGCTGCGGGCCCGGCAGACGGCGCAGCACCTCAATGACTACCCCGCAGTCGATGCCCGCCTGCGGCCCGACGCCGACTTGGCCGAACTGCTGTCCATCGTCGCCGAGAGCCCGCGCGATGGCGGGGCGCTGGTGCTCGTCGGCCACCAACCCACCCTGGGCCGTGCCGGGCTGTACTGGATCACCGGCTGCGATCAGCAGTTCTCGCTGCGCAAAAGCGGCCTGCTCTGGGCGATGGAGCGCAACCGCGACACCGGCATCCAACGCAGCCTGCGCGCCTGCACCAGCGCCGACCTGCTGGGCGATTGAGCCGCGGCCACACAACTCGTCAGCCCAGTTGCACTGTCACACCAAATTCACAAGACATTCACGGAACCGTCACGACGGGTTTTTATCTTCCTGCGTACACGCAACGGAGGATCATCCATGTTCGATGACGAACACCCGCACCGGCTGGCGGTGCGCCATGAAACCAGCCGGACCGCTCCCGGCCCGTCCCTCAACCATGCCGCCACACCGGCGCTCACCGTGGCCTGGGCCCGGCATGCCGACGAAGTGCGCGAGGCCCAGCGCCTGCGCTACAAGGTGTTCGTCGAGGAAATGGGCGCGCAGATCAAAACGCCCGAGCCTGGTCTGGACATCGATCTGTTTGACGCCTACTGCGACCACTTGCTGGTGCGCGACGCCGATGGCCGGCTGATCGGCACCTACCGCGCCCTGCCCCCGCACCAGGCCAAGCGCGTCGGCACGCTCTACACCGAGACCGAATTCGACCTCACCCGGCTGTATCACCTCAAGCCGCGGCTGCTGGAAATCGGCCGCTCCTGCGTGCACCGCGACCACCGCAGCGGCGCCGTCATCATGGCGCTGTGGGGCGGCATCGCCGCCTACATGCAGCGCCACGGTCTGGATGCGCTCATCGGCTGCGCCAGCATGTCCATGCGCTGCGGCGGGCACACTGCGGCCAGCCTCTGGGCGCAGTTGCAGCACAGCCATCTGGCAGCCATCGAGGACCGTGTGCACCCGCGTCTGGCCTTGCCGGTGCACCATCTGCGCCAAGACCTGGCGGTGGAGCCGCCGCCGCTGCTCAAGGGCTATCTGCGCGTGGGTGCCAAGGTGTGTGGCGCGCCGGCCTGGGACCCCGACTTCGGCACGGCCGACTTTCCGGTCCTGCTGCGCCTGAGCCAGGTCAATCGCCGCTACGCCCGCCATTTCCTCGGCGGCTGAGGCCGCACACCGGGCAGCGGGCGGTGCGCCCGCGACGGGGTTGTAACATCCGCGCTTTCGCGGCGACGCCGCCCGTCCTGCACCGGCCCAGCCGGGGGCTCCAGGAGCGCGGCGCGCGGCGCGGCAAGCGCTCTCCGGTGTCCATGTCCGCCTCCCTGTCCCAACGCAGTCTGCAAGCCGTCTGGCATCCCTGCACGCAAATGCAGCGCGCGGTGCATGCGCCGCCGCTGGCCATGGTGCGCGGCGAAGGCCCCTGGCTGTTCGACGAGTCGGGGCAGCGCTACTTCGACACCAGCAGCTCGTGGTGGGTCAACCTGTTCGGCCACGCCGACCCGGGTATCAATGCTGCCCTGAAGGATCAGCTCGACCGCCTGCCGCACGTCATGCTGGCCGGCTGCACCCACCCCCCGGCAGTGGAACTGGCCGAACGTCTGGCGCAGCGCACCGGCAACGCCCTGGGGCACTGCTTTTTCGGCAGCGACGGCGCTTCGGCGGTGGAAATCGCGCTGAAGATGAGCTTTCACTACTGGCGTAACAGCGGCCTGCCGAACAAGCAGGAGTTCGTCTGTCTGCGGCAGAGCTATCACGGTGAAACCCTGGGCGCGCTGGCCGTCACCGACATCGCCGTGTTCCGTGACGCCTACGACCCGCTGCTGCTGCGCACCCATCTGGTGATGTCGCCCGATGCACGCCAGGCGCAACCGGGCGAGACTGCCGCCGACGTGGCGCGGCGCGCCGTGGCAGCGCTGCGCACGCTGTTCGAGGCCCGCGCCGAGCACATCGCCGCCATCATTCTGGAGCCGTTGGTGCAGGCGGCCACGGGCATGGCGCTGTACGACCCGCTCTACCTGCGCGAGGTGCGTGCGCTATGCGACGCCTTCGAGGTGCTGCTCATCGCCGACGAAATCGCCGTGGGCTGCGGCCGCACCGGCACCTTCTTCGCCTTCGAGCAGGCGGCACTGCCGGGCGCAGCGCCCATCTGGCCTGATCTGCTGTGCTTATCGAAGGGCATCAGCGGCGGCTATCTGCCGCTGTCGCTGGTGCTGTCGCGCCCGCAGCTGTACGCCGCCTTTCTCGACGACGACGTGGCGCGCGGCTTTCTGCACTCGCACTCCTACACCGGTAACGCCTTGGCCTGCCGCGCCGCGCTCGCCGTGCTCGACCGTTTCGACCAGGCCGCCGTGCTGCAAACCAACCGCACGCGCGCCGCGCAGCTCACCGCGGCGCTGGCGCCGCTGCGCGACGATGCGCGGCTGGAGCACCTGCGCCAACTCGGCATGATCTGGGCCTTCGACGTGCGCGAACCATTCGCTGGCGCGCGCTTTGCCGAACGGTTTCACCTCGCGGGCCGTGCGCGCGAGCTGCTCATTCGCCCCATCGGCCGCACCGTGTACCTGATGCCGCCGTATGTGCTCGACGCTTCCCTGTCCGATTGGCTGGCGCGGCAGCTCCGCGCCACGCTGGACGACGTGCTGCAACCCGCCCATCCCGGTGCTGATCGACCATCTGAACCAGCAGTTGCGTGAGCGCGCTGCTGCCGGTCTGCGACGGCAGCGCCGCACCGCAACCAGCGCCTGCGCGCCGCAGCAACAGGTGCAAGCGGGCGCCGATGCGCCGTCACGCGCCCTGCTCGGCTTCTGCAGCAACGACTATCTCGGGCTGGCCAACCACCCGGCCCTGATCGACGCCCTGGCCGAAGGCGCCCGGCTCTATGGCGCGGGCAGCGGGGCATCACATCTGGTCAGCGGTCACAGCCGGGCGCACGCCGTGCTGGAAGACCTGCTGGCGCAGTGGATGGAGCCGGCCATTCCGCAGGCGCGTGTGCTCACCTTCAGCACTGGCTACATGGCCAACCTGGCCTTGCTTACCGCGCTGGGCGACGAGCGCACCACCTTGTTCTGCGACAAGCGCAACCACGCCTCGCTGATCGACGGCGCGCGCCTGGCCCGGGCCGCGGTGCAACGCTACCCGCACGCCGATCTGGCTGCGCTGGAGCGCCAGCTCCAGACCTGCAACACGCCGCTGCGTCTCATCGTCACCGACACCGTGTTCAGCATGGACGGCGACCAAGCCGACCTGCCTGCGCTGCTGGCGCTGGCCGAGCGCCACGACGCCTGGCTGATCCTCGACGATGCCCACGGCTTCGGCGTGCTCGGTCCGCACGGTCAGGGCAGTCTGGCGCAGGCCGGCCTGCGCAGCGAGCGGCTGATTCTCATGGGCACGCTGGGCAAGGCCGCAGGCATCGGTGGCGCCTTCGTCGCCGCGCACCCGGTCATCATCGACTGGCTGGTGCAAACCGCACGCAGCTATGTCTTCACCACCGCCGCGTCGCCGGCGCTGGCGCATGCCCTGCAGACCAGCCTGCAGCTCATCGCCGGCGACGAGGGCCACCAGCGCCGCGCGCTGCTTCGGCAGCGCATCGCCCAGTTGCGCAGCGGCCTGCAGACGCTGATCGACGCCCATCCCCACCTGGCATGGACCCTGGCGCCGTCCGACACTGCCATCCAGCCGCTGATCGTGGGCGACAACGCGCGGGCGCTGGCGCTGTCGGCCGCGCTCGATGCGCACGACCTGTGGATCACCGCCATCCGTCCGCCCACCGTGCCGCCGGGCACCGCCCGCCTGCGCATCGCTCTCAGCGCCGCACACAGCGCCAGCGATGTGCAGCGCCTGCTGGCTGCCCTGCACACCATCGCCCTGCAATGGACCTGAACCCTGCCTTCGCCGCGCGCGGCTGTTTCGTCACCGGCACCGACACCGAAGTCGGCAAGACCCGCGTCAGCGCCGCGCTGCTGCACTGGTGTGCCACCCAGGGCTGGCGCAGCGCTGGCTACAAGCCGGTGGCTGCTGGGCTGGAATGCGTGGACGGCCAGTGGATCAACACCGACGTGCAGGCCTTGCGCCTGGCCAGTTCGCTGCCGCTCAGCGACGCCCAGGTCTGTCCCAGCCCGTTCCGCGCCGCCTGCGCGCCGCACATCGCGGCCGAACTGGAAGGCCGCCGCATCGCCTTCGACCCCCTGCTGCAAGGCGCCCGGGATCTGGCCGCGCAGGCCGACGCCCTGGTGGTGGAGGGGGTGGGCGGCTTCGTCGTGCCCCTGGACGCCGAGCACGACACTGCCGATCTGGCGCAGGCGCTGGGCCTGCCCGTGGTGCTGGTCGTCGGCCTGCGTCTGGGCTGTCTCAACCATGCCTTGCTGACCGCCGAAAGCGTGCGCGCGCGCGGCCTGCGGCTGGCAGCCTGGGTCGGCAACACCGTCGATCCCGCGATGCCCTGGGTGGAGGCCAACCTCGCCACCCTGCGCCAGCGTCTTGGCGCCGAGTTCGGCGCCGTCGCCCTGGGCCACGTCGCGCGCCTGGCCGACCCCACGCCCCAGGCCGTGCTGGCGCACCTCGACCCTGCCGGGTTGCAGCGGCTGTTCGCCGCATGAGGGCGGTGAGTGAGCGGCGCATCGTCGATGCCGCGTTTCTGGCCGATCCCTACCCCACCTACCGGGCGCTGCGCGACGCCGGGCCGCTGCACTGGAGCGAGGAATTCTTCGGCGGCGCCTGGCTGCTGACCCGCCATGCCGATGTCGAAGCCGTGCTGCGCGACCCACGCTTCTCCGCGCAGCGCACCGGCGGCTGGATCAACGACGTCGAGGCGCAACGCGGCGAATTCGCCCGGTTTCAACGCCTGTTCTCGCGCGCCCTGCTGTTTCTCGACGCGCCTGAACACACGCGGGTGCGCCAACTGCTGCAAGCCGCGTTTCGGCCCGATG
>JAKAFC010000172.1 GCA_021818065.1 Pseudomonadota bacterium
ACGATGCCCGGCGCCAGACGGTGCACCCCGGCCCCGGCCAGCACCTTGCGGTACACATGCGCGGAAAGAAAGCGCCAGGAGCCGTCCTCGGCGTTGCGGTAGAACAACTCGGATGGCAGCGCCGTGCTTCCCGCTAGCCGCCCGCCCACGGGCACCACCGGTGTGCGCTCCAGCCCGGCAAACTGCGCCAGCGGCCGGGCATCGAGCAGCAGGCCATGCGCCCGTTGCGTGGCCTGCACCTGGGCGATGGTTGCCAGCAGTGCCGGATCGGGAGCCTTGGCCTGCCACTTGCTCGAACTCATGGGCGCGATGGCATCGGTATCCACCGGATAACCGGCGGAAATCCAGGCGTGCATGCCGCCGTTGAGGATGGCGATCTGTTCGGCGGGCACGCCAAACACCTCCAGCTCCCAGGCGAAAAACGCGGCTTCCTGCAGCGAGGTGGCGTCGTCGCCCGTGGGCACGATGACGATGGGCTTGTTCTGCTCAAGCTGCACCGCCTGCATGCTCTCCTCGAACTCCTTGGCCGTGGGCAGCATCAAGTCGATGGTCTTGCCGTCGATCAGATGCTTTTGCCGCAGGCCCCAGAAGTTCACCGACAGCGCGTCCGGGATGTGCCCGCCGACCTCGTCGAGCACCTTCTGGCCCTTGACCGTGCTGAACTTCGGATCGTTGGTCAGCGAACCCAGACTGTCGCGGATGTCGACGATCTGCACCTGCTTGGCGTGCTCCTGCAGCCACGGCGGCGTGACCAAGGGCCCTGGCAGCACCGCGGCGTGCGCTGCCCCGGCCCAGCCGGCCAGCGTCAGCAGCAGCGCGCCGACCCAGCGCCTTGAAACGTTTTGATTCCCCTGTTGCATTGGCTCCTCCTGTTGTGGTGTTGGGGAAGCCGATTATCCCGAGCGGCGCGCTCGGTCAACAGGGAAATTTTTGTTTCAGGCTTATCGAAAACGCGAATGGATTTTCAGCTTTGCACCAACCGCTTCGACTTGGCGATGGAGAACAGCATGCCGGCGCCGAGCATGAGGGTGATGAGTGCGGTGCCGCCGTAGCTGACGAAGGGCAAGGGCACGCCCACCACCGGCAGAATGCCCGACACCATGCCCATGTTGACGAAGGCGTAGATGAAAAAGATCAGCGTCACCGAGCCCGCCAGCAAGCGCGAGAACAGCGTGGGGGCGTTCGCCGCGATCATCAGGCCGCGGATGATGAAGAAGGTGTAGGCCACCAACAGCATGAGGTTGCCCGCCAGCCCCCACTCCTCGGCCAGCACCGAGAACACGAAGTCGGTGTGCGACTCGGGGACGAAGTTCAGGTGCGCCTGCGTGCCGTGCAAGTAGCCCTGGCCGAACACCCCGCCCGAGCCGATGGCGATCATGCTCTGGATGATGTTGAAGCCCTTGCCCAGCGGGTCGCTCTGCGGGTCGAGCAGCATCATCAACCGCTGGCGCTGGTAATCGTGCATGAAATGCCACAGCACCGGGGCGCTGGCGCCGGCCAGCGCGAACAGCACGCCGATGACGCGCCACGACAAGCCGGCGAAAAAGATGACGAAGGATCCGGTGAACAGCACCAGCAGCGCGGTGCCGAGGTCGGGCTGCTTCATGATGAGTCCCACAGGTACCGCCAGCAGCAAGGCGGCGATGAAAAAGTCCTTGACGCGGATGAAGCCCTCGCGCTTCTGGAAGTACCAGGCCAGCATCAGCGGCACGGCGATCTTCATCACCTCCGACGGCTGCACCACGGTGACGCCCAGATCGAGCCAGCGGCGCGCGCCCTTGCGCACCAGGCCGAACATCGCCGTGGCGACGAGCAGGGCGACGCCCACGGTATAGACCGGCACGGCAATCTGCATCAGGCGCTGCGGCGGCACCTGCGCCATCACGAACAGCACCAGAAAGCCGATGGCCAGATTGCGCAGGTGGTCCTCGAACGGCACATGCGCGTCTTGCAGCGCCGAGAACAGCACGATGCAGCCGATCGCCACCAGCCACAGCAGGGCGGCGAGCAGGGGCGCATCGAACCCGGTCAGGTAAGGGCGCAGACGCTTCCACAGCGGCGGCCGCCCAAAGGTCGCGCTCATAGCCGCACTCCTTCGGTTTCATCGCTGACATCGGGCCGGGCGCCGAAGCGGGTGAACAAGGGCGCTCGCAAGCCACCGCTGCAGACGCTGCGCGGGTAGTTGCCCAGGGCATCGGCATCGCAGGCCGTGGGTTGCAACGCCGCCGCCGTTGCCGAGGCTGCGGGTGTTGCGGCCGGGGCCGTCTGCGGCGGCGCCGAGGCGGCGGCAGGTGCGCTGGTTGCGGTGGCCGCCGGCGCCGGCGCCGGTGGAGGTTTGGCGCCGGGCACGGGCGGCACGCCTTCGCGGTCCCCGGCGTAGGCGAACGTCACGGCCTGCGGCTTGAGGCCGCCGATTTTTTCGATCTCGTCGTCGCTGGGGTAGAGGCCCAGCAGGTGATAGTCCAGCGCCTTGCGGGCAATCGGCGCTGCGGCCGCGCCGCCAAAGCCCGCGTTTTCCACGATCATGGCCAGGGCGATGACCGGGTTGTCCGCCGGGGCGTACACCACATACAGCGCATGGTCGCGCAGATGGTGGGCCACATCCTTGGCCTCGTAGGTCTGGTTCTGCCCCACGGTGAACACCTGCGCCGTGCCGGTCTTGCCCGCTGTTGTGTAGGGCGCGCCCTTGAAGGCGTCGGCGCCGGTGCCGCCGGGCTGGTTCACCGCCATCATGCCGCCGTGCACCACGTTCCAATACGTCGGGTTCAGGGCGATGCGTTCGGCCACCGGCGCCTGCACCGGGGTGAAACGGCGCGTCGTCATGTCTTCGATGGCGCGCACCACGCGCGGGGCGTAACGCGTGCCTTTGTTCGCCAGGGTGGACAGCGCCGTGGCCATTTGCAGCGGGGTGAAGGTGTTGTAACCTTGGCCGATGCCCAGGCTGATGGTGTCTCCCGGGTACCAGACCTTTTGCGCCGGGCTGCGGAAGGCGCGGCGCTTCCACGCCTTGCTCGGCAGCACGCCCTTGGCCTCGCCCTGCAGGTCGATGCCGGTGGCCTGGCCGAAGCCGAACTTGCCGGTGTAGTTGGCCATGCCGTCCACCCCCCAGTCGTGCGCCACCATGTAGAAATACACGTCGCACGACACCTGGATGGCGCGGTGCATGTCCACCACGCCGTGGCCCCCGGGCACGTCGTCGCGGAAGCGGTGCCCGGCGAACATGAAATAGCCGGGATCGCGAAAGCTCCATTGCGCGGTGCGGATGCCATCGGTGAGCGCGCCCATGGCCAGATACGGTTTGTAGGTGGAGCCCGGCGGAAAGGTGCCGCGCAGCACGCGGTTGAGCATGGGCCGGTCGGGCGAATTGTTCAGCGCCTCCCAGTTCGCCTGGTCGATGCCGTCGACGAACAGGTTGGGATCGAAGGTTGGCATGGAGACGAAGGCCAGCACCTCGCCGTTGCGTGGGTCGATGGCGACGCAGGCGCCGCGACGCTTGCCGTAGAGGTCTTCGATCAGCTTTTGCAGCCGGATGTCCACGCCCAGCACTAGGTTCTGCCCCGGTGTGGCCGGCACGGTCTTGATCTTGCGCACCGGCCGGCCGGTGGCGTTGACTTCCACCTCCTCGTAGCCGGTGACGCCGTGCAGCTGGCTTTCGTAGGCCTGCTCGACGCCGAGCTTGCCGATGTGGTCGGTGCCGAGGTAGTTGCTGGCGTCGTCGCTGTCGTCGATGCGCTGCTGCTCGGCCTGGTTGATGCGGCCGATATACCCGAGCAGATGGCAGCCCAGCGGCCCCAGCGGGTAGTTGCGAAACAGCCGTGCGCGCACGTTCACGCCGGGGAAGCGAAAACGCTGGGCGACGAAGCGCGCCACCTGATCGTCGCTGAGCTTGTTGAGAATGGGCAGCGACTCGAAGCGCCGCGACTGCGCCAGCAGGTTGTTGAAGCGCCGCTCGTCGAACGGCGTGATGGGCACGATGGCCTTGAGCGCGGCTATGGTCTGCTGCAGCGTGCCCTTGACCTTGGATGGCGTGATCTCCAGCGTGTAGGCGGCGTAGTTGTTCGCCAGGATGATGCCGTTGCGGTCGAGGATGAGCCCGCGCTGCGGCGGAATCGGCACGAGGGCGATGCGGTTGTCCTGGGCCTGCGTGGAGAACTGCCGATGCCGCACCACCTGCAGCCAGATCCAGCGGCCGATGAGCAGCGCAAAGCTCAGCACCACCACGCCAGCCGCCAGAATGAGGCGGCGGCGAAAGCGAAACAACTCGCGCTCGATATTGCGCAGTTCAGTCATGGCACGGACGGGTCACAGCCCGTTGGAGCGGCGCGGGCAGGTGAGGTTCAGCGGCGGGGGCACAACGGGTCACAGCGGCCGGTTGCGGTCGGAATCGGGGGCACGGCGTTGCGGGGCGAGCAGCAGCCACGACACCGGCGTCCACAGCGCCGCCTGCAACAGCGGCGCCAGAAAGAAACTCCAGCCCGGAAAGCTGCCCCCAGCCCACATGCCCACCAGCAACAGCAGCGTCTGCGCGGCGACGAACAGCGGCAGCACATGCATGGCCTGCTGCAGCGGCGGGAACCACAGCAGCCGCCGGTGCAGGCTGATGGCGAAATAGCTCAGCACGCTGTAGATCAAGGCGTGCTGGCCCAGCACCGAACCTTGCTGCACATCCACCGCCAGGCCGAGGGCGAACGCCACCGCCATGCCCACGCGGCGCGGCTGGTGCACGTTCCAGAACACCAGGGTGAGCGCCACCAGATCGGGCAGCCAGGGCAGCCGGCCCAGGGGCAGGAATTGCAGCAGCAGGGCGACGACCAGGCTTAGCGCGATGAACCAGGGTTTGACCGGCAGCAGCAACACCTCGCGCGCGCCGCCGGCGGGCGCACGCGCGGCGGGCATGGGTGAGAGATCGGTGCGGCGGCGCAGGGGCATGGGCGGGGCCTCAGCGCGAATGCTTGGCAGACGGCCTGGGTTTGGCCGCCGCCGCGTCGGCCGCAGGCGATGGCACCAGCGCCGTCAGCGGTTGCAACACCAGCACATGGCGGCCGCCCTCGACATCGGCCAGCGGCGCGCACATCACGCGGGCAAAGGCGGTGTCGCGTTGCCGCACCACCGCAGTCACCCGCGCCACCCGCAGCCCGGCGGGGTAGATGCCATCGACGCCG
>JAKAFC010000173.1 GCA_021818065.1 Pseudomonadota bacterium
GCTCGATGCCCTGTGGACGGGGCGTGCGTTGGGCGGCGTGCGCCAGTACGACGAACACGCCTTTCAGGTGGCTTTCGGCGTCTTGATGGTTTGGGTCGCTGTTGCGCTGGCGTGCGTGCTGGCGGCTCGGGAAACCCATGCCCGCCCCTACGCGAACCTGGTTCCGGTCCGTACCGAAGGGGCGGTTTGAACGCGACGCTCAGTGGGCGTGCAGATTCTGGCGCGACAAGGCCGAAAAACTGTCGAGGAATTCATCGATGTCGTCGGTGGTCGGCGACCCCGCCATCAGGTTTTGCACGCGCTGACGAAACCCGTCGGCAACCGGGCCTTCGATGAAAATTTCCTTCTGGGCAAATTTGTCCACAATCTCGAAGCCACCATGCTGGGCGTCGGCGGCGCCGTCTTCGAAGGGCTGCTCGTTGTGGTGAGCCCAGTTGAGCTGAAAGACGCTGAATGCGTCGGAGTCATAGATCATGGTTTGCATGGCGAGCCTCGCGTTGAGATTTGCGGCAAAGTCCGAACGGTTCATGCACTGCGACGAAACCCGCCAATCAGCCCGATGAACATTCGTTTTCGAGTTTGATCAGCAGATAGGGACGAACCAGCAAGAATCAAGCCCGATCCGGATGGGGGCGCCGGCCAGTGTCTTTGTGCCCATAACGCAGTCGGCGACCCCCAGGTGCACAGACCGAGCGAGATCCATCGACATAACGACACAACAGCCATGTGTGTAATGCTGTGAATAGGGTTACTAAGTGTAAATACTGGTGCATTGTCTGACATCAGGTTGCCAGCGGACATTCTGGGGGGAACAATCTGCAACAACTGCCCATGGCTCAGCGCGCCAACACCCATTGGGGCCGAGCCGAGATTCGGGCACGAGAAAACTAGGCACCCAGACCACGCCGGCCTTTCGAGCCGCCATCAGGAGACTTCATTGAACCCTTCGACCGCCTTGCCCGCGGGCATCGTTTTCACGCAACCGCTCACGCCCATTGCGGGCTCGCTACTGTTGTCCTTTCTGGTCGCAGCGATTCCCATCGCCGTGGCCCTGATCATGCTTGGCGTGCTGCGCCGGCCCGCCTGGCAGGCCTCGCTGGCCGGGCTGGTCACGGGCCTGGTCATTGCCGTCGGGGCCTGGGGCATGCCGGTCGGCCTGGCCCTCAACTCGGTGGCCGCGGGCATGGCGCTGGCGCTGATGCCGGTGATGTGGATCGTGTTCAATGCCTTGTTGCTCTACAACGTGGCCGTGAAGTCGGGGCGTTTCGAGCAGTTCCGGCAATGGATGCTCGATCACCTGCCGGACGACCGCCGCCTGGTGCTTCTGGTGGTGGCGTTTTCCTTCGGCTGCCTGCTGGAGGGGATCTCGGGTTTCGGCACGCCGGTGGCCATCACCAGCGCGTTGCTCATCGGCCTCGGTTTTCCGGCCCTCGAGGCCCTGACCTACACCCTGATCTTCAACACCGCTCCGGTGGCTTTCGGCGCCCTGGGCGTGCCCATCACGGTGCTGGGCGCCGTCACCAGCATGCACCCGGACACGCTGGGGGCGATGGTGGGGCGGCAATTGCCGTTCTTCGCGTTCCTGCTGCCGTTCTACGTGGTGGGGCTGTATGGCGGGGTCAAGTCCATCGCCAAGCTGTGGCCGGCCCTGGTGGTGTCGGGCGGCAGCTTCGCGCTCACCCAGTTCGCCACCTCCAACTTCATCAGCTACCAACTTACCGACGTGCTGGCCTCGCTGGTGTCGCTGATCGTCACGGTGGGTTTCCTGAAGGTCTGGAAGCCGGAGCCGGACCCCGCCTACACCGTGGTGCGCAGCCAGGCGCAGGCCAGTGGCGCGCAGCGCGTGGGCTATGGCGGCTGGATGCCGTGGGTGGTGGTCTCGGTGGTGGTGATCGTTTGGGTCAATCTCAAGCTGTTCACCATCGGCGAGGCCAAGGTGCTGTGGCCCGGGCTCGACAAGGCGGTCTTCATCAGTCTCTATAAAAAGCCTTACGTGGCGCTGTGGGATTTCCAGCCCATGGGGACCGGCACGGCCATCCTGCTGGCGGCCATCATCACCGCCGCATGGACCCGCACATCGGTGGCGGATTTCTTCGGCTGCGTCTGGAAGACCTGGGTGCAGACCCGCATCGCCATCATCACGGTGATGATGATCGTCGGCCTGGCCTTCCTGCTGAACTACTCGGGCATGAGCTACACCCTGGGGCTGGGCGTGGCGTCCGCCGGCGCGCTGTTCCCGCTGGTCTCGGCCTTCCTGGGCTGGATTGCGGTGTTTCTTTCCGGCAGCGACACCTCCGGCAATGCCCTGTTCGGCAACCTGCAGGTGGTGGCGGCCAAACAGCTGGGCCTCGACCCGGTGTTGATGGCGGCGACGAATTCCTCCGGTGGCGTGATGGGCAAGATGATCTCGCCGCAAAACATCGCCACCGGCGTGTCCACCACCGAACTCAAGGGCAAGGAAGGCCTGGTGTTCGCCCGCACCTTCTGGCACAGCGTGTTTCTCACGGCGCTGCTGGGAATCCTGGTGGTGTTGCAGCAGCATGTGATGCCCTGGATGATCCCCGCCCTGCCGACGCTGCATCACTGAGATGGGCGCCGGTTTGCCGGCGCCCGGCGGGTCCGTGCTTCGGCCGGGTGGCGCCACGCGCGGGGTGGGCCGCTTGGCGGCGCGGATCGCGCAACCCAACCCGCGCAAGGAGAGTCGGCATGACGGACAAGGCGCAGGCGAAGGCCTCGGCGGAGATCATCGATGGCTGGCAATGCATCGGATGCGGCAAGATCGACGTGGATCGGCCTTGCCTTGGCGTCTGCCAGGACCGGCGCGTCAGGCTGGTTTACGCCGAGGATTACCTAGCCTTGGCGGCCAGGCTGGATCATCTGGAAGCGCGCAACAAGCGGCTGGAATCCCTGGCCAGGCGGGTCAAGCTGGCCAAGCCCAAGCCCTCGGCGTGGGAGCACTCCTACCGCGCGCTGCAGGAAGAGGCCATCCGTGTTCTGGCCGAGGACGATAGGCGTTCATGATGCCGGGCTTCAAAACCGGACCGGTGCGTCGTTGAAATCAGCCTGACCGCGCCGCCGCTGCGGCAATGTCGAGCGCGCGCAGCCGCAGGGCCGGGTCGAAGACGTCGCACACCAGCATGAATTCGTCGGCCTGGGTCGCCTCGGCCAAGGCGGCAAAGCCTTGGCGTACCGTGGCGGGACCGCCGATCACCGCGGCAGCCAGGAAGTCAGCGATGGCGGCGCGCTCCTGCGGCGGCAAGCGGGTCAGGAAATCCTGAGACGGCGGCTGCAGGCGGCGCCGTTCGCCCCGCAGAATGCCAAGAACGCGCTGGTAGGTGCTGCTGGCGAGGTATTCGGCTTCATCGTCGGTGGGGGCCGCGATCAGCGGCACGCCGATCATCACGTAAGGCTTGTCGAGCACGCTGGAAGGCTGAAAGCGCTGCCGGTAGAGCGCGATCGCCTGCAGTAAAAGACGCGGCGCGAAGTGCGACGCGAAGGCATAGGGCAACCCGCGCGCGGCCGCCAGCTGGGCGGAAAACAGGCTGGAACCCAGCAGCCAGATGGGGACGTTGGTCCCTGCCCCCGGCGTGGCCACCAGGCGCTGGCCGGGCTGCGCCGGGCCGAGCAGATGCTGGAGTTCGGCCACGTCGCGCGGGAAGTCGTCTTCGGTTTCCACCCGGTCGCGGCGCAAGGCGCGCATGGTCAGCCCGTCGGTTCCCGGGGCACGGCCCAGGCCGAGATCGATGCGGCCTGGATACAGCTCGGCCAGGGTGCCGAACGCTTCCGCGACGACCAGCGGCGCGTGGTTCGGCAACATGATGCCGCCCGAGCCGACCCGGATCTGCCGGGTGCCGCCGGCGATATGGCCGACCAGCACCGCGGTGGCGGAACTCGCGATGCCGGGTATGTTGTGATGCTCGGCCAGCCAGTAGCGCTTGAAGCCCAGCGATTCGGCATGACGGGCCGTGCGCAGGGCAAGGGACAGCGCTTCGCCGACCGTACCGTTCTCGCGCACGGCAACCAGGTCGAGCATGGAAAGTGTGAGGTTCAAGGAGGTTTGCATGCGCGCCATTTTCATGCGTTGCCGCCGATCCTGCTCGTGGCGGCTGTTCCGGGCCTGGGCCGCAACGTCAAATTCCACAACTCTTTGATCTGGGTCACCCGGATCAGGCCTAACCCTTAGGCGGCAGCTGCGGGCGGACAACTACAAAGCTGGGAACCCTGCGCATGGCTGTGGCGTGGCAGCGGTGTCGCGCCATCTGCGCGATCGTCCGTGCGCAGCCAGCCGATGACTGTCCGTTTCCCGCCGCCATTAAATTAAAACGAGGAGTGCCCGATGAGCGCAGTGCTTGAGCCCGCCCACGCCCCGGCCCATGGTGCCGACCATGCCCACGACCACCCGCACGGGTGGCGGCGTTGGCTGTTCTCGACCAACCACAAAGACATCGGAACGATGTACTTGGTGTTCGCCCTTGCGATGTTGTTCGTCGGGGGCGCCTTGGCGATGCTCATGCGCGCCGAGTTGTTCGAACCGGGGATCCAGTTTCTGAATCCCCAGCTCTATCTGTCCTTTGCCACCATGCACGGCCTGATCATGATTTTTCTGGCCGTCATGCCCGCGTTGACGGGTCTGGCCAACTGGATGATTCCGCTGCAGATCGGCGCGCCCGACATGGCCTTCCCGCGCATGAACAACCTCAGTTTCTGGCTGCTCATCCCCGCTGCACTCCTTGGGGTGACGGCCCTTTTCGTTCCAGGCGGCGCTCCCGATACAGGTTGGACGCTCTACGCGCCGCTGACCATCCAGCAGGGCATGGGCATGGACCTGGTGATCTTCGCCGTTCACCTGCTGGGCGCATCGAGCATCATGGGCTCGATCAACATCATCGTCACCATCCTGAACATGCGCGCGCCGGGCATGACGCTGATGAAGATGCCGATGTTCGCCTGGACCTGGCTGATCACGGCCTATCTGCTGATCGCCATCATGCCGGTGCTGGCCGGGGCGGTGACCATGACGCTGACCGACCGCCATTTCGGCACCAGCTTCTTCAACGCCGCCGGCGGCGGCGACCCGGTGCTGTACCAGCACCTGTTCTGGTTCTTCGGCCACCCCGAGGTTTACGTGATGATCTTGCCGGCC
>JAKAFC010000174.1 GCA_021818065.1 Pseudomonadota bacterium
CATGGGGCCGGCCGGGCTGCTGCGTCCGGCGCTGCTGCTGGCCGCACCGACGCTGTTGGTGGTCGGCGCCATCGCACTGTGGCTGGGGCCGTGGTCGGCGGCGGCGGCGCAAGTTCTGGTCGATAACGCCAATCGCTCGGTGATCGCCGCGGGACTGGAGGCCGGCCGCTTCACCGAGCTGCCCGGCGGCAATGGCGTCATCTACACGCAGGCATTGAGCCCCGATGGCCAGCGCCTGACGCGCGTGTTCGTCGCCAGTGAAAAAGCGCACGCGCGGGGCGCACCCGAGGTCGATCTGGTCACCGCCGCGCGCGGGCGCATGTTCGTCGATCCGGGCAGCGGCGACCGCTTCCTGGTGCTGCACGACGGCCACCGCTACAGCGGCGTGCTGGGCCAGGACGACTGGCGGCTGCTGGACTATCGCCGCAACGACGTCTCGCTGGCTTCGATCAATGCCGATGCCGGCAACGCCGGCGCCGGCTCGCCGCACGAACAGAGCACGCTGGCGCTGCTGCGCTCGCGGGTACCGGCCGACCGCGCCGAACTGGCCTGGCGCATCGTCGCGCCACTGAGTGTGCTGGTGCTGGCGCTGCTGGCGCTACCGCTGGCGCGGCAGAATCCGCGCGAACCGTTTTACGGCCGTCTGCTGCTGGCAGTGCTGGCCTACCTGGTATTCGCCAACGCCCTTGGCATCGGTCGCGCCGAGATCATGAGCGGCAAGCGCGGCGGTATCTGGCTGATGGCGCTGGTGCTGCTCGCGGTGGCCGGCTTCGCGCTGCTGTGGTTCCGCCAGCAGCACCGCGCGAGGCAACCGCGCAGGGTGCGCGCGTGAGTCTGCCCTGGCTGCCTGCGCTGCCGCGCCTGAAGCGCGCCGACAAGCTGCTGATTGCCGGCATCTTCGGTCCGATCGTGTTGACCTGGCTGATGCTGGTGGGTTTCGATGCCGTCCTGCAGTTCGCGCGCCAGCTCGGCGAGCTGGGCCGCAACGGCTACACACTGGGACAGGCGGCCGTCTATATCCTGCTGACGCTGCCGCGGCGTTTTTTCGAGATGTACGGCAATGCGGCGCTGATCGGTGTCCTGCTCGGCCTGGGCGGGCTGGCTGCCAGCAACGAACTGACCGCGCTACGCGCGGCGGGGATGTCGCGACTGCGTATCGGCGCCGCGGCGCTGGCGTTGGTGGGCCTGCTCAGCGTGCTGGCGCTGCTGGACGCCGAGTACGCCATGCCGCCCGCCGAGGCCCGCGCGCAGGCCATCCAGTTGGCATTGACTGCGCGCAACATCGCTGCCGCCACCGGCAGCGGACTGTGGGCGCGCGACGGCGATGCCATCGTCAACGTGCGCAGCGCACTGGCCACGCGCAAGGTGATGGGGGCCGGCGTCGACCTGCGCGACGTGCGCATCTACCGTTTCGACGCGCAAGGCAGGCTGCTGGAAGTGGACTGGGCCGCCGGCGCGCGCTATGCCGATGGCCATTGGCAGCTCGATGACTTGCGGCAGACCCGCTTCGGCGCCACCGGTGCCGTGCGCGACGTGCGCGTCACGGCGCCTTGGCGCACCCACCTCAGTCCGCGCCTGCTGGAGCTGTCGGTGTTGAGCCCCAATGCCCAGGCCGTCCGCGACTTGCTGCGCAATATCGACTATCTGCACGGCAACGGCCTCGATGCGCGCCCGTACACCGATGCCTTGTGGCAGCGCCTGTTCTATCCGCTGAACGTGCTGATGCTGGTGCTGTGCACGCTGCCGTTGGCCTTCGGCACGCTGCGCGCGGGCGGCTTCGGCAAGCGCCTGCTGATCGGTCTGCTGATCGCGGTGGGCTGGTTTTTCCTGCAGCGCGCGCTGGTCAATCTGGCCATCGTCTACAGCATTCCGGCGTGGCTGGCCAACCTGGGGCCGGTATTGCTGTTGGCCCTGGTAGCGATCTGGGTATTCCGCCATCGACACGCCGCTGCCTGAGCACCCCGCAGATGCGATCGCGCAGCCCATTCACGGCGTTCAGTCGGCACCACGCTAAACTTGTCCTACCGTGCGGTTGAAGGGAGAAGCGGTCAACTGCCCCGCTGCCGCCGGAACAGGGATTCCAATCGACGGGCTCATTCGCTCAAGGGGGCAACGCACATGCTTTACCGACTGAAGTACGCACTGGCACTGGCCGCCATACCGCTGCTGGCCAGCGCCGCCATGGCGCCCACAGTCGCGCCGAGCGCGCCGAGCGCGCCGAGCGCGCCGAGCGCCACCCTACAGGCCAAACTCTCGCCGCGCATCGCGCATATCGCAGCGGTCGCCGGTACCCGCCAGGCACGCGCCCTGCAAACCCGCGCCCTGGCCGCACAGGCGCAACCCGCCGGCCCCTCCCCGTTGGCCGCGCGCTTCAACGCCAGCGGCCAAGTGCAGGTCTACCTGCATTACGACCCCCGACGGGGCGCGCCAGCCGTTGCCACACTGCAGTCGCTGGGCGCCACGCGCGTGCTGGACAGCGCGCCGCTGAGCGTGGTGCAGGCCTGGGTGCCGCCCGGCGCGCTGTATTCCATCGCCGCGCTGCCGCAGGTGCTGCGCGTGACCATCCCGCGCTACGCGGTGGTGCGGCGCAACCTGCCGCCGGTCGGCGCCCGGCCACGCAGCGGATCGGTCAACACGCAGGGCGACCAGATCCTGGGCACGGCGCAGTTCCGCCAGGCCACCGGCCTGACCGGCCTGGGCGTCTCGGTGGGCATCATTTCCGACGGCGTCGGCACCGTGACCCCCGCGACCGCAACCACGCCGGCCACCTCCAGCGACATCACCCAGGACCAGAGCACCGGCGACCTGCCCACCAACCCGGCGCCGTACATCGATACCAGCGTCAACGGCGGCGGCGGCGGCAACGAAGGCGCCGCCATGATGGAGATCGTCTACGACATGGCCCCGGGCGCCGCGCTGGGCTTCTGCGGACCGGCCACCACCGTCGATTTCGTGCAGTGCCTGACCAATTTCGGCAAGGCTCAGGGCGGCTTCAAACCCACCATCGTCGCCGACGACCTGGGTTTTCCCGGCGTGGCCATGTTCACCGACGGCAATTTCGCCACCGCGGTGAAAAACTTCGCCAGCGCCAATCCCGGCATCCAGTTGCTGACCGCGGCCGGCAACGACGCCCAGCAGTTCTGGGCCGGCGCTTGGAACCCGACGACGATCAGCACCACGATCAGCCCTTCGGCAACCGGCACCAGCAATGCCTACACCTACACGCAGGCGCAGAACTTCGGCACCGCCGGCAATCCGCTGCCCTATATGAGTTTTCCGGTGGCCGCCGGCGACACCGTCACCTACGTCGTCGAGTGGGACGACACCTGGCCGGTGCCGCTGACCGCGACCACGCCCAATGATCCCAACGACTACGACGTGTTCCTCACCAACGCCGCCAACGGCGACATCCTGGCCTGCAACATGGGCATCAACGTCGGGCCGGCGTCCAGCTCGACCGCACCGCCCTCGCCCAACTACTGCGACCTCGGCAGCAGCCCGGGCACGCTGAGCTCGCCCGGTCCGCAGCCGGTACAGGGCAACCAGTACACCAACAACACCGGCAGCACGCAGAACCTGCAGCTGCACATCGACTACCGCAACGGCACGCCGGGTAAAAATCTCAAGGTGCTGGTATTCGCCAACAACCACAGCTTCGTGCTGGTGCCCAACACGCCGGCCGGCAGCATCTACGGCCAGTCGGCACTGCAGGCACCCTACGAGATCACCACCACCGCCATCGACCAGTCCCAGGCCAACAGCAGCAGCGGCTATCCCATCGAGCCCTATGCTTCCGAAGGACCGGTACTGTTTTCACAACCCGCCACCGGCATCACCACCCGGCAGAAACCCGACTTCACCGCCGTGGATTGCGTCGACGTCACCGGCGTCGGCGGGTTCGGCCAGAACAACAACACCACCCCGCCCAGCGCCACCTTCTGCGGCACTTCGGCCACCCCCGAGGCCACCGCCGCGATCCTGGCTCTGCTCGATCAGGCCTTCCCCGGCCAGAACGGGTACAGCATGCTGAAGGCCGGCGCCCTGGCCTTGAACAACAGCGCCAGCAACGGCAGCGGCACGCCCAACGGTGTCTATGGCTGGGGACTGGTCAACGCCTACAAATCGGCGGTGGCGGTGGCCCCGCTGCCGCTGGCGACGATCAGCGCGCCGGCCGGCAATGTCGGCATCCAGCCCGGCGGCACGGTCAGCTTCAGCGGCAACTGCTCGGCCAACGGTGCGCCGGGCAACACTACCCTGAGCTGGAGCTTCGGCAGCGGCGCCAGTCCCAGCACCTCGACCAGCGGCACCGTCACCGTCACCTACGCGAGCGCCGGCACCTACACCGCCACGCTCACCTGCACCAATACCGCCTTCAACACCACCGGCACCGCGACGCGCACGGTCACTGCCGCAGTCCCGCCGCCGCCACCGGCCCCAAGCGGCGGCGGCGGCGGTCTTGGCCTGCTGAGTCTGGCGGCGCTGGCCGCGCTGGCCGCCGGCGCCGTGCTGCGCCGCGGCCATGTCGCGCGCCGCCGGGCCGAGCCGCCCACTGCATGAGCGCATCGTGATGCTGACAAGCACGTCCATGACGTACCTCCGCGCAGGCTACAGCCTCGACTTCGGCGCTCTGATGACCACGGTCGAACTGCGCTTCGACTGATCCGGCCGACGAGTACGAGCCGAACGAGAACGGGCGCCGCGAGGCGCCCGTTCTGCATGCGCGGCTGGCACCGCGCGACTGCGGACAACCCCGCCCCTCAGGTGCCGTGCGTCCACTGGCCCAGCGCGGCCAGTCCGTTGGCGCGCGCGCGCTGCGTCACCGTCTTTTGCGCGGTGGCGAAATTGCCCTGCATGTCCTTGGCCCAGAGTTTGAGCGCAGCCTGCTGCATGGCACGGCCGTAGCTGAAGCTCAGCGGCCACGGGTGCGGACCGAGCTGGTTCATGGCGTTGAGGTGCGCGGTGGCCTGCTCGTCGCTCTGTCCGCCGGAGAGGAACACGATGCCCGGCAGCAGCGCCGGCACCGTGGCCTTGAGGCAGCGCACGGTGGCGTCCGCGACTTCCTCGACTCCGGCCTGCTCGTCGCAATCCTTGCCGGCGATCACCATGCTGGCCTTGAGGATGCTGCCTTCGAGCATGACG
>JAKAFC010000175.1 GCA_021818065.1 Pseudomonadota bacterium
TGGTGACGGAAGATCAGCCGGTCGAGATCGTTCTGCACATGCTGGTCGAGGCTGTCGAGTTCCAGGGTATGCCAGAACTGGCCGCGATCGGGCTGGCGCTCGGTGATCTGGCCGGGCAGCAGCAAGGGCAAGGCCACACGGTGGCGCAGATAGATCCGCGCCCAGAGTCTGCGACCGACGTCCAGCGGCTCGCTGCTGGCCCAACGCAGCTTGCGCGACGACAGCGCGCAGGGCCGTTCGGCAGGCAGGTTGCCCAGGCCGCGCAGAGCAGCGCTGGCCATCAGCAGCAGCAGATCGACCCGGCGCTCCAGATTCTGGATGGGGTCGGCGCGGCCGTGGTCGCCATCATGCGACACCGGCGGCTCATCGAGCATCAACAGCGCACGCAACAGGGTGTTGTTGTCCGCCATGACTTCGGCCAGCGTCTGCGGCGGGTTCAGCGCGTCCACCCAGTCGAGCGGAAACACGCCGTCGAGCTGCACCGCGGCCACGGCCCCATGCAGCGCATCGGGGTGGCTGGCGAAGAAACGGGAATCGGGAAAGTCGGCGGATGCGTCGGATGGGGCCATGGGGTCAACTCCGGACTTCAGGTCGCTGCATTGTCCCATTCCAGCAAAAGCCGGGCCACCCCCTGCGCCGACCGCGGGCGCCGCGCCCTCAGGCCGCCGCCTGCTGCAAGCCTTGCTGCCAGGAATCGCGCAGCGCCGTCACCACCATGCGGCAATCCTCGATGGCCTGCAGATCGTCGAAGATATTGGCCTGCGCCAGACGGTTGAGCAGGTAGAGATACACCCGCTCCAGCCGTTCACCCACGGGCTGCTCCGCCAGCACGGCGCCATCGGGCAAGGCGGCAAGCAGATGCTCGACGAGTTGGCTGGCGCGGCTCAGCGATTGACCCTTGAGCGGCAAATCCTTGCCGGCCGGGTTGCGCAGCGCGGCCTCGGCTCGGCGCAGGTACTCCAAAATGCCATCGAGGCCGAGGGCGTAGAGCTTTTCGCCCGGAATCCCCTGGTTTTCCACCTGACGGTAAACGCGGGTGGCGAAGGCGGCGGCTGCACTCATGGTTTCTCCTGCGTTGCGGCACTCAGCCGCCAGTGGAATTGGAACTGCTGGAACTGGTGTTGTTGGCGGCGTTGAAGAAGGCGGTGAGGTACTGCCCCACCGACTGCAACTGCGACACCTGGGTCTGCATGGCGTTGAATTGCTGCTGCAGCAACGCGGTCTGCGCCGCTGCGCTGTTCTGCAACTGCGTGATCTGCTGGTTGATGCCCTTGATGGTGTTGTTCAGCCCGCTGGTGGCCGCCGACACAAACCCGCTTTGGGTGTTGAGCGCCTGCGTCAGGATGGCGTTCATCTGCTGATACAGCCCCTGGCTCACGGTGATCGAACCCAGGCTGCCCGTTGCCTGGCCGCTGATGTTGGCCTGCAGCCCCAGCGCTGCACCCGGACCGGTGACGGTCAGCAACTGCCCCGCGCCGCTGCCCACCTGCCCGTTGATCGAACCAACGACATCCGTCCCCGTTGCCGTGAGCAAGGTGGTGCCGACCCCGGTGCTGGTGGCCGACGCTGGCTGCGTGGACACCACCGTGAAGCGCTGCGCACTGCCGTAAGCGGACGACTGGAACTGCAGGCTGCCGTTGTTGTTGATGGCGGTGATGCCCCCCAAGCCCTGCTGGCTCAAGGTGGCGTTGATGGTGTTGACCATGCCGTCGATGGTGGAACCCGCCGCCAGTTGCACCGACACACTGGTGGCGCCGGAGCCGAACACCAGCGTTTCCGAGCTGGCGATGCCGCCGCTGGGCACGGCACTGGCCGCGCTGACGCTGGCCTGCGTGGCACCCGAGGTGACGTTCACGGCGTAGGTCCCGGGCTGGGTGTTGTTGCCCGCACCGACGAACTGCACGTTGGCGTTGGTGGCCGTGCCCACCTGCCCGAACAGACCGGCAACGGCGTTGTAGTTGCTCTGCAGCGCCGAACCCAGTGTGCCGGAATTGAGCACCAGCGTGCCGTCTTGCGCCAGGCTGATGCCCACCGCGCCCAGCGAGGTGTAGGCGCTGCCCGGCGTGGTGCCCACGCCCTGGCCGCTGATGAGGTTGAGCAACTGCGTGCGCAGCGTCTGGATGCCGGCGTTGCCGATCAACGGCCCGTTCTGCCCCGAGGTGCCGCTGGAGGCGCTGCCGCCATTGAAGGCGGTGAGCTGGTTCAGCGTGCCCATGGTGGTGTTGAAGGCGCTGACAAAATTCTGCACCGAGGTGACGAACGCGCTGGTGTCATTGGCCACGGTGAGCGTGGTCGAGCCGCTGGCGGTGAGCAGATTCAGGCTCACACCAGGAATGGCGCCACTCACCGTGTTGGTGGCACTGGTCACGACCAGGCCGTTGATGCTGACCGAGGCGTTCTGCGCCGCCTGGCTCTGCGTCATGCCGCCGGAGGCGCCCGCGCTGTAGCTCAGTGTGGACAGCGCACCGGTGGCGCCGCTGGTGCTCACCGTAAAGGCGTTGGCCGCTCCGGTGTTGTTGCCGGTGAGGGTGAGGCGATAGCCGGTGCCATCGTAGATAACAGCCGCATTCACCCCGCTATTGGATTGATTGATGGCCGCGGCGATGCCGTTGAGCGAGTTGTTGCTGTTGTCGATGGTGATGTTCGTCGCCGTGCCGCTGCCCACCTGAATCTGCAGCGTGCCGGTTCCCAGCGCGGTGTTGCTGGCCGAGGCAAAGTCGTTCGAGTAGATGCTCTGCGTCTGCGCCAGCACGATGTTGCTCAGCGAGTAGGTGCCGAGCGGCGCATTGGCGCTCGCCGTGCCCGACACCGCGCTGGAGTTGCTCAGGTTGACCGTGCGGTTGTTGAGTTGCGTGATGTTCTGCAACCCCGCCACCGTGGATTGCAGACTGGACAGACTGCTTTGCACCGAGCCCCAGGCACTCAGGGTCGACTGGTAAGACTGCTGCTGGTTCTGCAGCAGGGTGATGGGCTGCTGATACGCCGCCGACAGCGACGTGATCAACGACTGCACATTGATCCCGCTCACCAACCCCGAAATGGACACCGACGACATGCTGGACTCCGAACGCGTTGCCGCTTGTTGGATTTAACGACACACCCAAGCGGAACTGTAGGGCCATCGACCTTTTCAGGCCTTTTCCTGCAACAAACTGCCGGGTGCCATGGGCTGGTCGGCCGCCTGTGCCGCCACCTGCACCACCCGTTCGGCGGGAACGTAGTACCGCACGAACACTTGCTGCGTCTGCTTGTCCTTGAGTTCCACCAGCAACTGACCGGGATGACCGCCGCTGGGGTCGAGCCCGGCGCTCAGCGCCACAGAGGAGGCTGGCAGGTTGGCCTGCTTTTGCAGCGTGTCGGCCGCCTTGGTGAGTGCCGCGGGCGGAAGAGTGGAGTTTGCCGACGCCGCAACCGCGGTCGGTGGCGCCGCCGCGCCCGGCGGTGCGGCCGCAGCCGCTGAGGCGAGCGGCGCGACCGTCGCGGTCGCCGCGCCCACCGGCTTCAGAGCCGACAATCCTGTTGCATTTTGAACGTCCATGATGCCTCCGAGTTCAGGCAGATGACACTCCAAATGACGCACGCCCCGCAGATGGCAAAACCCCCGGGACACCTCGCGGTGGCCCGGGGAAACCCTCTGGAGATCGCTTCAGGCGTGCTTACGGCAGCAGCTTGAGGTAGCTCTGTTGCAGCGAGTTCGCCGTGGCCAGGGTGGAAATGCCGGCCTGCTGCAGGATCTGGTACTTCGACAGTTGCGTGGTGGCCTGCGCAATGTTGGCATCCTGCACCACCGACTGCGCCGCCTGCAGATTGGTCGCCGTGGTCTGCACGTTCTGCACCGAGGCCTGAATCCGGTTCTGGATCGCCCCCAGCGCCCCGCCCTGCTGGTTCAGGGTGTTGATCGCCTGGTCGATGATGGACAGCGCCTGGTTCGCCCCCTGCACCGACGACACGTCCACCGTCGACACCGCCGACAGCGTGCTGATGTTGTTCAGACCGATGGCACCACCGTTACCCAGCGAGTAGCCCTGAGTGGATTGCAACTGGGTGAAGCCCTGCACCAGCGCCGTCTGGTTGGCACTCGAGACCGTGGTGCCACCCGCGGCCAGCGTGCCGCCCCCGGTGAACCCAGTGATGGAGATGTTCTCTCCCTGACTTTGCGTCAGCACAAGCTGATTGCTGGAGTTGACGCTGGCGGCGATGCCGGTCTGTGCCGTGGAGCCGTTGATCGCCGACACCAGGCCGCTCAGGCCGGTGGGATCCAGGCTGGTGACGTTGGCCGAAATGTTCACAGCGTTGGTCTGCCCCCCCGTGGTGGTGTCGCCGTTGCCGATGCTGAAGCTGAAGCTGCCGGTGGTGACGGTGAACGCCACGCTGGTGTTGGCCGTGGCGGTCACGCCGGTCTGCTGACTGATGGCGTTGATGGAGGCGGCGACATTGGCCGCCGACTCGGTTGCCGTCACAGCAACGCCGGACGCACCCGCCGAACCCGAAACCGTCACAGTCCCCGCCGTGAATGCCCCCGCTCCGCTAGTGATGGTGAAGGCTTGGCCCGCAGCGTAGCCGTTACTGCCCGCCGCGCCCGTGGAGCTGTAAATAGTGCCGCTGGTCCCCATGACGTTGTTGCCGATGGCATTGGAGTTGGCGTTGGCCACCGACACGTTGATGATCTGGTTGGCGTTGGCGCCCACCTGGAACTGCTGGCCGCTGAAGCTGCCGTCGAGCAGGTTCTGACCGTTGAACTGGGTCTGCGTGGCAATGGTCTGCACCTGCGCCAGCAACTGCGACACCACACCTTGCAGCGAGGCGCGGTCCTGCGCGGTGTTCGATCCGTTGGCCGATTGCACCGCAATCGTGCGAATCTGCTGCAGCAGGTTGGTCTCGTTCTGCAGCGCGCCGGTGGCGGTCTGCACCAGAGAAACCGCCTGGTTGCCGTTGGACACGGCCTGATTCAAGCCGTTGATCTGCGTCTGAAAACGCTGCGAAATGGCGTAACCCGCCGGGTTGTCCGCAGGGCCGTTGATCTGCTTGCCCGTGGACAGCTGCTGAATGTAGGTGCTCAGACTGCTCGACGTGCTGTTGAGGGCATTGAGCGAATTCAGCGAATTGACGTTGGTGTTGATGATGCCGGAAA
>JAKAFC010000017.1 GCA_021818065.1 Pseudomonadota bacterium
ACACCTGGTACTACCTGTGGCGCGAGCGCCGCCTGCCGGTCAACGTCGACCCCTTCGATGCCCGGGTGGATGACGAACTGGAACGCGCCCGGCTGCGCAAGGTGTTCGACCAGGGGCTCAAGACCGTGGTCGGCTACGCCCTGCCGCTGCGGCGCGACCCCGGCGACCCGGCGCTGCGCGGCGCCCGCTGGGTGTCCGGCCCCTGGTTCTTCCGCGACGAGCGCATGTACCTCATTCCCGGCGACTCGGCCATGGGCTGGCGCCTGCCGTTGGACTCGTTGCCCTGGGCCACGGCGGGTGACCGTCTGGCCGACTGGCCGCAAGACCCGTTCGCCCGGCGCAGCGCCCTGCCCGACGCCGCCCGGCTGCGCGCCCAGTACGGCCCCATGCACCGCCTGGGGGGCGGCTATGCCGAAGGCGGCACCGTCGGGGTGCAAGAGCCTGAAGCGGACGCACCAAAACAGAGCGCCAGCCCCGGCGGGCAGCGCTTCGCCGACCCTGGCCGCCCGCCAGCCCGGTTCGAATCGGCAGCGTGGATCGTGCGCACCGCGTTGTGCGTGGAAGCGCGCGGCGGCATTCTGTACGTGTTCATGCCGCCACTGGCCAGCGCCGACGACTATCTCGACCTGCTGGCGGCGATCGAGGCCACCGCCGAGCGCCTGCGGGTGCGGCTGGTGCTCGAAGGCTACCCGCCGCCGCGTGACCCGCGGCTCAACCTGCTGCAGGTCACGCCCGACCCTGGGGTCATCGAAGTCAACATCCACCCGGCGCACAACTGGGCCGAGCTGGTCGATCACACCGAGTTTCTGTACCAGGCGGCGTTCGAGACACGGCTGGGCGCCGAGAAGTTCATGCTCGACGGCCGCCACACCGGCACCGGTGGCGGCAACCACATCGTGCTCGGCGGCGCCACCCCGGCCGACAGCCCGTTTCTGCGCCGCCCCGACCTGCTCGCCAGCCTGATCGCCTACTGGCACAACCATCCGTCCTTGAGCTATCTGTTCAGCGGCTTGTTCCTCGGCCCCACCAGCCAGGCGCCGCGGGTGGACGAAGCGCGTGACGATCAGGTGTACGAACTCGAAATCGCCCTCACCGAGCTGCGGGCCAACCGTGGGCGGTTTGGCGCAGAGGCTCCGGCTTGGCTGGTCGACCGCACCCTGCGCAACATCCTCATCGACGTCACCGGCAACACCCACCGCGCCGAGTTCTGCATCGACAAGCTCTACAGCCCGGACTCGGCCAGCGGGCGCCTCGGCCTGCTGGAACTGCGCGCCTTCGAGATGCCGCCGCATGCCCGCATGAGCGTGGTGCAGCAACTGCTGCTGCGCGCCCTCATTGCCCGCTTCTGGGCGCAACCCTACGTGGCGCCGCTGCAGCGCTGGGGCACCGCCCTGCACGACCGCTTTCTGCTGCCGACCTTCATCGCCCTGGACTTCGACGACGTGCTCACCGAGTTGCGCGAGGCCGGGTTCGACTTCGACCCGCAATGGTTCGCCCCGCACCACAGCTTCCGCTTTCCGCTGCTGGGCGATTACGCCACCCGCGGCATCAAGCTGGAACTGCGCCTGGCGCTGGAACCCTGGCATGTGATGGGCGAGGAAGGCGCCGCCGGCGGCACCGTGCGCTATGTGGACGCGTCGCTGGAGCGGTTGGAGGTGAAGGTCAGCGGCCTGACCGACAGCCGCCATGTGCTCACCGTTAACGGCCAGGCCGTGCCGTTGCAGCCCACCGGACGCAGCGGCGAATTCGTCTGCGGCGTGCGCTACCGCGCCTGGCTGCCGCCGTCGGCGCTGCACCCCAGCATCGGCGTGCATGCGCCGCTGACCTTCGATCTGGTGGACACCTGGATGCAGCGCTCGCTGGGCGGCTGTCAGTATCACGTCGAACACCCGGGCGGCAGCAATCCCACGGTGTTCCCCATCAACGCCTACGAGGCCGAGAGCCGCCGCCTGGCGCGCTTCTTCCGCATGGGCCACACGCCCGGGCGCATGCGGGTGACGCCGCCCCGCCCCAGCCTGGAATTTCCCTTCACCCTCGACCTGCGCGCTCCGACCTGAAGCCTGACCGGATTCGGGGGTGGCCCGGGCGCTGCGGGCCGCCGCCGTCATGCCACAATGCCATATGGCCAGTCTGTTTCAAACCTCCACCCAGGGCCGCGCCGATCCGGGCGACGAGTGCGCCGCGCTCGCCCGCGATCTGGCGTCCGCCGTCATTCCGGGGCATTGGGACGAGTTGCGCGGCAAGATTGCCGACGGCGAAACCGGCACCCCGCTCGCCCCGCTCTGGGACGCATTCTTCCGCCAGATCGGTCCCGGCGGCTTCGACTCGTTGGGCGCGCGCCAGCAGCAACTGCTGCAGCAGATTCACGACGACGGCGTGACCTACAACGTCCACGCCGACGCCGCCCAGGCGGTGCGGGCGTGGTCGGTCGACTTGTTCCCGCTACTCATCGATGCGGCCGCCTGGAAGCAGATCTCCAGCGGAGCGGCGCAGCGCGCGGCGCTGCTCAACGCCATCCTCGCCGACATCTACACCGGGCCGCAGCGCACCCTGAAGGAAGGCCTGCTGCCGCCCGCCCTGGTGCAGGGCCATCCGGGTTATCTGCGCGCGGTGCACGGCCATGCGCCGCCGGGCAACGTCTGGCTGCACATCGCCGCCTTCGATCTGGCGCGCGGCCCCGACGGCGTCTGGCGCGTGGTCAACCAGCGGGTGCAGGCGCCCTCGGGCCTGGGGTATCTGCTGGAAAACCGCATTCTCATCTCGCGCCTGTTCCCCGACGCCTTCACCCAGCTCAAGGTGCAGCGCCTGGCCGCCAGCTACCGGCTGCTGATGGACACGCTGTTGCGGCTGTCGCCCGGCGGCGTCGGCAGCCGCGTGGTGCTGCTCACCCCCGGCCCGTACAGCGAGACCTACTTCGAGCAGGTGTATCTGGCGCGCTACCTCGGCATTACCCTGGCCGAGGGCAGCGACCTGACGGTGCGCGAAGACCGGCTGTATCTCAAAACCCTGCGTGGCCTGGAGCCAGTGCATGTGGTGCTGCGGCGGCTGGACGACAGCTTTTGCGACCCGCTGGAGCTGCGCCCCGATTCGATGCTGGGCGTGGCCGGACTGCTGCAGGCGGTGCGCGCCGGGCATGTGCTGGTGGCCAATGCCCTGGGCGCCGGGTTTCTCGAATCGCCCGCGGTGCAGGGCTTTCTGCCCAAGCTGTGCCAAACCCTGCTGGGCGAGGCGCTCAAGCTGCCGTCGCTGCCCACCTGGTGGTGCGGCGAGCCGGGGGTGTGCGACGCGCCGCTGGACGACCTGCGCGCCTGGGTCATCAAGCCGGTGCACGCCGAATGCGGCTTCGAGCCCACGGTCATGGCCAGCCTGGACTACGGCCAGCTGCCGCCTTGGCGCGAGCGCGTGCACAACGACCCGGCCCGCGTCACCCTGCAGCAATACCAGCCCCTGCCGCATGTGCCGGTGTGGAGCGACGGCCGCCTCGCGGCGCGCGCCGCCATGCTGCGCGTCTACGCTATCGCCGACGGCCAGGGCGGCTGGCGCGTGTTGCCCGGCGGACTGGTGCGCACCGCGCCACGCGGCGGCAACACCGTGTCGATGCAGCGCGGCGGCAGCAGCCAGGACGCCTGGGTCATCACCGGCGACGCCGTGGACGACTCCACCCTGCTGCCCGCACCCATGCGGCCGCAGGACCTCATCAACCATCACCGCGTGGTCACCAGCCGCGCCGCGGAAAACCTGTTCTGGCTCGGCCGCTACTGCGAGCGCGCCGAGTACAGCGCCCGCCTGGCGCGCATCACCCTACGCGCCCTGTCGGGTGACGACGACATGGGCCCGGCCGTGTGCACCATGCTCGACCAATGGTGCCGCAATGCCGGCCTCATCGCCACCGAGGCGCCGCAACTCGCCGACAACCCCCAGGGCTTCGAGCGCTGCATCGTGCGCGGCCTCACGCCGGGGCAGCATGCCGGGGGCATCGTGCAGAACATCCAGGCGCTGGGCCGCGCCGCGACGCAGGTGCGCGAGCGCCTGGGCGGCGATCATCGGCAGTGGATCGCCTCGGCCACCGCGCTCGACCTGCTGCCCGCCGCGACACGCCGCGACGACCTGCAGTCCACCCAGGCGCTGCGCGGCCTGGAGCAGCTCACCGAGATTCTCAGCGCCATCACCGGCGCGCAGACCGACCGCATGACCCGCGACGACGGCTGGCGGCTGTTGAGCATCGGCCGCCACATCGAGCGCCTCATGCTGCTGGGCGAAGCGCTGAGTATCGCCTTTCGCAGCGGCGCGGTGCACACCGACAGCGGCTTCAACCTGCTGCTGGCGCTGTTCGACAGCACCATCACCTATCGCGCGCTCTACCAGAAGCGGCTGGAAATTCCGCCCCTGCTCGACCTGCTCATGCTCGACCGCGAAAATCCCCGCGCCCTGGGCTGGGTGGCGCAAACCCTGCGCGCCCGCATGGCCAAGCTGCCCGGCGACGCCGCCGACAAGGCCGCGCTGCTCGCCCTGGCCCCCGACCCGGACGACTGGCATCTGCCCGAGCTGTGCACCCACACCAGCGAGCGGCACTATGCCTGGCTCGACCTGACGCTGAACCAGTCCATCGACGGCGCCTGGCGCCTGTCCGACGACATCAGCCGCCGCTACTTCGCCCACGCCGACGCCCCGGACCGTACCCTGGGCGGCTACTGACCCACCGCAAGCGCCGCATGAACACCCCTGCGCCCCCCGGCGCCGCCACCCCGCCCCAGGCCGTGCTCTATCGCGTGGTGCACGAAACCGCCTACACCTACGCCACGCCGGTGGAACTGGCGCACCACCTCGCCCACCTCTGCCCGCTCGACCATCCGGCGCAGCAGCGGCTGGACTTCGTCTGCGACATCCACCCCGAGCCCGGCCACCGCCGCAGCGACGTCGACGTGTTCGGCAACGCCCGCGAGTTCTTCGCCTACTACAGCCCGCACGACACCCTCACCGTGCGCGCCGTCAGCCTGGTGCGGGTGCGCGCCCCCGACGCCCCCGACTGGGCCGCCAGCCCGGCGTGGGACAGCGTGCGCGAGCAACTGCTCTACCGCGCCGGCAGGCCGTATGTGGCCGAAGCCGAATACACCTTCGGCACCCACTTCGCGCCGCTGTTTGCCGCCGCCGCCGCCTATGCCCAGCCCAGTTTCCCCGCTGGCCGGCCCTTGCTCGACGGCGCCCGCGAGTTGATGCAGCGCATCCACGCCGATTTCACCTACAACCCCGAGAGCACCGAGGTGCAGACCCGCGCCCCGCAGGCGCTGGAACTTCGTGCCGGGGTCTGCCAGGACTACGCCCATGTGATGATCGCGGCGCTGCGCAGCCTGGGGCTGGCCGCACGCTACATCAGCGGCTATCTGCGCTCGCGCCCCAAGCCCGGCGAGGAGCAGCTCGTCGGCGCCGATGCTTCGCACGCCTGGGTGGCGGTGTGGTGTCCGGTGAACGGCTGGGTGGAATTCGACCCGACCAACAACCGCCAGCCCGCAGCCGACTATGTGCGCATCGCCATGGGCCGCGACTTTGCCGACGTCTCCCCCCTGCGCGGCGTCATCCGCGGTGGCGGCGAGCACACGCTGAAGGTCGGCGTGCACGTCAGCCCGGTGGACACGCCTTGAGCGTCTGCGCCGGGGCTCGCCTCAAACCCGCAGCCGGTTGAGCGACTGCAGCTCGTAGATCAGCCGGGTGCGCACGCCGTTGATCGACAGCGTGTCCTCGACACCCTTGACCGCGCGCCCGGCGGCCGGTGCGTACCAGTAATGCGTCATCACCGTGGCCTGCGCCGCGGTGTAGTGGCCCTGCAGCCGGAAGGTGTGAAACGTGCCCGCGGGCACCGTGACGATCTGCTCCGCCTCCACGCTCACGCTCACGCCGAGCTTGGTGTGCAATTCCCACTCGGGCTGGCTCTGGGTCACGGTGTCCTTCCAGTTCTTGCCCACGCGCAGCGGGAAGTCGAACTGCGGAAACGCCGGGCTGTACTGGATGGCCTCACCCGGCACGATCTCGCGCGACAGCAGGTCGAACTGCCGGGAGTAGATGTTCTTCAGCACCGGCGCGTCGGCCTTGTTGGTACGCTGCACCTCGACATGCACCTCGCCGTTGGGCGCGATATGGGTGACGTGGTTGGCCATCACCAGGCCGGGCTCGCCGCGCTCGGCTTCGTCCTGCGTGCGCGTGACGAACACCCAGCGGTCGCCGACGCGGATATCGGGCAGTTGCATCTTGGGTCTCCTGCAAGAGTGGGGTGGATGGCCGATTTTGCCCCGGCCGTTGCCGTACGTGCGGCGCGCGGGGCAAACCCCGCGACGGCGCGGGTGAATCAGGCCGCGTCGGCGTAGAACCCGGCGCGGCGCCGCGTGCGGGGCGCTTCGTCCTTCACCGCAGCCTGGATGGCAGCGATGTGATCCGGCGTGGTGCCGCAGCAGCCGCCGACGATGTTCACCAGACCTTCGGCGGCGAATTCGTGCAGCAGCCGCGAGGTGACCTCCGGCGTTTCGTCGAAGCCGGTGTCGCTCATGGGGTTGGGCAGCCCGGCGTTGGGATAGCAGGAGATGAAGGTGTCGGGCGCGGCCTTGGCCAGCTCCTGCAGGTACGGCCGCATCAGCGCCGCGCCCAGCGCGCAGTTCAGCCCCACGGCCAGCGGCTGAGCGTGGCGCACGCTGGCCCAGAACGCGCTGACCGTCTGCCCGGAGAGGATGCGCCCGGAGGCATCGGTGACGGTGCCGCTGATGATGATGGGCAGACGCTCGCCGCTCTGCTCGAACACTTCGTCGATGGCGAACAGCGCCGCCTTGGCGTTGAGGGTGTCGAAAATGGTTTCCACCAGCAGCACGTCGGCGCCGCCGCGCAGCAGCGCCCGCACCTGCTGCGCGTAGGCGACGCGCAGAGTTTCGAAATCGACATTGCGCGCGCCGGGGTCGTTGACGTCCGGGCTGATGCTCGCCGTCTTGGGCGTGGGGCCGAGGGCACCGGCGACGAAGCGCGGCTTGTCCGGGGTGCTGAACTTGTCGCAAGCGGCGCGCGCCAGCCGCGCCGAGGCCTCGTTCATCTCGTCCACCAACTCGGCCATGCCGTAGTCGTCCTGCGCCACCGTGGTGGCGCCGAAGGTGTTGGTCTCCACCAGGTCGGCACCCGCGGCCAGATAGCCCTCGTGGATGTCGCGGATGATCTGCGGCTGCGTCAGGCTGAGCAACTCGTTGTTGCCCTTGACGTCGCGCGGCCAGGCTTTGAAGCGCTCGCCACGGTACTGCGCCTCGCTGAGCTTGAAGCGCTGGATCATGGTGCCCATGGCGCCGTCGAGGATGACGATGCGTTTTTGTAGCAGCTCGGGCAGTTGCGCCGCGCGGGTGTAGGGCCGGGGGGTGGGTGGATGAATGGAGAGCATGCCGCTATGGTAGGGGCGAAAGGAGCCCGCCATGCGCATCCGCCGCCTCGTCCTCGATGTGGACAAAGCCTTTGCCCAGCCCAGCCTGCTCGATGTCGCCGCCGCCATCGACCCGGTGCGTGGTGTCACCGCGTTCACCATCCACGTCGAAGAAGTGGACATGGAAACCATCAGCACCATCATCACCGTGGTCGGCGACGACATCGACTACGCCGCGCTGGTCGGCGCCATCGAGCACAGCGGGGCCATGGTGCACGGCATTCTGGAGATCTCGGCGGGCGATCAGGTCATCGACGCCCCGCGGCCGCGCAGCCCCGAGTAACACGCTGTGAAGCTGCCGACCGGCTGGATCGCGGCCGAACTCTTCCCGGTGATCATCGGCCTGACCGACGGCATGTCCACCGCGCTGCTGCTCGCCGGGTCGCAGGTGCTGGGGCACCGGCCGCTGGACGCCAACCTGGCGTTGCGCGTGGCGCTGGTGTCGGGCTTCGGCGGCGCGCTGCCGCTGCTGGCCGCCGAGTATGCCCGGCTGCGGCAAGACCTGAGCCACGCCGCGCGCGAGCTCAACCTGCCCGCCCCGCAACGGCTGCTGCGCAGCCGTCTGGGCCCGGCCTCGGTCTGGAGCGCACTGCGCACCACGGCCGTGGCCACAGCCAGCGGCTTTACCGGCGCCCTCGTCTGCCTGCTCATCGGCGCCTGGACGGCGCCCTGGGCGGCCCTGGTTGCCGCCAACCTGGCCTTTCTCGTCATGGGCGGCTGGCTGGGGCAGCGCTTTGGCGGCCGCCCGCTGCTGTGGGGTGTGGCCATCGCCTTGGCGGCCGACCTGCTGACCGTGGCCGGCCTGGTGCTGCACATCGCGGGCTGAACGCGCCACGTCGGTGGCGCTTATCACCGAAGCCGGTGTCACGTTTTGTTGCATCGCAATGTTGCATCGCCTCGCTACCATGCGATCAACCCACGTTTTGTCATGCGCGCCCCCGCCCTGCTCCTGCCCGCTCTGCGCCGCCGCACCCGCCTGATCTGGCTGGTGCTGTGGACGCTGCTGTTGCAGCCGCTGGCCTGGGCGGCGCAACCGGCAGCGCGCTGGGTTGCGCTGCCGTATTGCGCCACCGCGGCGCAAGGCCCCGGAGCGGTAGCGACTGCGGCCACCCGCATGGCGGCACCACCGGCGGCGGCGCAAGCGCAGGTGCCACACGCCGCGCCCGGCACGGCTCCGGCGCACAGCCTGCTGGTGCTGCTCAACCCAGCGGCCCTGGGCGCAGCACCTGGCGGCCCGCTGGCGCCGCCCCCTGCACCGAGCCTGCACCCGGCCCCTGCCGACGGCGGCCGTACTCTGGCCGCCGCCCCGGCGGATACGCTGCGCCTGCTGCCGCGAGCGCACACCACACCACCCTCGCGCGCCCCGCCGCGTCTGTCCTGAACCCGTCGTGTCCGGCCCGCGCTTGCGCGCGGTGCCGCTCTGGCTCGCGCCTGCCGCGGGCCTGCCGAACCGTTTTCAGGAGCATGGCATGTCGCTGTCTGTCCCCGGCCGCCGTCGCGCGTCCGCGTCCCCCGTCCGTCCCGTTTCTCCCACACCCGTGTCGCGTTGGCTCGCCGCCGTCTGCGGCCTGTCTGCCCTTGCCGCGCCACTGTCGGCGCAGGCCTGCGCCACCTGTGGCTGCAGTCTGAGCACCGATGCCGCCATGGGCTATTCCGCCGCCTCCGGCTGGCGGATCAACCTGCAAACCGATTACATCAACCAGAGCCAGTTGCGCAGCGGCACCAGCAGCGTGTCGGCAGCGCAGGTCGCCAGCCTCAACCCCGCGGCCGGGCAGGAGGTGGAGCACGACACCATCAACCGCTACACCACCCTGGGGCTGAGCTACAGCCCGAACGCCGACTGGTCGGTCAACCTGCAGGTCCCCTACATCGACCGCAGCCACAGCACCTACGGCGCGGCCACGCCCGATCAGCTCACCGCCGACAACCTCAGCAGTGCCACGCTGCGCGGGCTGGGTGACATCAAGCTCATCGGCAGTTATCAGGGTTTGCTGCCCTCGCACAACCTCGGCGTGCAACTCGGCGTCAAGCTGCCCACGGGGCGGTACGGTGGGCCCAACGCCGACGGCACGGGCACCGTGGGCCGCAACCCCATCGCCTTCTCCAGCGGGCCCAGCGCCGGGCAGTTGGTGGACACCAGCCTGCAGCCCGGCACCGGCAGCACCGACCTGATCGCCGGGGCCTACTACTACCAGGCCATCAGCCAGGACTTCGACGGCTTCGTCAACGGCCAGTTTCTGGCGGCGGTGGCGCACCGGCTCGATGCCCCCGGCGCCGACTACCGCCCGGGCAACCTCGCCAGCTTGAGCTTCGGCGTGCGCTACGAGGCCCATCCCGACTGGGTGCCGCAGCTGCAGGTGAATCTCACGCACAAGAGCCACGACCAGGGCGCGCTGGCCGACACCGCCGACACCGCGGGCACCGTGGCCTACCTCAGCCCCGGGCTGTCGGTGACCGTGGCCAAAGGCTGGCAGGCTTACGGGTTTGTGCAGCTGCCGATCTACAGCCAGCTCGACGGTGTCCAGCTCTTCCCACACTGGACCGCCAGCCTGGGCATCAGCACCGCGTTCTAAGCTCTCACCTGTTTTCCTACTACCGGAGTTCACCATGCCTTCACGTTCTTCCCTGTCCCGCGCCGCCCTGCGCGGTCTTGCCGCAGGCGCGCTCAGCCTGGGGCTGCTCGGTTCCGCCTTCGCCGCGGGCATCCAGGTGACCGACGCCTGGATTCGCTGGCTGCCTGCGGGCCTGCCGGCCGGCGGTTACGCCAAGGTCACCAACGACACCGCCAAGGAGGTCAAGCTCATCGGCGCCTCCAGCCCGAAGTACGGCATGGTCATGCTGCACCAGACGGTGAACAAGAACGGCATGTCCAACATGGTGCATGTCGATGCCATCGCCATCGCCCCGCACAAGAGCATGGCGTTCACCCCAGGTGATTATCACATCATGCTCATGGACCCCAAGCCCGGCATCGAACCCGGGCAGAAGGTGCCCGTGACCCTGAAGTTCGCTGGCGGCCAGACTGTGACCGTCGACTTCGAGGTGCGCAAGCCCACCGCCTCCGGCCCCGGCGAGATGAAGGGTGACATGAAGGGCATGGACATGCATTCCATGCCCGGCATGCAGCATTGAGAAGGTGTGAACGAATCCACCATGGCCCCTCATCGCGCCCCAAGGGCCCCACTCGGCGTTGCCAATGCGCGCCGTGCCGACGGGCACGGCTGTGCTTGGCGCCTTGATTGGAACCCTTGGGGCGCGCTGCTCGGCCACGCCGGATGCATTCACACCTTCTGAGTCGGTGTGAAGCCCCAGCCCCGCGCCTGCGCCCTGCCCGCCGCCCTGACGCGGCGGCGCTTGCTGCTGCACGGCGCGCGGTGCGGGTTGGCTGCCGCGGGCTTGGTCACCGGCGCGGCCCGGGCCGACACCCTGACCGTCGGCCAGCCCGCCCCGATAGCGGTCCTGCACACCCTGGACGGCCTCACCCTGTCCACCGCCAACATGCGCGGAGAGGTGGTCATCCTCACCTTTTGGGCGACCTGGTGCGACCCCTGCCGGGACGAGCTGCCGCTGCTGTCGCACTACGCCGCGGCGCACGCGGCGCAGGGCTTGCGCGTGCTCGGCTTCTGCCTGGACGGACCGGACCGCCTGGCGCAGGTGCGGGCGGTGGCCGAGACGCTGGCGTTTCCGGTGGGGCTGCTGCCCAGCCCGTGGTTCGGCGCTTATGGCCGCATCTGGCGCATTCCGGTGAGCTTTGTCATCGACCGCGCCGGACGGCTGGCGAACAACGGCTGGAACGACCCGCACCCGGCGTGGACCACGGAACGGCTGCAGCGCGTGGTCGGGCCCTTGCTGGGCTGATGCTCGTCAGAAGGTGTGAATGCATCCGGCGTGGCCAAGCAGCGTGCGCCAAGGGTTCCAATCAAGGCGCCAAGCACAGCCGTGCCGGTCGGCAAGGCGCGTACTAACACCACCGATCGCAACGCCGAGTGGGGCCCTTGCGGCGCGATGCGGGGATATGGCGGATTTGTTCACACCTTCTCAATGCATGAAGCCGATGCGTGACGGGCGCCGCAGCCGCTCGAAGTCGACGTCGCGCGGCTGCAGTTCGGCGCGGCCGTCGAGCTTGGCCGCGCCGAAGGCGCCCAGCAGCAGGCGGCGCAGCTCGCGCGGCTTGCACTGCTGCAGCACGTCGAGCACGGCCTCGCCCGGCTGCTCAGGGAAGGCTGTGCCCCAGTCGTGGCTGCCGCGAATCTCGCGGTACAGGTTGGCGGCGATCTGCCGCGTGCCCTCGGCGTCCGGCGCGGCGATGTCGTAGACGTTGAGGCGGTTGAGAATGGGCTCGGGGATGTGGCTGGCGTCGTTGGCGGTGGCGATCCAGACCACGCTGGTGCAGTCGATCGGCACCTCGGCGAATTCGTCGGTGAAGCTGCGCGCGGTGTCGGCTTCGAGCAGGCTGTAGAGCGCGCCCAGCGGGTCGTACTGCGCGTTGCCCGCGGCCTTGTCGATCTCGTCGATCACCAGCACCGGGTTGGCGTATTCGCCGCCCACCAGGGTGTCGAACACCTTGCCGGGACGCGCGTTCTTCCACTGCGAGGAAGCGCCCGACAGAATCCAGCCCGCGGTCAGCGCATTCATGGGCGCCACGGCGCAGGTGGTGCCGAGCAGCGCCGAGACGCGGCGGGCGAAATGGGTCTTGCCGATGCCGGGGTCGCCCAGCAGCAGCATGGGCATGATCTCCACCGGGTCGCGGCTGTCGGCGCACAGCGCCAGGCTGCGCTGGATGTCGCGCAGCGGTGCGCCGAAGTTGGGCAGTTCGGCGCAGAGTTGCTCCATCTGCGGCGCGTCCTGCGGCTTGATGGTCAGACGCTCACCGCCGGTGGCCAGCATGCGCTGGTAGGTGCCGCGCAGATGCTCGTTGGCATCCGGGCCCATGCCGTGCAATTTGCGTTCCACGGCGGTGACATCGAACACGGTCTTGTAAGCGGCTACGGCAAGCATGGCGTCCTCCTGAAAGCACCCCTGCCGGGGGGTACGGTCACGACAACAAAGCATCAACCATGCCCGCATCATCGACACCAAAGTGGCGCCGCACAAGGGCGGCAACCCCCAATCGCATCACGCCGAAGTCCTTGGCGTGAAAAATCGCACAGCGCCCGGCGTGCTGCGCCGTCGCGGCTCAGATTTCGACCTGCGTGCCCAGCTCGACCACGCGGTTGGGCGGGATACGGAAGTAGTCGGACGCATCCTGCGCGTTCCGGCTCATCCACGAGAATAGCACTTCACGCCACACTGCCATGCCTGGCAGCTTGGACGGAATGATGGTCTGGCGCGCGAGGAAGAACGAGGTCTCCATCAACTGGAATTCCAGGCCGTACAAGCGCTCGCATTCCTTGAGCAGGCGCTGGATGTCGGGCTCGTCCTGAAAGCCCAGTTCGACGTGCAGCAGGTAGATGCCCTCCTCCAGCGGCGTGAGCTTGATACCCTGCTCAGGCGGCACGTGCGGCACGTCCATGGTCTGCGCCGACAGAAAAATCACCCGCTCGTGCAGCACCTTGTTGTGCTTGAGGTTGTGCAGCAGCGCATGCGGCACGGTGTTGCTGCTGGGCGTGAGGTAGATGGCCGTGCCCTCCACCCGCGTGGGCGGATAGGTGGACAGGCTGGAGACGAAATCCTGCAGGTTGAGCGCATGCTCCTCGAGCTGGCGGCGCAGCAGGGCGCGGCCCCGCTTCCAGGTGGCCAGCAGGGTGTAGACCACCGCGCCGAACAGCAGCGGGAACCAGCCGCCGTGGTCGATCTTCAGCGCATTCGACGCCAGAAAGGCCAGGTCGATGAGGGCGAACAGGCCGAACACGCCGTTGGCCCGCGCCGCGCTCCAGCCCCAGCGGTGCTGCGCGATCATCCAGCAAAACGCCGTGGTGACGATCATGGTGATGTTCACGGCGATGCCATAGGCCGCGGCGAGGTTTTCCGCCGTCTTGAAGCTCAGCACCAGCAGAATCACGAAGATCAGCAGCAGCCAGTTGATGAAGGGCACATAGATCTGCCCCTGGTTGCTTTCGTTGGTGAACAGCACCCGCATGCGCGGCAGGTAGCCCAGCTTGATGGCCTGCGTGGTGATGGAATAGGCCCCGGTGATCACCGCCTGCGAGGCGATGATGGTGGCCGCCGTGGCCAGCAGCAACAAAGGCCACAGCGCCCAGTGCGGCGCCAGATAGAAGAACGGGTTTTTGGTCGCCTCGGGGTGCGCCAGCACCAGCGCGCCCTGTCCGAAGTAGTTGAGCACCAGCCCGGGCATGACCAAGCCGATCCAGGCCAGCTGAATGGGCTTGCGGCCGAAGTGCCCCATGTCGGCGTACAGCGCCTCGCCGCCGGTCAGCACCAGAAACACCGCCCCCAGCAGAATGAGCGCCACCCCGGGCTCGCGCATGAACAACTCGGCGCCGTAATACGGGTTGATGGCCAGCAGCACGCCGGGGTTGTGCACGATCTGCGCCAGCCCGAGCAGGCCGATGGCGGTGAACCACAGCAGCATGACCGGGCCGAAAAATCGCCCCACCAGCGCCGTGCCGTGTTTTTGCACCACGAACAGCCCGACCAGAATGCCCGCGGTGATGGGCACGATCCAGTCGTTGAACACCGGCGTGGCCACGCTCAGGCCTTCCATCGCCGACAGCACCGAAATCGCCGGGGTGATGACGCTGTCGCCATAAAACATGGAGGCGCCGATGAGCCCCAGAGCGATGGCCACGGCGCGTCCGCGCGTGCCCTTGGCATAGCGGCGCATCACCAGCGCCATCAACGCCAGAATGCCGCCCTCGCCGTCGTTGTCGGCGCGCAGCACCAGCAACACATACTTCACCAGCACGATCAGGGTCAGGGCCCAGAAAATCAGCGACAGCACGCCCAGAATGTTATCCGGGCTGTACGGCACGCCATGATCGGGGCTGAACGCCGTCTGAAAGGCGTAGAGCGGGCTGGTGCCGATGTCGCCATACACCACGCCCAGTGCACCCAGGCTGAGTGCGGCGATGCCGGACTTGTGTTCGGGCGAAGCGGAAGAGTCTGTCTGCATGAGCAAAAGCGGCACACGACCGCGCGGATGAACGCGCGACGCAGGATAGTCCATTCCCCCCTTCATGCCTCCCTACGGCAGCGCTGACACGGCACGGGTGTTGGTTTTGCGCTGCAGCAAAACCCGCGGCGGCGTCACCTTCTCTTGCGGTAGGTCAAGGCCCCAGGCCGAGCTTTGCGCAAACATTCAATCATTATGATGAATCAATCTCTCGACTTCCAGCCCGAGCTGCTGCAACGTTTCGACATCGCCGGCCCGCGCTACACCTCCTACCCCACGGCCGACCGCATGCACTCGGGTTTCGGCCCGCGCGACTACGCCGAGGAATTGCGCCGCCGCGCCCAGCGCCCCGACGAGCCGGTGTCGCTCTATTTCCATGTGCCGTTCTGCGAGACGCTGTGCTACTACTGTGGCTGCAACAAGATTCCCACCAAGAATCATGGCCGTTCCGCGCCCTATCTCGACAGCGTGGAGCAGGAACTCAAGCTGATCGCGGGCATCCTGCAGACCCGCCTGCCGGTGACGCAGCTGCACTGGGGCGGCGGCACCCCCACGTTTTTGAATGACGACGAGGCGGCACGGCTCATGGACATGACGCGCGCGTACTTCGAGCTGCAGCCCGGCGGCGAATTCTCCATCGAGATCGACCCGCGCAAGGTGGACGCCAAGCGCGTGGCGCATCTCGCCAGCCTCGGCTTCAACCGCATGAGCGTGGGGGTGCAGGATTTCGCCCCCGAGGTGCAGCAGGCGGTCAACCGCATCCAGAGCGTGGACGAAACCCGGCTGGTCATCGACGCCGCGCGCGCCCACGGCTTCGGCTCCATCAGTCTCGACCTCATCTACGGCCTGCCGTTCCAGAATCTGGAGTCGTTCGCCCGCACCCTCGATCAGGTCATGGACCTGTCGCCCGATCGGCTCTCGCTCTACAGCTACGCCCACCTGCCGCACATTTTCAAGCCGCAACGCCGCATCAACGCCGACGACCTGCCCTCGGCCGAAGTCAAGCTCGGCCTGCTGGGCCTGGCCATCCGGCGGCTACAAGACGCGGGCTACGTATACATCGGCATGGATCATTTCGCCAAGCCTGACGACGAACTCGCCCGCGCCCAGCGCGACGGCAAGCTGCATCGCAACTTCCAGGGCTATTCCACCCAGGCTGAGCTCGATCTGCTGGCCTTTGGCGTCTCCAGCATCTCGAATGTCGGCAGCTGCTACGCGCAGAACGCCAAGACCATCGACGAATACACCGAGATGCTGGCCTTCGGCAAGCTGCCCACCGCCCGTGGCATGCACCTCACTCCCGAAGATCACTTGCGGCGCGAGGCCATCCAGCGCCTGATGTGCGACTTCCACCTCGACCTGCCCGCTCTGGCCGCCGCCTACGGTGTGGACCCGCAGACCACCTTTGCCGCCGACCTGCTGCGCCTCAAGCCCCTGGAAGACGCCGGGCTGGTGACGCGCGAGGGCGCCGACGGCCTGCAGGTGCGCGTCACGCCGCAGGGGCGCCTGCTGGTGCGGGTGGTGGCCATGCAGTTCGACGGCTACCTGCACCAGCCGCGCGAGCAGTTGCTGCAGCCGCGCTACTCGCGGGTGATCTGACCCGCGGCGCGCTGCGCGGCCTCGCCACGCCCTGGCGCCGGGGGGATAATGCGCAGCGCGCACTCCTCCCCGTCTCGATGAATCTGGTCAAACCTCTGATCGCGTTGCTGGCGATCGTCAACCCGCTGGGCATCATCCCCTTTTTCATTCTGTTCACCGAGAGCTTCACCCCCGAGCAGAAGAAAAAAACCATCGTCGTCAGCTCGATTTCGGCCTTTCTCGTCATCGCCATCAGCACCGTGGTGGGTGCCGACCTGCTGCACTTCTTCGGCATCTCCATCGCCTCGTTTCAGGTCGGCGGCGGCATGCTGTTGCTGATTTCGGCCATCAGCATGCTCAACGCCAAGACCGGCGCCACCAAATCGACCAGCGACGAAGTGGAAGAAGCTGCCGACCGCGCCAGCGTCGCCGTGGTGCCGCTCACCATTCCGCTGCTCACCGGCCCGGCCACCATCAGTACGGTCATCATCTACGCCAGCAACACCCACCACTGGTGGCAGCACGCGGTGCTGATCGGGTATGGGGTCATCATTGCCGCGGCGGCGGCGCTGAGTTTCCTCGCCGCCGAGCCCATCGCCCGCTTTCTGGGCAAGACCGGCATCAACGTCATGACCCGGCTCATGGGCCTGATTCTGTCCGCCCTGTCGGTGGAGATGATGAGCGACGGCCTGCTCAAGCTGTTTCCGGGTCTTGGTCGCTAGGGCTTGAAACAGCACCGGCAACTCGCACCAACACGGTGCGATCAGGGTTCCCCCTAGTGCGCGCGGCGCACAAAGTTTGAACAATCCTTTCCATTGCGAGGGTTGAAGCCCCGCGCACCCCACAAGAGGGACCGAGGAGACAAACGACCGGCCAAGCCGGACGTTGCACGACAGTACCGCTGCCCAACCTGACCCGGGCAGCGCCCCAAAAGCGCCGCGAACGAGAGTTCCGGCGCTTTTTCCTTGCCCATGCCGCTCGCGCAGTTTCTGCCACGCCCCCGCCGTCGCCCATTGCCCAGGCCCTCATGGAATTGATCTTGCTCGGCCTGGCCGCACTGTTTGCCGGTTTTGTCGACTCCATCGTCGGCGGTGGCGGTCTGGTGCTCGTGCCCGCGCTGTTCACCACCTTTCCCACCACCGCACCGGCCACGCTGTTCGGCACCAACAAGGCCGGCGCCATCTGGGGGACCTCGGCGTCAATGTGGTCGTATGTGCGCCGGGTGCAGCCGCCGTGGTCCACCATTGCCCCGGCCACCCTGGCGGCCTTTGCCGGCGCCCTGGTCGGCGCCTGGCTGATCACCCAGGTGAAGTCGAGCGACTTCCGCCCCGTGCTGCCCTTCATCCTGCTGGCCGTGCTGCTCTACACCCTCAAGCGCAAGGATCTGGGCCACCATCACGCACCACGTCTCAGCGGCCTCGCGGAACGCGCGCTGGCTCTTGGCGGCGGGGCGCTAATCGGGTTTTACGATGGCTTTTTCGGCCCGGGCACGGGCAATTTTTTGATTTTTCTGTTCGTGCGCGGGTTCGGCTTCGATTTTTTGCACGCCTCGGCCAGCGCCAAGGTGGTCAACGTCGCCTGCAATCTCGCCGCCCTGCTGGTGTTTGCCAGCAAGGGCCATGTGATGTGGCCTTACGCCGTGCTGATTGCGGCGTGCAATATCGCAGGCAGTCTGCTGGGCACCCATCTGGCGCTGCGCCGCGGCACGCATTTCGTGCGCACCGTCTTTCTGCTGGTGGTGACGGCGCTGATCCTCAAGACCGCGCACGACGCGTTCTTCTGACGCGTGCGTGGCGCATGCAAAAAAGGCGCGGATCGGTGACCAGCGCCTCGGGCGGATGCCAAGACCCTTGCGGGTCTGACGCCGATTTACCGCTTCATCGGGCAGCTGCTGATGCCAATGATGGAGTACAGCGGGCAGAACTTGAACAGCCCGGTGACCAAGGGCACGATGCCGATCCAGCCCCACACGCCGATGGTGCCGGTTACGGCCAAGGCGATCAGCACGATGCCGACGATGATGCGCAGAATGCGGTCCAGACCGCCGACGTTGAATTTCATGGCCCACTCCTTGAAAGAAAAACAATGTTGCCATTGGACACCGAATGGCGCGGCAAAACAGTGACCGCAGTCACACGCCCACCCCCAACGCGCCCTCACCCCGCCAGCTCACCCGCCGCCACCTGACGCAGCACGGCAGGCTGGAGAATGTCGATGCGCTCACGCGACAGGCCGACCCACCCCGCCGATTCGAAGCGTTTAAGCAGGCGGGTGACGATTTCGCGCGCCGTGCCCAGACGGTCCGCCAGTTGCTGATGGGTGACGGCGATGCGCGGCCCCTGCCCCAGCAGCGCCTGCGCCAGCCGCTGGTCGAGGCGGTGGAACGCCAGGGCGTCGATCAGCGCGGTGAGATCGGCCATGCGCGCGGCAAACTGCCCGAGCACGAACTGCCGGAACGGACCGACGTGCTGCAACCAATGGCTGAACAGATCGGGGGCGATCATCCACAAGGCGCCGTCGGCCTGCATGTCGGCATACGCCGACAAGGTTTCGCCGGTGAACAGGCTGGCTGACGACACCAGGCAGATTTCCCCCGGCGACAGGCGATACATCTCCAGTTGACGACCGGAGGGCGCCATGCGGAACACCCGCGCCTCGCCCGCCAACACCAGCGGAAATCCACCACAGTCGGCGCCTGGGGAAAACAGTTGCGCGCCACGCGGCACTTGCATCGCCGCCGCACCGCCTGCCCAATGCGCCTGCAGTTCGGCAGCGGGGACGGCGGAGAGCGCCGGGTAGAGGGCAAGAATGTCGGTCAAGGACGGCATGGTTGGACGAAGACGCAGCAGAAAAAAGGGGCGAGAAGTGCCAACTGTTTCACGTGAAACAAAGGCCCCACCGTCGCCGCAGGGTTAACCCGCATAAAATGGCACGCTTGAGGAGATGCACCCGTGGATTATCCCCGCAAGTTTGATGTCGTTGTCATCGGTGGTGGCCATGCCGGCACCGAGGCGGCGCTGGCCGCCGCGCGCATGGGCTGCGCCACCCTGCTGCTCACCCACAACATCGAGACCCTGGGTCAGATGTCGTGCAACCCCTCCATCGGCGGCATCGGCAAGGGCCACTTGGTGAAGGAAATCGACGCCCTCGGTGGCGCCATGGCCGAGGCCACCGACGAAGCCGGGATTCATTTCCGCATTCTCAACGGCAGCAAGGGCCCGGCGGTGCGTGCGACGCGAGCGCAGGCCGATCGGCAGCTCTACAAGCGCGCGATTCGCGGGCGGCTGGAAAACCAGCCCAACCTCTGGCTGTTCCAGCAAGCGGCCGATGACTTGTTGGTCGAGCCGACCGGCCAGGGCGAACGTGTCACCGCGGTGGTCACGCAGACCGGCATCCGCTTCCACACCCGCACCGTGGTGCTGACCGCCGGGACCTTCCTCGATGGCAAGATTCATATCGGCCTCGATCAATACGCCGCGGGCCGGGCGGGCGATCCGCCGTCGCTGCGATTGTCCGCGCGGCTCAAGGCCTTGCAGCTGCCGCAGGGCCGACTCAAGACCGGCACGCCCGCGCGCATCGATGGCCGCAGCATCGACTTTTCCAAACTCGTCGAGCAGCCGGGTGACCTCAACCCCATGCCGGTGTTCAGCTTTCTCGGCACACCCGAGCAACACCCGGCGCAAGTGGCGTGCTGGATCACCCACACCACCGAACGCACGCACGACATCATTCGCGCCGGGCTCGACCGCAGCCCCATGTTCACCGGGGTGATCGAAGGCGTGGGTCCGCGGTACTGTCCCAGCATCGAAGACAAGATCCACCGCTTCGCCGACAAGACCTCGCACCAGATCTTTCTCGAACCCGAGGGCCTGCAGACCAACGAGTTCTACCCCAACGGCATTTCCACCAGCCTGCCGTTCGACGTGCAGCTCGCCATGGTGCACTCCATTCCCGGCTTGGAAAACGCGCACCTGCTGCGCCCAGGCTACGCCATCGAGTACGACTATTTCGACCCCTCCGCGCTCAAGGCGTCACTCGAAACCAAGGCCATCGATGGCCTGTTCTTCGCCGGCCAGATCAATGGCACCACGGGCTACGAAGAGGCCGCAGCGCAAGGTTTGCTGGCCGGCATCAACGCCGCGCTGCAGGTGCAGGACCGCGACGCCTGGACACCCCGGCGCGATCAGGCCTATCTGGGGGTGCTGGTCGATGATCTGGTGACCAAGGGCGTGACCGAGCCTTACCGCATGTTCACCAGCCGTGCCGAATACCGCCTCAGCCTGCGCGAAGACAACGCCGATCTGCGCCTGACCGAGATCGGCCGCGCCCTGGGCGTGATCAGCGACGCCCGCTGGGATGCCTTCTGCCGCAAGCGCGATGCCATCGCCGCCGAAATCCAGCGGCTGCAGACCACCTGGGTGACGCCGCAGAGCCTACCGGCCGTCGAGGCCACGGCGCTGCTGGGCAAGCCCATCGAACGCGAATACAGCCTGGCCGACCTGCTGCGCCGTCCTGAACTGCGCTACGACACGCTGACGCAGTTCCCGCATGCTGCCTTTTCCCCGGAGGCATCGCTGGAGGCCAGCGAGCGTGAGCAGGTGGAAATCCACATCAAATACGCCGGCTACATCGACCGGCAACAAGAGGAAGTCGCCCGCGCCGCGCACTACGAGGGCATGCGCCTGCCCAGCGACCTCGATTACCGCGATGTCGCCGGGCTGTCCATCGAGGTGCAGCAAAAGCTCAACCAAGCGCGGCCCGAGACTCTCGGCCTGGCCTCGCGGCTGTCAGGCATGACTCCGGCGGCCGTGTCTCTGCTGCTCATCCACCTGCGCAAAGGCGTGCTCAAGCAAGCGCTGCGCAGCGAGCGGGATGCCATGGCGTGAGCCGTCCGTCCATGCCCGCAACCCAGGCGTTTGCCCTTCAACCGTTTCTCGAACACACCGCCCAGGCCCTCGGGCTTGACTTGAGCGCGGCGCAGCAACAGCAACTGCTGGACTACGCCGCGCTGTTGCAACGCTGGAACCGGGTGTACAACCTCACCGCGGTCCGCGAACCCGAGGCCATCGCCCGCCTGCACTTGGCCGACTGTCTCGCCGCTCTGCCCGCGTTCAGGCGCGAAGCGCCGCGGCGCCTGCTCGACGTCGGCTCCGGCGGCGGTCTGCCGGGCATCGTGCTGGCCATCGGCCTGCCCGGCGTCGATGTGCATCTGGTCGATACGGTGCAGAAGAAGTGCGCCTTCTTGCGCCAGATCTGCGCCGCCCTGGGCCTGCGCCAGGTGCAGGTGCACCATGCCCGGGTTGAGAACCTGCAGGATGCGGCGGGCTTCGACTGCATCACCAGCCGGGCGTTCAGCGACCTGCCTCTGCTCATCCAGCTGACCGCCCCTTTGCGCGCAGACAATGGCCAGTGGTGCGCCATGAAGGGCCAGGTTCCCGCCGAAGAGATCGCCGCCCTGCCCAATGACATCACCGCGCGCGTCGAGCCCCTGCAGGTGCCGGGTCTGGACGCGCAGCGTTGCCTGGTGTGGCTGCGGCCGACGCCGCACGCGACCAACGCAAGGGCTTGAGCTGCGGCTCCGGCACAATACGGCTGGCTGATCGTTCAGCGCTGTTTCACGTGAAACGTCCGTCCTCTGGAGACCCGCTTGGCGCAGATTTTTTGCATCGCAAACCAAAAAGGTGGCGTCGGCAAAACCACCACCAGTGTCAACCTGGCCGCGGCGCTGGCGCGCATTGGCCAGCGCGTGCTGCTGGTCGACATGGACCCGCAGGGCAACGCCACCATGGGCTCGGGCGTGGACAAACACACCCTCAGCGCCTCGGTGTATGAAGTCCTGATCGGTCAAATTGAGTTGGCCCAGGCACGGCTGCGCAGCGAAAAGTCCGGCTACGACGTGGTCGGTGCCAACCGCGAACTCGCCGGCGCCGAAGTGGAACTGGTGGACCAGCCGCAACGCGAGCGCCGCCTCAAGGCGGCTCTGGCCACAGTGGATGCCGACTACGACTTCGTGCTGATCGACAGTCCCCCAGCCCTGGGGCTGCTCACCCTCAACGGCCTGTGCGCCGCGCACGGTGTCATCGTGCCCATGCAGTGCGAATACTTCGCCCTCGAAGGCCTGTCCGATCTGGTCAACACCATCAAGCAGGTGCATGCCAACCTCAACCGCGACCTGCGTCTCATCGGTCTGCTGCGCGTGATGTTCGACCCGCGCATCACCTTGCAGCAGCAGGTCAGCGAGCAGATCAAGGCGCACTTTGGCGACAAGGTGTTCAACGCCGTCATCCCGCGCAACGTGCGCTTGGCCGAAGCGCCGAGCTACGGTCTGCCCGGCGTGGTGTTCGACCCTGCAAGCCGGGGCGCCAAAGCCTTCACCGAGTTCGCCCAGGAAATGGTCGACCGCCTGGCCGTCCCCGCATGAACCTGTCGGCACCACCGTCCGTGCGCGTGTTGTTGCTGCCCGGCTGGCTGGGCTCGGGGCCTGGGCACTGGCAGCGCCGCTGGGAAGCGCTGCACGGCGACACCCTGGTCGAGCAGGACGACTGGCAAACCCCGCGCCGCGGCGACTGGATCGCCCGGCTCGAAGACGAAATCCTGGCGGACCCCAGGCCGGTGGCCCTGGTGGCCCACAGCCTCGGCTGCCACCTCGTCGCCGCGTGGGCGGCCAGCAGCAGACATGCAGCGCGCGCCGTGGCCGCCCTACTGGTGGCGCCGCCCGACCTACGACACCCCGGCCTGCCGTCGGTGCTGTCGCCCTGGCAACGGCCGCTGACGCCGCCAGGCACAGCAGCGCCTGCGCTGCCCTTCGGTGCTACCGTGGTATTCAGCACCGACGACCCCTACTGCAGCAGCAGCGCCGCCCAACGCATGGCCCGCGACTGGGGGGCGAGCAGCCACACGCTCGGCGCCCGCGGCCACATCAACGCCGACTCCGGCCTGGGCGACTGGCCCGAAGGCCGCGGCCTGCTGCGCGCGCTCCTGCCCAGCCCCAGGCACAATCCGCAAGCTTCTCCCATCTGACCGGGCATAGGGCCCGCATGCGCATGGCAACAAAAAAACCCAAAGGACTCGGCCGCGGCCTCGATTCGCTGCTCGGCCCTTCCGTCGATCTCACCGCCGCAGACGCCGCCGCCCTGCGCGAACTGCGTCTGGACGATCTGGTGCCCGGCCGCTACCAGCCGCGCAGCCAGATGGACGAGGGCGCGCTGTACGAGTTGGCGCAGAGCATCAAGGCCCAAGGCGTGATGCAGCCGGTGCTGGTGCGCGCGCTGTCGGACGGACGGTTCGAGATCATCGCCGGGGAGCGCCGCACCCGCGCCGCGCGCTTGGCCGGGCTCGACACCATCCCCGCCCTGGTCAAGGAAGCCGACGATCGTGCCACCCTGGCCATGGCGCTGATCGAAAACCTGCAGCGCGAAGACCTCAATCCGCTGGAAGAAGCCCGCGGCATCGCCCGGCTGATCGAAGAATTCGGCTACACCCACGAACAAGCGGGGCAGGCCGTCGGCCGCTCGCGCACCGCCACCAGCAACCTGTTGCGTCTGCTCAACCTCGCCGACGCCGTGCAGACCATGCTGCTGGCGGGCGACCTCGACATGGGCCATGCCCGCGCCCTCCTGGCGCTGGACAAAGCGCAGCAAGTGCAGGCGGCGCAGCACATCCTGGCCAAGCGCCTGAGCGTGCGCGAGGCCGAACGCCTGGCCGCCAAGTCGCAACAGCAACCCACCCCCGGCACCACGGCGCCTGCGCGCAAGACTGCCAAAGACCGCGACTGGCAGCGCCTGGAGGAAGAACTGTCCGAACGCTTCACCACCACCGTGGAGATTCGCAGCAAGGCCGCGCGCAAGGGACAGTTGCGCGGTGAAATCGCCCTGCACTTCGCGTCGCTCGACGAACTCGACGGCCTGCTGGCGCTGCTGCGCGGCGACGCGGCGCAGTAAGTCCAGCGCGCTCTATTGCAGCGCCGGAGACGCCGCGGCAAAGCGGCAAGCGTGTTGCGGTTGCGCGAGTTCGCGCGGGGGCGCGCTGCCCAGCGTGAGCCAGTGCGCCGCCAGTCGACGGCAGATGACACTGAGTTCCTCGCTGACTTGCGGGTGCTGTTGCAGCGTCTGCAAGTTGCGGCCGATTTTTTGCATCGCCGCAACACTGGGCTGTTGGGCATAGAACGTCATCAACACCAGCGTGCCCGCCAGCAGCGGGGCCATCGCCCCCTGCGTGGCAAACGCGTCGGACGCATCAGAAAGCTGTGGGATAGGGCTCATGGAAAAGTTGCCTGGCTGGCTTGTGTGCCGGAGGACTGGTCTGCACACGGCTGGCGGGCAAAGCTGCGAGAAAAACCGCGGGAAGGCGTCGGCCCCTACTTGGTCGTCCCTGAAATATTCATTTCAAGCAGAAACCAACGCGTGAGCACCCGGACGGCAATGGAAGCTTGATAAGTGGCGGGCCGATAACAAGGCTTGTGCGGCCCCGATGACCAGCACCATGACAG
>JAKAFC010000176.1 GCA_021818065.1 Pseudomonadota bacterium
CACCGGGCCGATGCCGCAGGTGCTGGCCGAACTGCGCCGCAGCGTGCCCTTCACCCATCTGTTCAGCCACGAGGAGACCGGCCCTGGCTGGAGCTACGCCCGCGACAAGCAGGTGGCGCAGTGGTGTCGCGCCCAGGGCGTGAACTGGCAGGAATGGCCGCAGAACGGTGTGGTGCGCCGCCTGCGCAGCCGCTCCGGCTGGGCGGCGCGCTGGCAGGCCCGTATGGATGCCCCCATCCTCGACGTGCCGCCCGCCTGGCGGTCGCCCGAGCTGCCGCTGGAGCCGGGGGAGTTCCCCACGCTGCGCAGCCTCGGCTTGCCCGCCGCGCGGCCCACCCCCGCGGCCGACAACCAGGCGGCGATGGCCACCCTGCACAGCTTTCTCACGCAGCGCGGCGCGCATTACCGCAGCGACCTTTCCAGCCCGCTGACGGCTGAAGCCGGTTGCTCGCGGCTGAGCGCGCATCTGGCCTTCGGCACCTTGTCGCTGCGGCAGGTGCACCAGGCCACCGAAGCCCGCATCGCCGCGCTCAAGGCCAGCGCCGATGCGCAGCAGCGCAGCTTCGCCTACCACCTGCGCGGCTTTGCCGGGCGGCTGCGCTGGCATTGCCACTTCATGCAAAAGCTCGAAGACCAGCCGGACATCGAGTTCCACAACTTCGCCCGCGCTTACGACGGCCTGCGCGAGGCCGAGTTCAACCGCGCGCACTTCGACGCCTGGCGCGAGGGCCGCACCGGCTACCCCATGGTCGATGCCTGCATGCGCTGTCTCAATGCCACCGGCTGGATCAACTTTCGCATGCGGGCGATGCTGGTGAGCTTTGCCGCCTATCACCTGTGGCTGCACTGGCGCGAGCCGGGGCTGCACCTGGCGCGGCAGTTCCTCGACTTCGAGCCCGGCATTCACTGGAGCCAGATGCAGATGCAGTCGGGCACCACCGGCATCAACACCCTACGGGTGTATTCCCCGGCCAAGCAGCAGGCCGACCACGATCCGCAAGGCGTGTTCATCCGCCGCTGGCTGCCGGAGTGGGGCACGCCCGACTACCCGCCGCCCATCGTGCCCGAGCGCAGCGCGGTGCAGCGGGCGAAGGACCGCGTCTACACCATCCGCCACAGCCAGGAGGCGCGCGACGAGGCGCAGGCCGTGCAGCAACGCCACGGCTCGCGCAAGAGCGGTCTGCCGCCCAGCGGCCAGGGCCAGCGCAAACCCATCGCGCGCGGCAAGGCTGTCCCAACCACCACGCCGCCGCTGCAGGGCGAGTTGTTCGAATGAGTGCGGCGAACCAAGGCCACAAGGGCAACAAGGCGGCGCTGCCGAGCAAGCCTTGCGCCGTGTGCGGCCGCCCCATGAGCTGGCGCCGCGCCTGGGCCAAGAACTGGGACGCCGTGCTGTATTGCTCCGACGCCTGCCGCAAACGCAAGGGCGCACCGCAGGGTGGAGGGTCGCATGGCTCACGCTGAGCCCCCGCGCCCGCTGCGCCACCTGGTGCTGGTGCTGGGCGACCAACTCGACCTGCAGGCCAGCGCCTTCGACGGCTTCGACTCCGCACAGGACGCGGTGTGGATGGCCGAGGTGGCCGAGGAATCGACCCATGTCTGGTCGGCCAAGCCGCGCATCGCGCTGTTTCTCGCCGCCATGCGCCACTTCGCCCAGGCGTTGCGCGAGCAGGGCCATGCCGTGCACTACACCGCGCTCGACGACCCCGCCAACACCGGCACCCTGGCGGGCGAGCTGGGCCGGGCGTTCCACATGCTGCGCCCCACGCGCCTGGTGATGACCGCGCCGGGCGACTGGCGCGTGCTGCAGGCGCTCAAGGCCACAGCTGCCGCGCACGACGTGGAGCTGGAACTGCGTGACGACCGCCACTTCTACGCCACGGTGCGCGCCTTCGCCGCCCATGCCAAGGGCCGCAAGCAGTTGCGCATGGAGTACTTCTACCGCGCCATGCGTCAGCAGCACGGCGTGCTGATGGAGGGCGACCAGCCCGCGGGGGGGCAGTGGAACTTCGACGCCGACAATCGCGAGGCCTTCGCCAAGACCGGCCCCGGCGTTGTGCCCGAGCCCGCCCGCTTTCCCCCGGACGCGCTGACCCGCGCCGTGTTGGCGCTGGTGAACCAGCGCTTTGCCGATCACCCCGGCAGCCTGGACGACTTCGCCTGGCCGGTGACGCGGCCGCAGGCACTGCAAGCGCTCGACCGTTTCGTGCGTGAGCGTCTGCCGCAGTTCGGCCGTTGGCAGGATGCGCTGTGGCCGCAGCAGCCCTGGCTGTGGCATGCCCACCTCTCGGCCGCGCTCAACCTCAAGCTGCTCAACCCGCGTGAGGTGGTGCAGGCGGCCGAAGACGCCTGGCGCCAGGGTGCCGTGCCGCTGGCCAGCGCCGAGGGCTTCATCCGCCAGATTCTGGGCTGGCGCGAGTACGTGCGCGGCATCTACTGGACGCAGATGCCCGGCTACCTGCAGCACAACGCGCTGGACGCGCAGGCGCCGCTGCCCGCCTGGTTCTGGACCGGCCAGACCGACATGGCCTGCCTGCGCGACGCCCTGGGCCAGACGCTGCGCCACGGCTACGCCCACCACATCCAGCGGCTGATGGTCATCGGCCTCTACGCCCTGCTGCACGGCGTGCAACCGCAGCAGGTGCACCAGTGGTATCTGGCGGTGTATGTGGATGCGGTGGAGTGGGTGGAACTGCCCAACACCCTGGGCATGAGCCAGGCCGCCGACGGCGGGCTGATGGCCAGCAAGCCCTACATCGCCAGCGGCAAATACATCCAGCGCATGAGCGCCGGCAGCCTGTGCGCCGCTTGCCGCTTCGACCCGGCGCAGCGCGTGGGCGCGCGCGCCTGCCCCTACACCACGCTGTACTGGGACTTTCTGCTGCGCCACGAGCAGCGCCTGGCCGCCAACCCGCGTACGGTGATGCAGGTGCGCAATCTGGCGCGGGTGTCGGCGGAGGAGCGCGCGCGCATCCAGGCCCAGGCGCAGGCCATCCGGGAGACGGTGTGAACCCGGCCGACACCGCGTTGTTCGCGCCGACGGCCGAGGCCGCGCAGGCGCGGCTGCATGCCGTGCGCCCGGCCGACTATGCCCGCAGCCGCAACCATTTAAGCGGCAGCGTGACGCGGCTGTCGCCGTACCTGACCCACGGCTTCTTGGGCATGCAGCAGGTGGTGGCGCATCTGCAATCGCACCACGGCCTGGGCCTGGAGCACAAGCTGGTGCAGGAACTGGGGTGGCGCGCGTACTTTCAGCACGTCTGGCGGCACGACGGCGCGGCCATCCTGCGGTCGCAGCATGCCGGGCCCTTGCCCGACACCGCCTACGCCCGAGCCTTGCCCGCCGATCTGCGCCAGGGCCGCACCGGAGTGGCGGTGATCGACCAAGCGGTGCACACGCTTTACGCCACGGGCTATCTGCACAACCACGCGCGGTTGTGGCTGGCGTCGTATAGCGTGCATCTGCGCAAGGTGCATTGGCGCGCGGGGGCCGACTGGATGGTGGCGCATCTGCTCGACGGCGATCTGGCCAGCAACCATCTGTCGTGGCAATGGGTGGCCGGCACGGGCAGCAGCAAGCCCTACTTGTTCAACGCCGAAAACGTCGCCAAGTTTGCCCCGGCCGAGTGGCACAGCGCGGGCACGGTGCTCGACACCGATTACGACACGTTGCAGGCGTTGGCCGCGTCGCCGCAAGACTGGGGTCCGCAACCCGGGCAGCACCCGGGGGTGGACGAGCCACCGCTGCTGACTGCGCCGCCGCTGACAGGCTGGAGCGCGCCCGACCCGCAGGCCATTGCCGGGCGCGACGTCTGGCTGGTGCATCCCTGGTCGCTGGGCGAGGTCCCTGCGGGCTTGCTGCCGCTGGCGGTTTGCGCGGCCGATTGGCACGCACATTGGCCGTGGTCGGCACGGCGCTGGCAGTTCGTTGGCGCGCGTCTGCAAGAACTTGCCGCCCAGCGCTGGCTGGGCAGTGCCGCAGCGATTGCCGAGGCCCTGCGCGCGGCGCGCTCGGTGCAGGGCTGGCGCAACCCGCACCTGCCCGCTGCTTGGAATGCGCTGCCGTTGACCGAGCCGCCACCCGCCTTCGCCGAGCTCGCGCAGCGCTGCCGTTCGTTTTCTGCCTATTGGTCGCGGGTGCTGTCGGCATCTGCGTCGCCCCGAGTTGCACGACCTTCGACACCGCAAGGAGAGTTGTTCCATGACTGAATCGGATCTCGTTCTCGTCACCGGCGCCCGTGGCGGCATCGGCCGCGCGTTGTGTGCGCAGTTGCACGCGCAGGGTTGGCGCGTGGCCGCTGTCGGCCGCGATGCGGCGCTGCTCGCCGATGTGCCAGCGCACGCCCACATCGCCGCCGACACCACCACGCCCGACGGCGCGGCGCTGGCCGTGCAGCAGTGCGTCGAACGCCTGGGGCACAGCCCGTCGCATCTGGCGCACTGCGTCGGCAGCACGCTGATCGCGCCGCTGCATCGCACCAGCAGCGCGCAATGGCACGAGGTGCTGCGCGTCAACCTCGACAGCGCGCTGTGCATGCTGGGGGCGTGGATCGAGGCGCGACGCGGTGCGCAACAGCCGGGTGCGGCGGTGCTGGTGAGTTCGGTGGTGGCGCAGATCGGCGTGGCCAACCACGAAGCCATCGCCGCGGCCAAGGCAGGGGTCGAAGGGCTGGTGCGCAGCGCCGCGGCGACCTATGCGGCCAACGGCCTGCGGGTGAATGCCGTGGCGCCGGGCATGACCGACACGCCGCTGACTGCAGGCATGCTCAAGGTGCCGGCGATGCGCGAGGGTGCGGGCAAGCAATATCCGCTGGGCGGAGTGCAGACGGCGGAGCAAGTGGCGCAGACCATGGCCTGGCTGCTGTCCGACGCCGCCAGCCGCATCACCGGCCAGTGCATCGCGGTGGACGGCGGCTTCACCACCATCCGCCCGCTGGTGAAGTAAGGCGCGTCGTCAGCGCCCCGCGGCAGCGGCGCGGGCGGCCTTGCTGGCGTACATGGCCTTGTCGGCCAGGCGCATGAGGGTGTCGGCGTCTTGCGCGTCCACCGGATAGCTGGCGATGCCGATGCTCATCTCCAGCGGCAGTTGC
>JAKAFC010000018.1 GCA_021818065.1 Pseudomonadota bacterium
GCGCGGGCGATGGCGAGTTGCTGTTGCTGGCCGCCGGAGAGGTCGCCGCCTCGGCGGTGCAGCATCTGCTTGAGCACCGGAAACAGGGCGAAGAGTTCGTCGGGCACGGTGCTCGCGCCGGAGCGGTAGGCCAGGCCCATGCGCAGGTTCTCGCCCACGGTGAGGCGGGGGAAGATCTCGCGGCCCTGCGGCACATAGCCGATGCCCAGGCGCGCCCGGGCGTCGGGGCGCAGGGCGTCGATGCGTTTGCCGTCGAGGCTGATGCTGCCGCTGCGGATATGGATCAGCCCCATGAGCGACTTGAGCAGCGTGGTCTTGCCCACGCCGTTGCGACCGAGCAGGGTGAGCACCTTGCCCTTTTCCAGCGAGAGGCTGACGTTGCGCAGGATATGGCTGCCGCCGTAGTACTGGTTGACCGCGTCGATCTGGAGCATGGCGATGAGGTAGTGAAGGGGAGTGGCGGAAGGGCGGAAGGGCGGGCCGACGCGGTCGGGCTGTCAGCGCCCGAGATAGACCTCGACCACGCGCTCGTCGGCCTGCACTTGGTCGAGGCTGCCTTCGGCCAGCACGCTGCCTTCGTGCAGCACCGTGACCTTGTCGGCGATCTTGCGTACGAAATCCATGTCGTGCTCCACCACCATCAGCGTGTGCTTGCCCGCCAGCGACACGAACAACTCGGCGGTGCGGTCGGTCTCGAAGTCGGTCATGCCGGCCACGGGCTCGTCGAGCAGCAGCAGTTGCGGCTCCAGCATCAGCAGCATGCCGATCTCCAGCCATTGCTTCTGGCCGTGCGACAGATCGCCTGCGCGGCGCCCGGCCTGGTCGTGCAGGCGGATCTGCTCCAGCACCGCTCCCACCCGTTGGCGTTGCGCCGCGCTCAGGCGGAAGAACAGGGTGGCACGCGCGCGCTTGTCCGCCTTGAGCGCCAGCTCCAGGTTGTCCTGCACGCTCAGGTCTTCGAACACCGTGGGCTTCTGGAACTTGCGGCCCACGCCTGCGGCCACCACCTCGGCTTCGCGCAGCTTGAGCAGGTCGATGGTCTGGCCGAAGAAGGCCGAACCCGAGTCGGGCCGGGTCTTGCCGGTGACGACGTCCATCATCGTGGTCTTGCCGGCGCCGTTGGGGCCGATGATGCAGCGCAGCTCGCCCACGTTGAGCGAGAGGCTGAGTTTGTTCAGGGCGCGAAAGCCATCGAAGCTCACGCTGATGTCGTCGAGGTACAGCGCCACGCCGTGGCTGAGGTCCACGCCGGGCTGCCGCACATGGCCGTAGCCGCCCTCCTGCACGCTGCCGTCCAGCTCCGGCTGCGGCTGCTGGTACACGATCTCTCGCCAGTCGAGTTCAGCCACGGCGCGTCCTCCATTGCCGCACGAGACCGACGAGGCCGTACGGCGCGTACAGCGTGACGACGATGAACAGCCCGCCCAGCAGGTACAGCCAGACCTGCGGCATGGACACCGTGAGCCAGCTCTTGGCCACGTTCACCAGCACCGCGCCGACGATGGGGCCGATGAGCGTGCCGCGGCCGCCGATGGCCGTCCAGATGGCGATTTCGATGGAGTTCGACGTGGACATCTCGCTGGGGTTGATGATGCCCACCTGCGGCGCATACAGCGCGCCCGCAATGCCGCACATCATGGCCGACACCGTCCACACGCCGAGTTTGAACCACAGCGGGTTGTAGCCGCAGAACATCACCCGGCTCTCGGCATCGCGCACGGCGGTGAGCACGCGCCCGAACTTGCTGCGCACCAGCCAGCGGGCGAAGAGGAACATGGCCACCAGCGTGAGGCTGCTGGCGACGAACAGCGACACCGTCATGCCCGCCGTGCCCATGGGAAAGCCCAGCAGCACCTTGAAGTCGGTGAGGCCGTTGTTGCCGCCAAAGCCGGTCTCGTTGCGGAAGAACAGCAGCATGGCGGCATAGGTGAGCGCCTGGGTGATGATGGAGAAATACACCCCCTTGATGCGCGAGCGGAAGGCGAAGAAGCCGAAGACGAAGGCCAGCAGCCCGGGCGCCGCCACCGCCAGAAACAGCGCCCAGGCGAAGTGCTCGGTGCCCACCCAGTACCAGGGGAAGCGCGTCCACTGCATGAACTGCATGAAGTCGGGCAGATTGCCGCTGGCGGCATTCATCGCCCGGTTGAGGTACATGCCCATGGCATAGCCGCCCAGGGCGAAAAACAGCCCGTGGCCCAGCGACAGAATGCCGGCATAGCCCCAGACCAGATCCATCGCCAGCGCCACCATGGCGTAGCACAGAATCTTGCCCGACAGCCCCACCCAGTATTGCGACAGATGCAGGCTGCTGCCCTGCGGCAAGGCCAGCGCAAGCAGCGGCACCAGCACCGCGGCGGCCAGCACAAAGCCGAGCAGCGCGGCCCAGCCCCAAAGCGGCAGAAAGGCTGTGGGTGACTGCAGTTGCACCCGTGGCGCGGGCACCAGCGTGCCGGTTTCGTTGAGGATGGCGGCCATGGCTCAGCCCTCCACGCTGCGGCCCTTGAGGGCGAACATGCCCTGCGGCCGCTTCTGGATGAACAGGATGATGGCCACCAGCACGGCGATCTTCGCCAGCACCGCCCCGGCCACACCTTCGAGCAGGGTGTTGGCTACCCCCAGGCCCATGGCTGCGGCCACCGTGCCGGTGAGCTGGCCCACGCCGCCCAGCACCACGACCATGAAGCAATCGACGATGTAGCCCGTACCCATCTCCGGGCTGACATTGCCGATCTGGCTGAGCGCGCAGCCCGCCAGGCCCGCAATGCCGGTGCCCAGACCGAAGGCCAGCATGTCCACCCGGGCGATGCGCACGCCCACGCACGCGGCCATGGGCCGGTTCTGCGTGACGGCGCGCACGAACAGCCCCAGCCGCGTGCGGGCAATCAGCAGCCACATACCCAGCAGCACCACCACGGTGAAGGCGATGATGACCATGCGGTTGTAGGGCAGGATGAGATTGGCCATGACGTGGAGCCCGCCCGACATCCACGGCGGGTTGTCCACCTGCACGTTCTGCGGCCCGAACAGGCTGCGCACCGCCTGGATCAGCACCAGACTGATGCCCCAGGTGGCCAGCAGGGTTTCCAGCGGCCGTCCATACAGGCGGCGGATGATGGTGCGCTCGATGAGCATGCCGATACCCCCGGCGACGATGAAGGAGAACGGCACCGCAGCGATGAGGGCGTAGTGCACGTAACCCGGCAGAACGTGCTGGAACAGGCTCTGCATCACATAGGTGGCGTAGGCGCCGATCATGATGAACTCGCCCTGCGCCATATTGATCACGCCCATCAGCCCGTAGGTCACGGCCAGGCCCAGCGCGGCCAGCAGCAGAATGCTGCCCAGGCTGATGCCCGAGAACAGCGTGCCCAGGCGCTCGCCCCAGGCCAGACGGCTGTCGATGTCGGCCAGGCTGGTTTCAATTTGCGCCCGCACCAGCGGCGAGGATTCGACGTAGGCGCCGGCCTTCTTGTCCAGCCTTGAGAGCAGCAGGGCACGTACGGCGGGATAGTTGCTGGCCGCCAGGTCCTTGGCCGCAACCAGGCGGTCGGCGGCGCTGGCGCTGGTGAGCAGGATGGCGGCGTGCAGCAGTTGCAGCCGAGCCAGAATCTCGGGGTCTTTTTCCGTTTTCAGCGCCTGCTCCACCAGGCCGCGGTCCACCGAGGTCGGGTCGTCCTGCAGTTGCTGCACAGCCTTGAGACGCTGGGCGCGCTGCGACGCAAACAGGTCGAGCGCGGCGCGGGCCGATTGCAGCTCCTTGCGCACATAGTTGTTGTTGACCACGCCTTGCGCGTTGTCGCTGGGGGTGACGACCTTGCCAGTGGCCAGGTCGATCCAGTCATTGCCCTGCTGCACCTGCACCATGTTGCCGTCGATCTGCACGTCGCCATCGAGCAGCTTGTGCAGAAAGTCGGCGAGTTGCGGGTCAGGCTTGGCCACGGCCTGGTGCAGCGCGGCGATGCGGGCATCGGTGTCACCGCTGGACAGGGCCAGCGCTTCCTGCGGGGTGAGGGCGTGGGCTGGCGATGTGAGGGCGAAGAGCAAGCCGAAAAGCAGCGTGCCGAGCGCCAGGCGCGGCCATGCGCCAGGTCGGTGCCGCAGGATGGGCTGGATGGTCATGGTCGGTGGGGTGGCGTGGCGGGTTCGATGCGTTCCATGCTCCCCGCCTCCCGACCCTCCTGTGCGCGGGAAGGTCGGGGCGAGGGGCGTCTTGCTTGCGGCAGCGTCAAGCGTTCTTCGGCTTGGTGATGTAGGGGCTCCAAGACTCGCCCGGCACCAGGCCCTTGGACTTCCACACCACGTCGAACTGCGCCTTGTCGTTGATCTGGCCGATGAACACCGGCTTGCTCAGGTACTGGTTTTCCAGCACCTCGACGGTGTAGCCGTCGGGGGCGGCGAACTTCTGCCCGACCAGCGCCTTGCGCACCGCGTCGGTCTTGGTGGACTTGGCCTTCTCCACGGCCTGCTTCCACAAATGGATGCCGATGTACGAGGCTTCCATCGGGTCGTCGGTGACCGGGTAGTCCTTGAGCTTTTCCTTTTTCACCCAGTCCTGCCACGACTTGACGAACTTGGCGTTGCGCGGGTTCTTCAGGCTCTCGAAGTAGTTCCACGCGGTGAGTTGGCCCACCAGCGGCTTGATGTCCATACCCGCAATCTCTTGCTCGGCGATGGAGAAGCCCACCACCGGAATATCGGTGGCCTTGATGCCCTGATTGCCCAGCTCCTTGTAGAACGGCACGTTGGAGTCGCCGTTCACGGTGGAGATCACGCAGGTCGGCCCGGCCGAGGCGAACTTCTTGATGTCGGCGACGATGTTCTGATAGTTGCTGAAGCCGAACGGGGTATAGACCTCGGCGATGTCGGCGTCTTTCACGCCCTTGGAATGCAGGAAGCCGCGCAGGATGGCGTTGGTGGTGCGCGGGTACACATAGTCGGTGCCCAGCAGGAAAAAGCGCTTGGCGCCGCCGCCGTCCTTGCTCATCAGGTATTCGGTGGCCGGAATGGCCTGCTGGTTGGGCGCAGCGCCGGTGTAGACCACATGCGGGTTCTGCTCCTGCCCCTCGAACTGGACCGGGTAGAACAGCAGGCCGTTCAACTCGTCGAGTACCGGCAGTACCGACTTGCGCGACACCGAAGTCCAGCAGCCGAAGATGGCGGCCACCTTGTCCTGGCTGATGAGCTGGCGCGCCTTCTCGGCGAACAGCGGCCAGTTGGAGGCGGGGTCCACCACCACCGGTTCGATCTTGTGGCCATCGACACCGCCTGCGGCGTTGATCTCGGCGATAGTCATCAGGTCCACGTCCTTCAGCGCGGTCTCGGAAATGGCCATCGTCCCGGACAGCGAGTGCAGGATGCCGACCTTGATCGGGGCCTTGCTCGCGGCAATGGCGGGGAAGGGCAGCGTGCTGGCAGCTGCGGCAGCGACAGCGCCGCCGACGGTCTTGAGTGCGGTACGACGATCCATGTTGGGGGTTCCTCCGAAAGGGTGGGGTTGGGGGTGCAGCGGATGGCGTTGTGCAAGTCGCGTGCCACGGCTTTGTCGCATCCCCTAAGGCATGGTGACAGTGGCTTGCTGCTTGCCCTGAACGGGCCTCGACCACAGGGCGCGCGCCCATGCGCGACGGTGCGCGTCGCATGGCGTGCTGGCGCTTGCTCGTGGTGCGGCCGCACCAAACCGGGGCGCATGGCCTGGGTGCATGGCCGCGATCGGCGCTGCCGTGGGGCGCGGGATCGGGTCTGCTTCTTGCACACTCGGCGTCAACGCATCGCGCTAAGCTCGCGCCACTTCTCCCCACCCTGCCCGTCATGGATCTCACCCCTCGCGAAAAAGACAAGCTGCTGATCTTCACCGCCGCGCTGCTGGCCGAGCGGCGCAAGGCCCGCGGGCTCAAGCTCAACGTGCCCGAGGCCATTGCCTTCATCACCGCCGCGGTGATGGAAGGCGCACGCGACGGCCGCAGCGTGGCCGAGCTGATGAGCTTCGGCCGCACCCTGCTCACGCGCGACGAGGTGATGGACGGCGTGCCCAAGCTCATCCCCGACATCCAGGTGGAAGCCACCTTTCCCGATGGCACCAAGCTGGTCACGGTGCATCAGCCCATCCCCTGAATCCCACGCTTCATCCCTCGCTCACCCACGTCCTTACTTCGAGACCGTCCATGCCCCACCTTGCTTTCAATTGGTCGCGCAAGCTACCGCGCGCCTTGCTCGCCCTCGCCTTGCTGGGCGCCGCCACCGTCGCCAGCGCCCACACCGGCAACGACGCCGGGCTGCACCACAGCGTTGCCAGCGGCTTTATGCATCCCTTCACCGGGCTCGATCATCTGTCGGCCATGCTTGCCGTCGGGCTGTGGAGTGCGCTGTCGGCAGCGGCCATCGACCGCCGCGTGCTGTGGGCGCCTGTGGGCTTTGCCACCATGCTGTTGGTCGGCGCGCTGCTGGGTTTTACCGGGGTGACGCTGCCAGCGGTGGAGCCGATGATCGCGGCCTCGGTGCTGGTCATCGGCCTGCTGGCGGCAGTGCGGCTGCGCCTGCCGGGCTGGGCCGCCGCAGCCGTGGTTGGCGCCTTCGCGTTGTTCCACGGCGCTGCCCACGGCGCGGAACTCGCCGGTGTGGCGGCGCGCTGGGCGGTGATAACCGGCATGGTCGGCGCCACGCTGCTGCTGCACGCCGCTGGACTTGGGGCCGGGCTGCTGCTGCGCCGCACCGGGCGCTGGGGCGCCTGGCTGGCCGGTGGCGGCATCGCCAGTGTCGGCGCAGCGCTGCTCGGCGGCGCGCTGCTGGCTTGAACTGCGGCGTAGGAGACTGCTGATGATTCCCGGAGAAATCCTTTGTGAAGAGGGTGATCTGCCTCTCAACCCCGGCCGCGCCACCCTAACCCTGGTGGTGGAGAACGCGGGCGACAGGCCCATCCAGGTCGGCTCGCACTACCACTTTGCCGAGACCAACCCCGCGCTGCGCTTCGACCGCGCGGCGGCGCGCGGCATGCGGCTGAACATCGCCAGCGGCACCGCGGTGCGCTTCGAGCCGGGGCAGCAGCGCACGGTGGAACTGGTGGCGTTTGCCGGAGACCGCGTGGTCATCGGCTTTCGCGGCGACGTGATGGGAGCGCTGTGATGGCCACGATCTCGCGCCGCGCCTATGCCGAGATGTTCGGCCCCACCGTCGGCGACCGCGTGCGCCTGGCCGACACCGAGCTATTCATCGAAGTCGAGAACGACTACACCCTGCGCGCCGGGGGCTATGGCGAGGAGGTGAAATTCGGCGGCGGCAAGACCATCCGCGACGGCATGGGCCAAAGCCAGAAGAGCCGCGCCGAAGGGGCGATGGATCTGGTCATCACCAACGCGCTCATCCTCGACCACTGGGGCATCGTCAAGGCCGACGTGGGCATTCGCGGCCAGCGCATCGCTGCCATCGGCAAGGCGGGCAACCCCGACGTGCAGCCGGGGGTGGACATGGTCATCGGCCCCGGCACCGAAATCCTTGCGGGCGAAGGCATGATCCTCACCGCGGGCGGCATCGACAGCCACATCCACTTCATCTGCCCGCAGCAGATCGAAGAAGCCTTGATGAGCGGCGTCACCACCATGCTGGGCGGCGGTACCGGCCCGGCCACTGGCACCAATGCCACCACCTGCACCCCGGGGCCGGAGAACCTCGCGCGCATGCTGCAGGCGGCCGACGCCTTCCCGATGAACCTGGGCTTTCTCGGCAAGGGCAACGCCAGCCAGCCCGCGGCGCTGCGCGAGCAGATCGACGCCGGGGCTATCGGCCTCAAGCTGCACGAAGACTGGGGCACCACGCCCGCCGCGATCGACTGCTGTCTGACGGTTGCGGAGGAAACCGACACCCAGGTGGCGATCCACACCGACACCCTCAACGAGAGCGGCTTTGTCGAAGACACCATCGCCGCGTTCAAGGGCCGCACCATCCACACCTTCCATACCGAAGGCGCGGGCGGCGGCCATGCGCCGGACATCCTGCGGGTGCTGGGCGAGGGCAATGTGCTGCCGTCGAGCACCAACCCGACGCGACCGTTCACCGTCAACACCATCGACGAGCATCTGGACATGCTGATGGTGTGCCACCACCTCGACGCAGCCATCGCTGAAGACCTGGCGTTTGCCGAGAGCCGCATCCGCCCGCAGACCATCGCCGCCGAAGACGTGCTGCACGACCTCGGCGCCATCAGCATCATGTCCAGCGACAGCCAGGCGATGGGGCGCGTGGGCGAAGTCATCCTGCGTACCTGGCAGACCGCGCACAAGATGAAGGTGCAGCGGGGTTGGTTGGCACCATCAGCCGGAAGCACTGGAGCCCAGGCCGACAGCCGCAACGACAACTTTCGCGCCAAGCGCTACATCGCCAAAACCACCATCAACCCCGCGCTGGCGCACGGCATCGCGCACGAGGTCGGGTCGATCGAAGTGGGCAAATGGGCCGACCTGGTGCTGTGGCGCCCGGCGTGGTTCGGCGTCAAACCCAGCGTCATCGTCAAGGGTGGCTTCATCGCCGCCGCGCTGATGGGCGACGCCAATGCCTCCATCCCCACGCCGCAACCGGTGCACACCCGCCCGATGTTCGGCGCCTTCGGCGGCGCGCGGTTGGCAACCTCACTCACCTTCGTCTCGCAGGCCGCGCTCGCCGCTGATCTTGGCACTCGGCTCAGGCTGCACAAGCCCTTGGTCGCCGTGCGCGGCTGCCGCAGCGTGAAAAAGGCGGACATGATCCACAACGCCTACACGCCCCAAATGCAGGTGGACGCGCAGACCTACGAAGTGCGCGCCGATGGCGCCCTGCTCACCTGCGAACCGGCGACCGTGCTGCCGATGGCGCAGCGGTATTTTCTGTTCTAGCGAGCCTGCAAATGCGCCCGGATCCACGCCGCAAAATCGTCCTCGCCCAACTCGCCCGCGGCGACGGCGAGCATGGTGAGCGTGGCGTCGGTTTGTGTGGTCACCAGACGCTGGCCGTTGAGGGCGAGAAACAGGCCGACGGCGAGGAAGGCAGTGCGTTTGTTGCCATCGACAAAGGCGTGATTCTTGGCGATGCCCACGCCATAGGCGGCGGCCAGCGCGGCGAGATCGGGGTTGTCGTAAGCCGTGCGGTTCAGTGGGCGGGCGAGCGCCGAGTCGAGCAGGCCTTCATCACGCAGACCCGGCGCGCCGCCGTGCTCGGCCAGGCTTTCGTCGTGCAATAGCAGCAGGGCCGGGCGATGGATGAAGCGCCAGCTCATTTGGCGAGTTGGTGAAAGGTGTCGCGGTATTCGCGCATGAACTCGCGGCCCAGACGCAGGTGCTCATCGATGGCCGGGTCGTAGGGCGTGAGCGTGACCCCATTCGCCGTTTCGGTGACGAACAGGGTGTCGCCCTTTTCCAGCTTGAGGCGGGCGAGCAGTTCCTTGGGCAGAATGACGCCGACCGAATTGCCGATCTGGGTGAGTTTGAGGGCCGACATTCCGTGCTCCTGACGCTTGCGCGATGAAGTTATAACGGTTGTTATATTAGGCGCCGCGTCCCTTTCCGGCAAATTCATCCTGGCCTCTCGCCCCATGTTTACCGTCAACAAACACCTCCCCGCCGCACGCGGTCTTGCGCCGGTGCTGATCCAGCGTGCCGCCACCGTCACCCTGGACTGGGACACGCGCAGCAAAAGCCGCTTCGACGCGCACGACAGCGCGGGGCGGCACCTGGCGGTGTTTCTGCCGCGCGGCACGGTGCTGCGCGGCGGCGACATGCTGGTGGCCGAGGACGGGGCCATGATCCGTGTGCAGGCCGCACCGCAACCGGTGCTGCAGGTGCGCGTCTGCGCCGCGCACGGCACGGCCACCGATCTGCTGCGCGCCGCGTATCACCTGGGCAACCGCCATGTGCCGCTCGAAGTGCAGGCCGAGTGCCTGCAGTTCGAGCCCGACCCAGTGCTGGCCGAGATGCTGCGGCGCATGCACCTGATCGTCACCGAGGTGCAGGCGGCCTTCGAGCCGGAGGCGGGGGCGTATGGCGAGGGTGGCGGACATGGGCATCATGGCCACGATCACGGCCATACCCACGACCACGCCCATGGGCACGATTACCATAGCCACGATCACGTGCATGGACACTGAGCCGCCCACCGCCCCAGGGCCGGGGTGGGTGCCGCCGCTGCCGCATCTGGCGATGATGTGGCTGGCCTCGCCCGCCTTGCCGGTCGGCGGTTTCAGCTATTCGGAGGGGCTGGAGGCGGCGGTGGAAGCCGGTGTCGCCACCGACGAGCCGCAGACGCTGCACTGGGTGCGCGGCCAGCTGCAACTCACCCTGGCGCGCAGCGAACTGCCCGCCGCCTGCGCCGCGCATGCAGCGTGGGAGGCGGCGGACCTAGCGGCGCTGCGCACCATCCAAACCTGGGTGCTGACCACGCGCGAAACCGCCGAGCTGCGGCTGCAGACCGAGCAGATGGGCCGCTCGATGCTCGATTGGCTGCGCAAGCTGCAGCCCGACCACCCCGCCCTGCCGCTGGCCGCACAGCTCGACCCCGCACCGGCCTGGCCGCTGGCGTTCGCCCTAGGCGGCTTGGCGCTGGGGCTGGATGCCGAGCAAACGGCGCAGGCGCTGGCTTTTTCCTGGCTGGAGAACCAGGTGCAGGCGGCGATGCGGGTGGTGCCGCTGGGGCAGAGCGCCGGGCAGCGGTTGCTCGCCGCGCTGGTTCCCGACCTTCCCGCCGCTGTGGCGCAGGCACGAAACCTGCAACACCGCATGGACGACTGGCAAAGCTTTTCGCCGCTGCTGGCGATTCTCAGCAGCCGCCATGAAACCCAATACTCCCGACTCTTCCGATCATGAGCGCACAGCCCAACACCAGCCCCAGCCCGCTGCACCACATCCCCCGCCGCAGCAAGCGCCTGCCGCCGCTGCGCGTGGGCATCGGCGGGCCGGTGGGCTCAGGCAAGACCACCCTGCTGGAAATGCTGTGCAAGACCATGCGCAGCCGCTACGACCTGGTGGTGGTGACCAACGACATCTACACCAAGGAAGACCAGCGCCTGCTCACCGTGGCCGGGGCGCTGGAGCCCGAGCGCATCCTGGGGGTGGAGACCGGCGGCTGCCCGCACACCGCCATCCGCGAAGACGCCTCGATCAACCTCGAAGCGGTGGACCGCATGCTGGCGCAGTTCCCCGACGCCGACATCGTGTTCATCGAGTCCGGGGGCGACAACCTCGCCGCGACCTTCAGCCCCGAACTCAGCGACCTGACGCTCTACGTCATCGACGTCGCCGCGGGCGAGAAGATTCCGCGCAAGGGCGGGCCGGGCATCACCAAGAGCGATCTGCTGGTCATCAACAAGACCGACCTCGCCCCGCATGTGGGTGCCAGCCTGGACGTGATGCGCGCCGACACCGAGCGCATGCGCGGCAGCAAGCCGTATGCGATGACCAACCTCAAGACGCTCGACGGGCTGGACACGGTGGTGCGCTTCATCGAAACCAAGGGCCTGCTGCACGCGGCCTGAGCGCCGCGCGGCGCGACAAAAAAAGAGCCGGGACGAGCCCGGCAAAGTCCAGCCAGCCGACCGCAGCTTGCGCCTTGGTCGGCTTCCTCAAGGTTCAGGCCGTGCCGCGGGCCAGATCGGCCAGGACGGCGCGGATGGCGTGCAGCCATTGGTTCCAGACCACCGCCGCGCCGCCGTGGGGCCGATTCACTGCGCCATGACGTCGGTGCATGCTGTCCTCCTGCGTGCGCGTGGGCGCGTCAAGCCAGGTCGAAGCGGTCGAGGTGCATGACCTTGCCCCAGGCGGCGGCGAAGTCGTGCGCGAACTTGGCTTGCGCGTCTTTCTCGGCATAGACCTCGGCCACGGCGCGCAACTGCGCGTTGGAGCCGAAGGCCAGATCGACCACGCTCGCCGTCCACTTCAACGCGCCCGATTTGCGGTCGCGGCCTTCGAGCACATGCGGGTTGGCGGCCGAGCGTTGCCACTTGGTGCCCATGTCCAGCAGGTTGACGAAGAAGTCGTTGCTCAGCGTCTCCGGGCGCTGGGTGAACACACCCTGGGTGTTGCCGCCGACGTTGCCACCGAGCACGCGCATGCCCCCCATCAGCACCGTCATCTCCGGAGCGCTGAGGTGCATGAGCTGCGCCCGGTCCACCAGCATGTCGGTGGCGTAGTCTTCCAGGCCCTTGCGCACATAGTTGCGGAAGCCGTCGGCCTTGGGTTCGAGCACGGCGAACGAAGCGACATCGGTGTGTTCCGGCGTGGCGTCGGTGCGGCCGGGCTTGAATGGCACCTTGACCTCGACACCGGCTTTCTTCGCCGCCGCTTCCACCGCCGCGCAGCCGCCGAGCACGATGAGGTCGGCCATGGACACCTTCTTGCCGCCGCTGGCCGCGGCATTGAAGGTGGTCTGCACGGCCTCGATCTGCGCCAGCACCTTGGCCAGTTCGGCCGGCTGGTTGATTTCCCAGTCTTTCTGTGGTGCCAGGCGGATGCGTGCGCCGTTGGCGCCGCCGCGCTTGTCGCTGCCGCGGAAGGTGGCGGCCGATGCCCAGGCGGTCCGCACCAGCTGGCTGATGCTTGGGCCGCTGGCCAGCAGCTTGGCCTTGAGCGCGGCGATGTCGGCATCGTCGATCAGCGGATGATCGACCGCGGGCACCGGGTCTTGCCAGATCAACACTTCCTTGGGCACGAGCTTGCCCAGGTAGCGGCTGCGCGGGCCCATGTCGCGGTGGGTGAGCTTGAACCAGGCGCGGGCGAAGGCGTCGGCGAACTCATCCGGGTTGGCCAGGAAGTGGCGTGCGATCTTCTCGTACGCCGGGTCCATGCGCATGGCCATGTCGGCGTCGGTCATGATGATGGGCACCTTCTTGCTCGGGTCGTCGGCCGCAGGCGCCATGTTGCTGTCGTTGTGCACCTTCGGCGTCCACTGGTTGGCGCCCGCCGGGCTCTTGGTGGAGACCCATTCGTTGCCGAACAGCACTTCGAGGTAGCTCATGTCCCACTTGGTGGGCGTGGGCGTCCACGAGCCTTCCAGGCCGCTGCCGATCTGGTCGCCCCCCTTGCCGCTCTTGTACTTGCTGATCCAGCCCAGGCCCATCTCCTCGATCGGCGCAGCCTCGGGCTCGGGGCCGACGTTGCTTGCCGGACCGGCACCGTGACACTTGCCGAAGGTGTGGCCCCCGGCGGTGAGCGCCACGGTCTCGTAGTCGTTCATCGCCATGCGGGCGAAGGTCTCGCGCACCATCTGCGCCGACACCAAGGGGTCTTGCTTGCCGCCCGGGCCTTCGGGGTTGACGTAGATCAGGCCCATCTGCACGGCGGCCAGCGGGTTCTCGAACTCGGCGGCCTTGGTGCCCTGGCGCTGGTCATCGAGCCACTTGCCCTCCGAACCCCAGTACACCGAGTTGTCGGGTTCCCACTGGTCCGGGCGGCCCCCGGCGAAGCCGAAAGTCTTGAAGCCCATGCTCTCCAGCGCGACATTGCCTGCCAGCACCAGCAGATCGGCCCACGACAGCTTGTTGCCGTACTTCTGCTTCACCGGCCACAGCAGGCGGCGTGCCTTGTCGAGGTTGACGTTGTCGGGCCAGCTGTTGAGCGGGGCGAAGCGTTGCTGGCCGTGTCCGGCACCGCCACGGCCGTCGCCGATGCGGTAGGTGCCCGCGGCGTGCCACGCCATGCGGATGAACAGCGGGCCGTAGTGGCCGTAGTCGGCGGGCCACCAGTCCTGCGAATCGGTCATCAGCGCTTTCAGGTCGGCGACCACGGCATCGAGGTCCAGGGTCTTGAAGGCCTTGGCGTAGTCGAACCCGGCATCCATCGGGTTGGACGCCGCCGACTGCTGGTGCAGCATGCCCAGATTCAGTTGGTTGGGCCACCACTCGGCATTGCCCTTGGCCCCGGCTGCAGCCTGGGTGAGGGCACCGCTTGCATACGGACATTTCAAATCGCTGGACATGGTTGTCTCCTTTGTGGTCAGAGGTTCGGTGGGTGATGGGACAGCGTGCAGGACCGAAGGGCTGCGGCAGCGCTGCCACCTTGCGGTGGAGTGCCGCACAGCGACTGCACGGCCGAAATGAAGCCTAGTCGCCGAAGCATGAAAGTGATAATTGAATGTTGTTATGCGATTGATTGAGTAAATCAAACCGCCCGAGTTGATGCCTGCGTGGACCGGTGGCAAGCAAGACGTCGCCGGCGCATTCGCGACTTATTTCCTGGCTCTGTCGCCTTGGGCGTGGGAAGATGGGCGGCATTCCCGTCCGACTCCATCCCGATCTTTGAACGCCGACCCGTGCATTCGTGGGGGGAGTGGCTATCCCCGATGCTTCACATTCGTAAACGTTTGTATAGTGAGTCGAACTGCTGCGCCCCCTGTGTGCCAGGCCCCGAGGTCTCGCCCTCCGGCCAGCACGCTTGAAGCCCGCCTCGCCATGGACGACATCCACCCCGCTCCCGACAGCTCGCTGCGCCGCTATGCCCGCACCTCGGCGCTGGCCATGGCGCTGCGCAGCGGCATGTCGCATTGGCTGGCGCAGCGGCGCCCGGTGCGCCGCATCCTCATGTTGCACGGGGTGGGCGGGGCGCAGATGACGGCGCACGATTTTTTCCGAGTCGTCTCTTGGCTGAAGTCGCGCTACCGCATCGTGCCGCTGGAGGCCATGGTGCAGGACGTGCTGGCGCACACGCCCGCGCCCTGCGGCGCCAGCCGCAGCGAACTGGCCATCACCTTCGACGATGGCTTGCGCAACCAGTACGTCATCGCTCGTCCGGTGTTGGAGCAGCTTGGCGTGCCCGCCACCATCTTCGTCTGTCCAGGGATGATCGAATCGGCCCGCTGGATGTGGAACCACGAGGCGCGCGCGCGGTTGCGGCGGCTGTCGCCGCCCGCATTGGCCGAGTGGGCGCGGGCAGCGGGCGCGCCCGTGATCTCGCTGGAAGGCGTGATCACCTGGATGAAAACCCTGCCGCTGCAACCGCGGCGGCAGGTCGAAGCCGCGCTGCGCGATGCCACGCCCGGCTTCGTTCCCACACCGCAGGAGCGCGACGCCTACGACCCCATGAATTGGGACGAGATTCGTGCCTGTGATACCGGCATGTTGTCCATCGGCTCGCACACCATGAGCCACCCCATCCTGCCCACGCTCACCGAAGACGAGATCCGCCACGAATTGCGGGACAGCCGCACCCTGCTCGAGGCGCACCTCGGCCGTCCGGTCGACCTGTTCTGTTACCCCAACGGCTCCACCGACGCGCGCGTGCACCGCATTGCCCAGTCCATCTACCGTGCCGCGGTGACTACGGAAGAGGGCATGGTCACCAGCAAGGTCGATCCGCTGGCCATCCCGCGCATTCCCGCCACCGCACACCTGCCTCTGCTGGCCTGGCGCATGCACCGGCCCTGGGCCTGAGCGGCGTGCGCGCATGCAGATCGATGTGGTGTCCTCGGTCCAGGGTTTCGACGCCCTCGAACCCCACTGGCGTGCCCTCGAAGAAGGCGCCGCCGCCAGCAGCCTGTTCCTTGGTTGGGACTGGCAGCGCCTGTGGTGGCAGCACTACGGCGCTGGGCGGCAGTTGCGCATTCTGGTGGCCCGGCGCGGCCAGCGCATCGTCGGTCTGCTGCCGCTGTACCTGGAGACGCACCGCGCTTTCAAGCTGCTGCCGGTGCGCAAGCTGCGGCCCATCGGCGTGGGTGGCGACACTGCACCCGACGACCTCGGCATGCTGTGTGCTGCTGCCGAGGCCGATGCGGTGGCGCAAGCCCTGATCACGCATCTGCTCGGCCACGTGCACGGTTGGCAACTGCTCGAACTCGTCGACCTCCCCGCCGACTCACCCCTGGCGCAGCGCTGGGACACCGCACTGGCCCAGTCGCCGCGCTTGATGCAGCGCACCGACACCAACCGCATCACCTACGGCGACCTGCCACCTGATTGGGAGAGCTACCGCCGCAGCCTGAGCCGAAATCGGCGAGAAACCATTGGCCGCAAGCGCCGCCGCTTCGCACAGGAACCCGGCGCCGGGTTCCGCCGGATCGAGGCCTCGGCGCAGATCGACGACGCCTTCGACCGACTCGCCGAGCTGCACCGTCTGCGCTGGCACGGCCGGACCGAGGATCCCAGCTTCACCTCAGCGCAATACCTGGGGTTCCACCGCGCCATGATGCATGCGCTGTTCGCCCGCGGACGGCTGCGCCTGTACGCGCTGGAGCGCGGCGGCCAAGCCATCGCCATGTTCTACGGCTTTCGCAAGGGAGACGACTTCTACTACTTCCAAGCTGGATTCGACCCGGCCCACGCCGCCCTCAGCCCTGGCGAGGTGCTCATGGGGCACGTCATCGAAGCCGCCATCGACGAAGGCTGCCGCCGCTTCGACATGCTCAAGGGCGACTATGGCCACAAGCGCCACTTTTTTCAGCAGACGCGCGAGACCACCGGCCTGCGCGTTTACCGTCCGGGCCTGATCCACTGGCTCTACCAGCTCAAAGACCGTCTGGGCGCCAACCAGGCCGCGCCACAGCCCGCTCGGGCCGACGACGCCGAAGGAGCGAACGCATGACCCCACCTGTCGCCGCTGCCGACCCCCATGCGCTGGTGTCGGTGGCCATTCCGGTCTACAACGCCCAGGACACCATCGCCCAGACCCTGGACAGCCTGCTGGCGCAAACGCATCCCAACCTCGACATCATCGTGGTGGACGACGGCTCCACCGATGCCACCTGGGAGGTGCTGCAGCCTTACGCGGATCGTGTGCACCTCATCCGGCAGGCCAACGCCGGCATCGGCGCCGCGCGCAACACCAGCGTGCAAGCCGCCCGCGGCGATTACATCGCCCTGCTCGATGCCGACGATCTGTGCATGCCCAGCCGCATGGCCATGCAACTGCGCTACCTGCAGACGCACCCCGACGTCCTGCTGTGCAGCACCGACTTCGGCGCCTTCAACGCCGACGGGCCGCTGGCGGCGTCGTACGGCGCGGTGTACTACACCCGCTGCAGTCCGGCGCGTGGCGGCGTGCGGGCGCGCTACCCGCAGGCCGAACGCTTCGCCCTGACCCCGCAGGAGCAGGCCTTGCACGGCGGGCGCGAGGCCATCGACGTGTTCTGGGGCGCGGTGTACGACGAACTGGTGCAGGGCAATTTCATCCATCCGCCCACGGTCATGTTCCGGCGCGAGGCGCTGCGGCTGGCCGGTGGTTTCGACCCCAACATCCGCATCGTCTGCGAGTGGGAATGGTTTGTGCGCGTCGCCCGCTGCGGGCCGGTGGCGCACCTCGATCTGCCGCTGCTCGATTACCGCCTGAGTTCCACCCAGATTTCCGCCAGCCCCCGCACTGCGCTGGACTCGCTGGCGGTGGCCAAGACCATCTACCAGCGCGACACCGCACCCGGCCAGCGCATCGGCCGCACGGCCTTGCGGCATCTGGGCGCGCTCAGCCTCAGCGCCGCCGACATGCTGGCCGAAATGCAGCCCGAGTTGGCCATCAGTCTGCTGGCCAGCAGCGTGTTCGTCTATCACACCCTCAAGGGACAGACGCTGCGCACCTTGATTAAGATCGCCATGCCGCAGCCCGTGCTCGATCTGCTGCGCCGCGTCCGTTCCTGAACCCCCGGACCCGCGCTGCGTCGGGTGCACGGCGCCCCGGCGTTCCAAGCCATCCTGCCCCATGACCGTCCCCCCTTTCCGCGGTTCTGCGGCGCACGAGGTCGCGTCCAACCTGACGGTGGACGACTTCGACTTCGAACTGCCCGCCGAACTCATCGCCCAACATCCGGCGCCGCAACGTAGCGCCAGCCGCCTGCTCGACGTCAGCCAGCCGCCGATGCTGCACGACCGCGTGTTTGCCGAACTGCCTGGTTTGCTGCGCCCGGGCGACCTGGTGGTGTTCAACGACACCCGCGTCATTCCGGCGCGGCTCTGGGGCCACAAAGCCGCCGCCGATCAGGCCCATGCCGGGGACGATGCCGCCCCCGTGCTTGGCGGCGTGGTGGAAGTGTTGGTCGAACGCGTGCTGGGCGATAACCAGGTCTGGGCCCATGTGCGCGCCAGCAAGCCACCCAAGCCCGGGCAGGTGCTCTGGCTGGGTGCACCGCGCCCCGATGCGGCGCAAGCAGGGCAGCAGCCAAACGCAGACGGCGCAGCGCTGGCAGCAGCGGGCGCGCGGTTTGCCGTGCGCACCCTGGGGCGCGCCGGGCCCGACGACAGCCTGTTCGCGCTGCAGTTTCCGTCCGAACCCCTGACCCTGTTGCAGCAGTACGGTGCCGTGCCACTGCCGCCCTACATCACCCACGCCCCCGGCAGCGACGACACGGAGCGCTACCAGACGGTGTACGCGCGGCATCCGGGCTCGGTGGCTGCGCCCACCGCCGGGCTGCACTTCGACACCGAGGTGCTGGCGCGCATCGATGCCCTGGGCGCGCAGCGGGCCAGCGTCACCCTGCATGTGGGCGCCGGCACGTTTCAGCCGGTGCGCGTGGCCGACCTGCGGCAGCACACCATGCACAGCGAGTGGTACACCGTGCCGGAGGCCACGGCGCAGGCCATCGCCGCCGTGCGGCAGCAGCAGGCCCAGGCGCACGCTGCGGGTCGGGGGCAGGATGCGCCGCGGGTGGTCGCGGTCGGCACCACGGCGATGCGGGCGCTCGAATCCGCCGCGCTGGCCGCCGAGGCCGAAGGTGCGGCCTTCGGCACAGTGCTGCCCGGCGCCCGCGACACCGCGCTGTTCGTCACCCCGGGTTATCGCTTCCGCGTGGTCGATGCCTTGCTCACCAACTTCCACCTGCCCAAGTCGACCCTGCTGATGCTGGTGTCGGCCTTTGCCGGGATGGACACCATCCGCACCGCCTACGCCCACGCCATCGCCCAGCGCTATCGCTTCTTCAGCTACGGCGACGCCATGTGGCTGCGTCGTCGCGGCTGACCGGCGCGAGCTGCCGCGGCGGTGTGCGGCCTTGCGCTGCCACAAAACCCTGCGGGCAGCATCCCGCCAAAATCGGCGCATCGTCTGTCAGGAGCCGTCATGGAACCCACTCGCACCGCAGGGTCGTCGCACGACCGTCATCAGCATCGCGTCGAACACATCGCGGCGCTGCGTCGGCACATCGCCGCGCATCCCGCCCAGGCCCTCAGCGCCGACGAGCAGCACGATCTGCTGCACATGCGCGAGGAAGAAAAAATCGCCCGTGACGTCTATGTGCAACTCGGCGAGCGCTGGGGGCTGCGGCCGTTTCTGAACATCAGCGGCGCCGAGCAGGCCCATATGGATGCCATCGCCACACTGCTTGAGCATTACGGCCTGCCCGACCCGGTGCCCGACCTGCCGGTGGGCGTGTTCGCCACCCCCGCGTTCCAGGCCCTGCACGACAGCCTGGTGGCGCAGGGCTTGCGCAGCGAACGCGAGGCGATTCAGGTGGGTCTGCACATCGAGGAGCTGGATATCGCCGATCTGGCGCAGGCGCGCGGCCGCGCGCAGCAGCCCGAAATCGTGGCGGTGTACGACGACCTGGAGCGCGGCTCGCGCAATCATCTGCGCGCGTTCTATCGCCACCTGCAACGGCTGGGCGACCGCTATGTGGCGCAGCACATGGCGCAGGCCGCGTTCGACGCCGTGGCGCAGAGCCCGCACGAAACCTGCTGAGGCCGCGGCCAACACGCCCCGCGCGCGCCGCCTGCCGCGCCCCGGCTCACGGGGCCGTGGGCTTGGCCTCCTGGTCTGCCGCCACCACAGCGCGGGTGCGCTGCACCACGTCGGCCAGCGCCTGATCGAGCAGGGTCTGCGCACCGCGGGCGAAGTGCCCGGCGTCGTTCACCGCCAGCGACTGGCTGCCGTCGAAGTGCCAGTGCGCGCTGATGCGCCGCGTGCGCGGGTCGGCCAACTCGCAAGTCAGATCAAGGTGCGCCGAGCCCTGCGTGCCGCGCACATCGTGCTCCAACCGGTCGAGGGTGCAATGCAGCGCCCAGGGCGCGCTGGCCAGGGCGCCTTGTTGCTGCACCGCGCTGACCCAGGGCTGGCGGCTCAGGGTGTGGGCGATGGCGTCGCCAATGAGCTGCGCCGGTGGCGCGAGCCAGCGGCTGTCGCGGTAGGGGTCGAGGGTGTCGGCGCTGCGGCTGTACATCATGGCGGGCGACTGGAACCCGGCGGCAGCCCGCACCGGCAGCAGCTGCAGCACCACGGGGCGTGGCAGTGGCGCGCTGTCGATGCGGGCCGCGGTCAGCCGGTAGGTCTGTTGCGGCGGCTGGCGGTTGATGGGCAAGGCGCAGGCAGCCAGCAGCAGGCTGGTTGCCGCCACCGCGGCAAGGCGGGCGCGGCGCGGCGCGCGGGCGGTGCGGGCGACTGAGGGCGCGATCATGGCTGTTCTCCCGGCCCTGGCCGCGGCAGCGCCGGGCCGTAGAGCAGTTGGCTGGGGTTGGTCTTGAGGTTCTCGGTCAGCTCGGCGAGCTGGGCGCTGAGCTGCTGCAGGTTGCGCATCAGCGCGTCCACCTCGGGCAGGGTGCGGGTCTGCAACTGGGTCACGGCCTGCGTGCCGCCCGTGGTGAAGACGGTGGTGGTGTTGCTGGCGCGGGTCACGCTGCTGGCTGCGCTGGCGATCTGGGTCATCACCTGCGGAAGCTGCGCGCTGGTCTGCTGCAAGGCGGCGACGAGCTGTTGCGTTTGCCGCATGATCTGCTCGCCCTGGGCGCTCATGGCGTCGAGGTTCTGGCTGGTGCGCTGGGCCGCGGCAAAGGTGCGATCGATGTTGCCCTGATTCGCCGCCAGCGTCTGCGACAAGGTCTGCAGATTGCGCAGCGTGGCGCCGAGGGCCTGCACGTTGGCCGGGCTGAGCAGCGCATCGACCCGCTGGCTGATGCGCGCCAAGGTGATGGCGGCGTCGTTGATGCCGCCTTCGATCTGCGTGAATACCGACGGCTTGTATGGAATCACTGGATCGGGCTGGCCCGGCGGGGTGGTCAGCGGCACAGGCGAGGCCCCGCCGATGAGGTTCACCGCCGACAGCCCGGTGACCCCCAGCGGGCTGAGCTGGGCCACGGTGTCGTTGCGCACCGGCACGTCGCGGTCGATCTCCACCTTGATGCGGATGAGCGCAGGGTTCTGCGGGTCGATGACGATGCTCGCCACCTTGCCCACGGTGACGCCGCGGTACAGCACATTGCTGTCGGTCTTCAGGCCGCTGACGTTGTCGGTGGCGTAGATCAGGTACGGCCGGGTGGCCGTCTGCTTGCCGCCGGTGGCCAGCCACCACCCCAGGCCACCGAGCAGCGCCGCCAGCACCACGACGAACAGGCCCACGGCGGTGTAATTGACTTTGGATTCCATGCGCTACCTTGCAGTGACCTCGTGCAGATAGGCGGCCGAGCGGCTGCCGCGGAAATAGGCCACGAGTTCCGGCTCGTCGCGCTGCGCCAGTTCGGCCGCCGTGCCCACGGCCAGCACGGTCTTGCGCGCGAGAAAGGCCACGGTATCGCTGCCGTGCCAGATCGAGTCGAGGTCGTGCGTGACCTGCAGGATGGTCAGTCCCAGCAGGTCGCGCAGCTCGCGGATGAGTTGGTCGAAGGCCGCGCCGCCGATCGGATCCAGGCCGGAGGTCGGCTCGTCGAGCACCAGAAGTTCCGGGTCGAGCGCCAGGGCGCGTGCCAGCGCGGCGCGCTTGACCATGCCGCCCGACAGCTCGGCCGGGTACTTGTGTGCGGCGTCGGCCGGCAACCCGGCCAGGCCGATCTTGAGCATGCCCAGATCGGGCAGCAGGCGTTTGTCCACCAGCCCCTGCTCGCGTAGCGGCAGCAGCACGTTTTCCAGCACCGTCAGGCCGGTGAACAGCGCCCCGCCCTGGAACAGCACGCCGATACGTTGACGCAGCGCCTGGCGCTGCGCGTCGCTTGCCGCCAGCGCATCCTCGCCGAACAGCCGCAGCGTGCCGCTGCTGGGGGCGCGCAGCAACAGCAGGCTGCGCACCAGCACCGTCTTGCCCGTGCCCGATCCACCCACCAGCGCCATGATGGTGCCGCGCGGCAACGCGAGGTTCAGGTTCTCGTGCACCACCACATCGCCGAAGCGGTTGCCCAGGCCCTGCGCGTCGATGACCAGATCGGACGGCATTCTCATAGCCGCAACAGGTTGTAGAGCACGGAGAAACTGGCGTCGATCACGATCACCAGAAAGATGGCCTGCACCACGCTCACCGTGGTGGCACGGCCCACCGCTGCGGCGCTGCCCGAGACGCGCAGGCCCTGCATGCAGCCCACCAGGGCGATGATGACGGCGAACACCGGCGCCTTCACTAGACCGAGCACCAGGGTCTTGAGCCCCACCACTTGCGGAATGCGCGCGGCGTATTCGCTCAGCGGCACGCCATAGCCCACCGCCGCCACCACGCCGCCGCCCAGCAGGCCCATGACATCGGCGAACAGCGCCAGCAGCGGCAGGGTGATGAGCAGGGCGATGACCTTGGGCAGCACCAGCATGTCGAAGGGCGACAGGCCCAGGGCGCGCAGCGCGTCCACCTCTTCGGTGATCTGCATGGTGCCGAGTTGCGCGGTGTACGACGAGCCGGTGCGTCCGGCCACCAGAATGGCGGTGAGCAGTGGCCCGAGTTCGCGCAGGGTGATGATGGACACCAGGTTGACGATGAGGATGTTGGCGCCATAGGTGGCCAGCGTGGCCCCGGCCTGATACGCCATGACCATGCCGATGAGAAAGGACAGCAGGCCGATGATGCCGATGGCGCGCAGACCCGCGGCGTCGATCTCGTGCACCACTTCGCGCCAGCGGATGCGCCACGGCCGCAGCAGCAGCGGTACTCCGCGCCAGACCAGTTCGCCAACGAAGGCCAGCAGCGCGCGCAATTCGTCGAACGCCATCAGGCTGGCGCGGCCGATGTCGCCCAGCAGACCGAGGCGGCGCCCGGCCGCCACCGGCGCCAGCGCGCGCGCGCGCACCAGATCCAGCAGTTGCTGCTGCCCGGGCGACAGGCGGCTGACATCCACCGTGGCGCCGCTGGCCTGCCACTGCGCCATGCAGCGCGTCAGCAACAGCGCGCCGCCGGTGTCCAGGGTGGTGGTGCCGACCTCGAGGATGACGTGCCGGGTGCCCGCAGGCAGGCCGCTGTCGGGCCGCTGCGCCAGTCCGCGCGCCGTCCAGCTGCCTTGCAGTTGGCACACGCGCTCCGGTGCCGCGTCGCTCGGCGTGAGCCAGGCAAAGCTGGCGGCGTCGGTGGCTGGGACGGGGGTGGTCATGGGGGTGACGATGGGCGCGACCATAGCGTAGCCGAAGGCCCGGGCATGCGGTTGCGCCAGCGGAGGGCCGGGACCGGGGGACGTGCTGCGGGCCCGGCGTCAAGTCTGGAACAATGCCGCCATGCTGCACTTCACCGTTCATCGCACCTCGGCGGCCGCGCGCCGCGGCACCCTCACCCTCAACCACGGCACGATCGACACGCCGCAGTTCATGCCGGTGGGCACCTACGGCACGGTCAAAGGCATCACGCCCGATGGCCTCAAGGAGGCGGGTGCGCAGATCATCCTCGGCAACACCTTCCACCTCTGGCTGCGGCCGGGACTGGAGGTGGTGCGGCAATTCGGCGGGCTGCACCGCTTCATCGGCTGGGACAAGCCCATCCTCACCGACAGCGGCGGTTTTCAGGTGTGGAGCCTGGGGGCGATGCGCAAGATCAGCGAGGAGGGCGTGAAGTTCGCCTCGCCGGTCAACGGCGACAAGCTGTTCCTCACCCCCGAGGTGAGCATGCAGATCCAGACCGTGCTCGATTCCGACATCGTCATGCAATTCGACGAATGCACGCCCTACGACGTCGACCGCGGTGGGCAGAAGCACATCACCACCGAGGCCGAGGCCAGGGCGTCGATGGAGCTGTCGCTGCGCTGGGCCGCGCGCTGCAAGGCCGAGTTCCAGCGCCTGGGCAATCGCAACGCGCTGTTCGGCATCGTGCAGGGCGGCATGTTCGAGCCCTTGCGCGACGCCTCGCTCGACGGCCTGGCGGCGCTCGATCTGCCGGGCTATGCCATCGGCGGCCTGAGCGTGGGCGAGCCCAAGGACGACATGCTGCGCCTGCTGCGCCACACCGCGCCGCGCCTACCCACCGACAAGCCGCGTTACCTCATGGGCGTGGGCACACCCGAAGACCTGGTCGACGGCGTGTGCGCCGGAATCGACCTGTTCGACTGCGTCATGCCCACGCGCAATGCGCGCAACGGCCACCTGTTCAC
>JAKAFC010000019.1 GCA_021818065.1 Pseudomonadota bacterium
TTCTTGCTCGGCGTGGCCGAGGCGGGGTTCTTCCCCGGCATCATCCTCTATCTCACCTACTGGTATCCGGCGGCGCGGCGCAGCCAGATGACCGCCTGGTTCATGAGCGCGGTGCCGCTCTCGGGCCTGGTGGGTGGGCCGGTGTCGGGCTGGATCCTGCACCACTTCCACGGGCAACACGGCTGGGCCGGCTGGCAATGGTTGTTCGTGCTCGAAGGCCTGCCGGCCGTGGTGCTGGGCATCATCACCCTGTTCTACCTGGACAACGGCATTGCACACGCCAAGTGGCTGAGCGCGGACGAGAAGGGCGCGCTGCAACACGCGCTCGACCAGGAAGCGCAGGCCAAATCCTCGCATTCGGCGCTGGAGGGCCTGGCTCAGCCGCGGGTGTGGCTGATGGCGCTGATTTATTTCTCGGTGGTCATCGGCCTGTATGGCCTGAGCTTCTGGCTGCCGCTGCTGATCAAGTCCACCGGCGTCACCGATCCGCTGAGCATCGGCTGGTTGGTCGCCTTGCCTTACGGCGTGTCGGTGGTGGCCATGATTCTGGTGGGACGCAGCTCGGACAAGCGCCACGAGCGCCGCTGGCACGTTGCCATTCCGGCGCTCATCGGGGCCGCGGGCCTGGTGCTGTCGACCTTGTGGAGCAGCGACACGACCCTGGCCATGGTGGCGCTGACCCTGGCCACCGTGGGCATCATGGTGGTGCTGCCGCTGTTCTGGGCGTTGCCCAATGCCTTTCTTGCGGGTAGCGCGGCGGCGGCGGGGATCGCGCTAATCAATGCCCTGGGCAATCTGGCCGGGTTCTTCGGCCCGTCCATCATCGGCTGGGTCAAGCAGGCCACGCAGAGCACCAATGGCGGCATCCTGGTGCTGGCGGGGTTCATGGTGCTGTGCGCCGTGCTGGTGCTGCTGACGCCGAAAACCGGCAAGTAGGCGCAAAAAAAGCGCGCGAACCGGTCGGATTCGCGCGCTGCGGGTGCCGCAGGCCGATCAGAGTTCGACTTGCAGGCGGGTGGTGTCCTTCACTTCGTCGATCACGGCGAAAGAGCGGGTTTCGCGCACGCCGGGCAGGTTGGCGATGACGTTGGCGACAAAGGTCTTGTAGGCGGCCATGTCGGCCACGCGCACCTTGAGCAGATAGTCGAAGTTGCCCGCCACCATGTGGCATTCGAGAATTTCGGGCCGGACCTTGATGGCCGACTGGAATTTCTCGAAGGTGTCGGGCACGGAGCGGTCGAGTTGCACCTCGACGAACACCATCAGCCCGGCGCCGAGCAGGTTCGGGTTGAGCCGGCCTTCGTAGCCAAGGATGAAGCCGTCGCGGGTGAGGCGCTTGACGCGTTCAAGCACCGCCGTAGGCGAGAGGTTGACGAGTTGGGCCAGACGCAGGTTGGCGATGCGGCCATCTTCCTGTAGCAGGTTGAGCAGACGACGGTCAATGCGGTCGATGCCGCCGATTTTTTCAGACATGGCAGGCCTCCGTCTGCGGGCGCTGCTGTCGTGGGGGATAGGGCAGAGAATTCTTCATGGTGAGGGTGTGAACGGTTGAATTAGTAGAAATTTCAATTTAACGCATCAGTGTCGGATGCGTGGTGCCCAAGTGACAATTTCCGGGAAGCGTCCCCGGAATATGGGGTGAAGAAAATTGTAAATCCAGGCCCCGTGCGGCATTCGGTCAGGCCGCGCATCCCGCCTTTCGCTCCATTTTGTTCGTCCGTAGCCTTGGCGGACGTGCGGTCTGGGGTGCGGCGCTGGCAAGGCGGTCTGTCGGCTGCTGCGGTATGCATGGCGTGCTCTTTGGTTGTGGTGCATGTCGATGGATACCGCGCCGCATGCTGGGGTTCCGCGGAAGGCGACCGCGCTTCAGCCTCGGTGCAGTTCCCCCGCATAATCGGCGCTCGACTCACTGCCCGAGAATGCGCCCCATGCCCCTCCGATGGATCGTCTTGCTGCTGGCCACGGCCGCCCTTGCGGGGTGCGGCGTCATGGCGGCGCCCTGCCGCGTGGCTTCGGCCGGATTGAAAATGGTGCCCGTGGTCGGGCATGTGGCTGCGGCACCCACCGACGTGTGCGCCGCGGTGATCGATCCCTGAACTGTGGCCATGTCGTTGATCGCCGCGCTGGATCAGGGCACGTCGAGCTCGCGTAGCCTGATTGTCGATGCCCAGGGGCGGGTGCTGGCCAGCGCCCAGCGCGAATTTCCCCAGCACTACCCGCAGCCTGGTTGGGTGGAGCACGACCCGCTGGACATCTGGGCCACGCAAACCGCCACCCTCACCGAGGCGCTGGCGCGTGCCGGGGCCGGGTTGCGCGACCTCGCCGCCATCGGCATCGCCAACCAGCGGGAAACCGTGGTGCTGTGGGAGCGCGCCACCGGCACGCCCCTGGCCCATGCCATCGTCTGGCAAGATCGGCGAACGGCGTCGATCTGCGCCGAACTCGACGCCAACGGCCACACGCCCCTGCTGCAACAGCGTACCGGTCTGCTGCCCGATGCCTATTTTTCCGCCACCAAGCTGGCCTGGCTGCTCGACCACATTCCCGGCGCCCGCGCCCGGGCCGAGCGCGGCGAACTGGCCGCAGGCACCATCGACACCTGGCTGGTGTGGCAGCTCAGCGGCGGCGCGGCGCACATCACCGACGTCAGCAACGCCAGCCGCACCCTGTTGTGCAACCTCCACACCGGCGATTGGGATGACACTCTGCTGGACCTGCTGCGCGTGCCCCGCGCCGTGCTGCCTGTCATCGTCCCCAACTGCGGTCCGCTCGCCGTCGCCCGGCTGGGCGGGGTGGAGATTCCCATCACCGGCATGGCGGGCGATCAGCAGGCGGCGCTGTTCGGCCAGGCCTGCCTGCAGCCGGGCATGGCGAAAAACACCTACGGCACCGGCTGCTTCGCGCTGCAGCACACGGGCACCCAGGCCGTGCGTTCGCAACAGCGGCTGCTGAGCACGGTGGCATGGAGGCTGGGCGCCGAGCAGCCGCTGCACTACGCGCTCGAAGGCAGCGTGTTCGTCGCCGGCGCCGCGGTGCAGTGGTTGCGCGACGGCCTTGGCCTGGTGCGCGACGCGGCGCAGGCGCAGCAACTGGCCGACAGCGTGCCGGAAAGCGGCGGCGTGCTGCTGGTGCCGGCCTTCACCGGCCTGGGGGCGCCGCACTGGGATGCGCAGGCGCGCGGCCTGCTCATCGGCATCACCCGCGGCACCAGTGCGGCGCATGTGGCGCGGGCCACCATCGACAGCATGGCCTACCAGAGCGCCGAACTGTTCGCCGCGATGCAGGCCGACGTTGCGGCCCAGGGCGGGCAGAGCCTGTGCGAGCTGCGGGTGGATGGCGGAGCTGCCGTCAATGACAGGCTGATGCAGTTTCAGGCCGACCTGCTCGGCGTGCCGGTGGTGCGCCCGGCGCAGGCCGAGAGCACGGCGCTTGGCGCCGCTTACCTGGCCGGGCTGGGCGCGGGGCTGTGGCCCGACGCGCAAACCCTCGCGGCGCTGTGGGCACCCGAGCGTCGCTTCGAGCCGACCATGGGCGCCGACGAACGCGCCGCCCGCATGGCGCGCTGGCGTCGCGCCGTCGAGCGCGCCCGTGGCTGGGCCGACGCCTAGGGCTTGTTCCCGCCTGCAGCAGCGCCGCCGCTCGGTTCGGTCCAGCGGCGTGCGGCAGATGTTGCGTTTGCTTTCACCTGAGCGGGCGAACCCGGGTGGACAATTTCGCTCTAAACAAGAGGTGCCTGCCCCTGCGGCGGACGCACAGGAGAACCGTTATGGGTGAATTCAGTATCTGGCATTGGCTCATCGTGCTGCTGATCGTCATCATGATCTTCGGCACCAAGAAGCTCAAGAACATGGGCAGCGACCTCGGACAGGCGGTGCGCGGCTTCAAGGAAGGCATGAAGGACACCGACGCCCCCGCCGAGAAGACCGCCGAGCCGGACGCAGCCGCGGCGGCCACGCCACCGCAGGTCACAGCGTCGTCCAAATCGCCGCTGGGCACGCGCGCCGAGCAGGCCGAGGACATCGCCTTCAAGCCCAAGTAGGGTTGGTTGAAGGGCAGGTCGCACGTTGTCGCATGCGCCCCCAACCATGCGACGAAGCTAGACCTGACCCCCTACGATGGTCGACCCCCTACGATGGTCCGGGCGCTGCCCGCGACCATGTCGAACAGCATCAGCCGACATTCGATCGGCCCATTGAACACCACCACGCGGCGGCGCGGCTTGAGGCGCAGCGCGCGATCCCAATGCAAGTCGGCGGCGAGCAGGGCGACGTGCCACCCGGCAAATCGCTGCTTGAGAGTGCGGGCGAGTTGCGGCGCGAAATCGTCGGCGGCTTCGCCCTCGGGAGCGATGCGTTCGTCGTAGGGTGGATTGCTGATCAGCCAAGCGGATTGGCCCGCAGCTAAGGCGGCAGCGTCCACCGGCGGCACGGCGGCGACGACATCGCCCTGCTGCGCGGCAATCGCCCCGTCCACCCGGGCGCGGCGGGCGTTGTCCAGGGTCATGCGCACATTGGCAGGAGCGATGTCGGCGGCGAAGAACTGTCCCGGCGCCACGGGCCGCACGGCTTGGCGGGCTTGCTCGCGCAGACTGGCCCAGGCCTCGGCATCGAAGCCCCGCAGCACTTCGAAGCCGAAGGTGCGGTCCAGCCCTGGTGCGCGGTTGGCGGCCATTTGCGCCGCTTCGATCACCAGCGTGCCCGAGCCGCACAGCGGGTCGAACAGCACGTCGCCAGGCGTCCAGCCCGAGAGCTTGAGCAGGCCGGCTGCCAGGTGCTCCTTCAGCGGCGCCGCGCCGTGTTCGCTGCGCCAGCCACGCTTGAACAGCGGCTCACCGCTGGTGTCTAGGTACAGCAGGGCGTCTGCTTCGCGCAGGTGCAAATGAATGCGCACGTCGGGGTGGGCGGTGTCCACGTCCGGGCGCTCGCCCGTGAGCGCGCGAAAGCGGTCGCAGATGCCGTCCTTCACCCGCAGCGCGGCAAACTTGATGCTTTCCAGCGGGCTGCGTTCGGCGGTCACGTCCACGCGCAGCGCCTGGGTGACGTCGAACCACTTTTCCCAGGCCAGATCGCGGGCGAGGTGATAGATGTCGTCGGCCGCAACGTAACGGCAACTGCCGCCGAGCAGCAGCACGCGGCTGCAAAGGCGGCTGTGCAGGTTCAGCCGCATGACGTCGGTCAGCGTGCCGCGCACCGGCAGACCGCCGGGCGTGGGTGCGCTCACCCGCAGCGTGCTGCCGGGCGTGGTCAGCGCCTTGACTTCGTCGGCCAGGGCGGATTCCAGGCCCCGGGGGCAGGGGAGGAACAGATCGAAGGAATGATCGGGGGTCAGGTCTAGCTTTGATGCATTTGCTACGGAGCTAGACCTGACCCCGCTCCCGTCACTGCCGCGACGTTTCTTGTAAACCGAGGAATAGGGCGATTGCATGGCGTCATCGTATTGCCTGCGCGCCGCTTCAAGCCGGCGAATCGGCGCAACCGCTCCCGGCGATCACGCTCACAACAGCAACAACCCCGCCCCGCCGTATCCCAGCCCGAGCACGCCCGCGGCCAGCCAGCCCCAGGCCTGCCAGCGCAGGCGGCGACTGAATTGGGTGTGCGGCTCGGTGGTCAACAGGAACACCCGCCTGCCCTGCGGCTTTTGCAGCACATGCGTCTGCGGCTGTGCGGCGCGCTCGCGGCGCTCGGCCTCGACCTGCGCCGCGGCTTTCTGGCGCAGTTGCTCGAACTCCGCCATGTCGAGGGTGCCGTCGCCGTTGGTGTCGAAGGCGCGGCGCTTTGCCGGATCGGCTTTCCACGCGGCGATGCGCTCGCGCACCTCGTCGTGCAGTGCGACTTGCAACGGCGACAGACTGGTGAACCAGCCCAGGGCGTACAAATGTTCCCCCGGCAGGATGAGGTGCTCGGTGTAGCGGTGGTCGTTGTCGCCCACCATCATCACCTCCAGCGTGCCGGGAATGGGCTGGGCGCTGGCCCCTTGCCAGGTGCGGCTGTGGCGGGCGTGCACTTCGGCGCCTTCGGGGTCGACGATGCAGCGGCCCGTGCCGTCGTCGAGCCAGAACTGCGTGGTGCTGACGCCCTGCTGCTCCGTCTTCCAATTGCCCTCGCCGTCACCTTTGCGCTTCTCGATCTTGAAACGATACCAACAGCAGGGCGTGCGACTGATGGGCGAGAACAGTGGGGCGTCGGGGGCCAGGGCGGTGCCGATGAGTTCCACATAACCCTGCGCGGCCGAGCGGATGCGTGCGGTGGGCGTGTCTTCCATCACCCGGCGACGGCGCTGCAGCCGGAAAAACTGCACCATGCCCAGCGCCCCCAGACCCAGGGCGAGCAGCAGCACCTGGACCGGCGCGTGGCCGGGCGACAGGCCGCTCAGCATGGGTGGGCGCAGGGCGCTGCGTGCCCCGCCGTGCTGGGTGTCGCGTCCAAGTTCACGACGTGGCGAACAAGCCCTTCAGATCGACATCGGCGCGCTCGTTCGACGCCACTTTGAACAGCTCCGCCGGACCGAAAGCCAGCAGCCGCGCCACCAGCACATCGGGAAACTGCTCGATGCGCACGTTGTTGGCGTTGACTGCCGCGTTGTAGAACTCGCGCCGGTCGGCAATGCTCTCTTCCAGCCCGCTGATGCGCGCCTGCAGATGCTGGAAGGCCTCGTTGGTCTTCAGGTCAGGATAGGCCTCGGCCACCGCAAACAGCGCCCCCAGCCCGCTGCGCAGCGCGCCTTCGGCACGGCCCAGGCTGCGCACATCGCCAGCCTCGCGCGCCTGCTGCACCTGCGAGCGCGCACGCACCACACGTTCCAGTGTCTCCTGCTCGAAGTGCATCGACTGCTTGCACACCTCCACCAGCTTGGGCAGCTCGTCATGGCGCTGCTTGAGCAGCACGTCGATGTTCGACCATGCCTGCGCGATGGCGTGCTTGAGCCCCACCAGATTGTTGTAAATCATCACGCCGTACAGCAGCAGCGCAACGAGCAGGGCAAGGATGACAAGGGTGACGATCATGAGCAGCGCCTGTTGAAACCGGATGTGTCCGAGTTTACGTTTGGCACCTGACGCCACCATGTTTCTTTGACCGAAACCGCGCGGCATGTTGCGCCGCCGGTACAGGCATCGCAGCACCCGCGCGTGCATCGCATCGGTTCACTCCGATGGCTTGGTCGATCGCACGCCGCGCCGCAGCGCCTTGTTGCTCTTGCGATGCGCCCCCGCCTTGCGTTGCAGCGCGGGCGCCACCAGCGGGTTGCGCGGCGCGGTGGCCGGGAGCTTGAGGGTTTGCGCGCGGGCGCGCTTGCGGGAAAGTTTCATGGATGGCGAGGGCAGTGCTCTATGCTTGCGGTGTCTGCCCCGAGGACAGTGTGCCATGCTCCCCCAAGCCGCGAAAAGACCCCGCATCAGCGTTGCCGACTACCTCGCCGGCGAGCGCGATGCCGAGGTCAAGCACGAATACATCGACGGCGACGTGTACGCCATGACCGGCGCCAGCCGCCGCCACGCGCTGATCGTCAACGCACTCGCGTTTGCCCTGACCCCGCACGCCCGCCGTCGCGGCTGCCAGGTGGTCACCACCGACCTCAAGCTGCGCTTGCAAGTCGCCGGCGCGACCATCTTTTACTACCCCGACTTGATGCTGGCCTGCGACCCCACCGACCAGCCCGACCCGTACTACCTCACCCGCCCCTGCCTCGTCGCCGAAGTGCTCAGCCCCAGCACCGAGCGCATCGACCGCCGCGAAAAACTGCTGTCGTACATCTCGCTGCCCAGCGTGCGGGAGGTGCTGCTGATCGCGCAAGACTTCCCCGCCATCGAAATTCACCGCCGCCGCAACGACTGGCAGGCCGAGGTGCATACCGAAGGCCTGCTGCGGCTGGACTGCCTGGACGCGGACCTCGCCGTGGCGGATGTGTACGCCGATGTCGCAAACCTCCCGCCCGCCCACGAGGGCGCCGCGCCATGAGCCCGCAGCTTGCTGCCGTGCCGCGCCTCAGCGCTGATGCACACCTAGCGCAGGAAGAAAACGCCGCGCAAAAGCACGAATCCATCCGCGGCGAAGTGTTCGCTCGGGCCGATGTGACCGATGCGCAGATCACCACCAGCCTGAACTTCGCCTCCGTCTTCAAAGCCCACCTGCGCGGCAGCCCTTGCCGCGCCTTCATCGCCGACATGAAACTGCGCGTGCAGGCCACCTACGCGTTGTTGTACCCCGACGCCGGCGAGGACGTTGCCGATTTCGCCAGCATCGGCCTACGGCTGCAGCTGGCGGAGTTATTCGAGGTGGTTCAGCATGCTCCAGTGGTGGGCTAAGGCGGCGCGCGTTGAGACTCGTTTACGTCCTTGCCTATCGGGCTCCGAATTACATCCGCAGCCAATCTCTAGTTGCAGGATTAAAACAATGTGATGGCGTTGAGCTGGTTTGCGCCTGTAATTCGAGTACGGGAGCGTGGCGGTATGTCGAGGCACTGCTTGCCCTTCGCCGGATTCAGCGTGACATGCGGCCGGCCGTCTATATTCTGGGATTTCGGGGGTACGAGATATTCTGGTTTGTTCGCATCATGTCTCGTGGCGCCCCGCTCGTTTTCGACGCAATGATGTCACCCTCGACGGCGCTTGCAGAGGAAGGAAAGGCTGGCCTGATTGGAAAGCTGTTGGCCCCTATTTTTTTTCGCCTGGAACGTCAGATGCTCATGGCGGCTGATGTCATATTGACCGACACAGAGGCACACGCCGCTCTGTACGTTCGGCGTTTTGCGATTTCGCGCGACAAAATTGTTGTGCTTCCTGTCGGAGCAATCGAACCAAATTCGCCAGCTACCTCAGATGCGGGGAGTAAGCCGTATGCTGCCACCGAAGATTTTTCGGTTCTTTTCTACGGGTCCATGCTTCCATTGCATGGTGTCCAGGTGATCCTGGACGCGGCACAGAAATTGACCGATTTGCCGATTCGATTCGATTTCGTCGGAGGAAGCGCGGCCCAGGCAAGGCGACTGCGCGGGGGCTGCGTGAGCAGAGGCTTACATCGGTTCACCCACCGGCCGTGGCTCGCGTTGGATCAACTAGTGGGCGAAGCAATACCGAACGCCGACTTGTGTCTGGGTGGTCCGTTCGGCGGGACACCGCAGGCAGGGCGGGTAGTGACGACTAAAACGGTGCAAGCTTTAGCGCTGGGAAAGGCAGTCATTGTCGGTGAGGGCGAGGAGCAGAGCGGTTTTGTCGATCGATTCAACTGTCTCATCGTTCCGCAGGCTGATCCGGGCGCCTTAGCGGCGGCGATTCGGTGGGCATATGACAACCGATCGGAGCTACCCGCAATCGGGAAGCGGGGGTGCGATCTGTACCACGAGAAGCTGTCGGTCGCCATCATCGCCGGCAGGTTTTGCGAAGTACTCGACCGTCTGATGAAAAATGACCTCTAGCGAGCCGTCCGGATACCCGCTCATCAGCGTCTGTATCGCCAATTACAACGGCGAGACAGTGCTGCGCGAGTGTTTGGATTCAGTTTTTGCGGAACAAGGGCCTTTTCGTTTGGAGGTTTTGGTTCATGACGATGCCTCCTCCGACCAATCTTTGGCACTTCTGGCACAGGAGTATCCGCAAGTGCGGGTGATCCGCAGTCGGGCCAATGTCGGTTTTTGCGTTAGCAATAACCGAATGGTCGAAGCCGCTGGCGGTGATTACCTGCTTTTGCTCAACAACGACGCGAGGTTGCGTCCCCACAGTCTGTCCGCGTTGCTGGCAGAGGCACGGCGCATTTCGGCTGAAGCGGTGCTGGGTCTGCCGCAGTACGCGATGCACGATCGCAGTCTGGTCGATCGCGGCTATGAGTTCGACCTATTTATGAATCCGGTACCGGTCTTTACTGCAGGCTCCCATGAGGTAGCAACCGCGACAGGCGCTTGCCTATGGATCCCCCGCGCCGTGTGGGACGCCGTTGGTGGTTTTCCGGCTTGGTTCGAGTCTGTGGCAGAGGATATTTACTTCTGTCAAGCTGCGCGACTGCTGGGTTTTCCCACACGAGTACTGGACGCGCCAGGTTTCGATCATTGGATCGGCAAAAATCTGGGCGGCGGAAAGGTGGTGGGAGATCAACTACAAACCACCGCACGCCGCCGCGCCCTAAGTGAGCGCAACAAGACTGCCGTGATGTTGATTTGCTATCCCGCCTGGGTGCTGTTGGGAGTGTTGCCTGTCCACGCGCTGTCGCTCGCTGCAGAGGCGCTCGCGCTGTGGGTCGGCGGAGCGGGACGTGGCAAGGTCTGGCAAGTCTATGGTTCCATCGTCCCTCACCTCTGGCGGCACAGCGGCGAATGGAGTGTGTTGCGGCGACGTCTGCGTCGGGGCCGAGCTCTCTCAGACAGGTGCTACATGCGACGTTTCCGCCTGCTACCGCACAAACTGGTGATGCTTCTTCGTCACGGCCTGCCGCGCATCGCCTGATTGTCGGCAGATGATGGGGTACGCTTTCAGGTAATGGCGTTCTCAGGCGTCCAATCGGTCTAGCGCCGAATTTTTTGCCAGATGGCAGCGCAACGCCTCCGTGCAATGTTGGTCAGATTTTCAACGGCCCCATGCGCCCGCGCAGTCCGTCCCACAGCCCTCGAAGCGCCATGCGCAGGGCCTTTTGACGCTGCTGGCCAAATACCGTCTGGGTGTAAACCACTCCGAGGACGTTCCAGCCACTACGCAGTTTCCAGCGCCAGCTGATGAACGGCTGTCGACACAGCGCGACATAATTGCGTATGCGGTAATACACCCGTGCAGGGTCGTAGGCACTTTCCTGCCGCCAGCCGAAATACCACACGCGCAGCGCCTGATCTCCCATGCGGTGGAACATCGCGGCCGCGCCTACACCAAACAGCTTGTGCCCTGCAGAACGTACCCTGTGGCTCCATTCGATGTCCACGTTGTCAATGAAAAAATCGTCGCGCATGAGCCCTACTTCGCGCAATACGGCTTCAGGTACCAGCGTGCCGGAGGTAATCAGCGTCAGCGCCTCGATGTAAGGATGCGTGGCGTCGGGCTTGCGATGCCCGTAAAAAAACTTGCCCGGGACTGCAGTCTGGAAGGGAAACGTGATGCCGGTGTGGCGGTCGGTGTAAGTGGGCCCCACCGCGCCGACGGAACGGCCTGCGCGCTTCAGATCGTCTAACGCCGAGAGCAAGGCGGCCACCATGTTCGGTGCGGGAAGACTGTCTTGATCGCTCAGCAGCACATGAGTGGCCCCTGCGCCAAGCGCTGCTTCGATGCCGACGTTCAGCGCGCGAGCGATGCCGAAGTTGTCGCCAAGGCGAATGAGCCGCAAGGTCTGTTGCGGCCATGCCGCGCAAAGCGCTTGCACGCGCGTGTCCGCCGCCGGTGTGTTGTCCACCACAAGCACGCCTGCGGTTTGCCCCAGCAGCGCGTCAAGCAGCGCGCGTAGAAGCGCCCCATCGGGTAAATAGGTCACGACGACGGCGAAGACCCGGGCACTGGCTGTGAGCAGCATGGGTTTATTTGCGTGCAGTGAACGTGAGAAATTCGCGGCGGGCTGGTTGCAGCATTTCACGCAACTCAGCGATGACATCACATAATGGCGGCCGGCCTTGATGGCTGGCTTGAGACACGGGTCGGCCCGTTTGCAGGGCCTCGCTGGGTGCGAATACATCGAACAGAGACAGGCCGCGCCAGTGCTGCCGTTGATCGCGAAATCCCACTGCGGCGAGCACACTGCGCATCGCCCGCGGCGCAAACAGAACAAGGTGCCGCGGGGGCTCTAGTCCGCGCCAATGCGGGCCGAAACGCACTGCACCGAGGCTGTCCAAGTTGGGGGTGTCCAGCCAGAGCATACCGCCTGGTTTGAGCAAGGCGTGTAGTCGGCGCAGTGTGTCGATGGGATCGGGTACATGCTCGATCACGTGGCAAAGAGTGATCACGTCGTAGCACTCGCGGCGGTCGCCAAGGACCTCGATGCCACCGTGGTGCACTTCAAGCCCGCGAGAGCGTGCTGCTTGCACCGCGCCCGGGTCGAAATCCAACCCTTCAACCTGCCAGCCAGCTTGCCGCGCCAGCAGGAGAAACCCACCATTGCCGCACCCCACATCAAGCACGCGTCCGCCCCCGGCTGGCGGTGACGGCAGGTGGCGGCATTCGGCATCTGCGGCACTGCGCAACGAAGGCAGCAGCGGCAGCAGCCAGCGCCCCGCGGCGAGTGCGGGGCGGCGTTGCAAGCCGTAACGATGGTTTTGGTAGCCATTGATCAGATCGTGCAGCAGGCTGCGCAGAGGCCCCTTGCGACGAACGATGGGATGATCCTCGGCATCGTGGGTGTAATACCCCGCATAGGCCCGGCCGATACTTTGCGGCGTGGGTCGCGGGTCGAGATAGGCGCAGGCGCATTGCGCGCAACGGTAGAGATTCCAAAAGCCATCGGCCACGCAGAACACACGATCCGTCAGATCTTGATAAAGCAGGCCGCGCTGGGTACTCGCGCAAACCGGGCAGTTCGGCACGGACTCAAGATCGTCCGCAGGCCAAGGGCGCGGCGTATCGCTCATACAGTGACTTCCTCGCGTGATGATGTTTCGCGTGCGACGCTCAGGATGCGCACCGCCGCGAATGCACAAATCGCAACAATCAAGCCCGTGAGTATCAACTGCGGCACGCTCTGCAGGACATAGACCGTCAGCAGGAATATCACACATGCCCAGCCTAATAGGCCGAATCCGCGCGCTAGCACTCGGCGTAAAGACGGCTGCAACCACGCGGCGAGGAGGTAAAGGAACAGCGCGTCCAGCGCCATGCGCAGTGTCCATGCAAGCGCGGCGCCGGTGATGCCGAACCGGTGCACACTCCCAACCAGCATGATGGCGAAAAGCGGTAGCTCGAGAAGATGCAGCTTCGCCGTCAAATCGGAACGGCCATGCGCCTGCAGCAAAGCATAGGGTAAATACGCGGCGCTGTTGAGAAAGATGCCGATCATCAAAAGTTGCAGCACGGGGGTGGCCGAGTCGGCGAATGGCGCGTTGAGCCACAGTGCGAGCAGAGGATGAGCGAACACGGAGATCACAAGTACGGCGGGTAGCACCAGTGCAACAATTGAATGGATCGCTAAGGTCAACAACCGTGCTGAGTCACTGGGACGCTGCTGCGTTTCTGCCAGCACAGGAAAGAGGGCATTCACTGCGGTCTGCGGCAACGACGTCGCACGGGTGGCGGTGTCCAGCGGCACGGTGTAATGTGCAACTGTCGCAGGAGGAAATATGCTGGCCAGATAAAAGCGGTCGGCGTAAACCATCAGGGGGCCGATGAGGTTGCTCACCGACAGCCAACCGCCAAAGTGGAAGGCATGGCGCAGATCAGTAGCGCTGGCGGGAATGCCCGGGGTGCGTGGCAGCAGACGCCGCAAATGGGCCAGCCACAGTGCCAGCCATGCCACGCGCGCAGTCGCCAGGGCGGCAATAACCCAGCCGACATCAGGGTGGATCAGCGCAACGATCAAGGGCAAGCCGAACTGCAGCAGGCTCATCGGCATGCGCCACAGACTGAGTAAGCGGAATTGCTGTAAGCCTTCAAGCGTGCCCATCGCACCTGTTGCAGCCAGCGCGCAGGGGATAGACAACGCCAGAGCGCGCAGGCCGAATACGGTTTCGCGCGCCATCTCGCCGTTGAGCGAAAAGAGTCGATCGACCAGCACCGGAGCGGCCCACCACAGCGCCACCAACCACACCATCCCGAGCCCTGCAAGCATGCTGATGACGTGCCATACTAGCGCCGCCACCCGGGCACGCGAGCGGCCCTGCCCCAAGCTGCTGGACACCGTCTGTGTGAGTGCACGGCTGAGTCCAAGATCGAACAGCCCCGAAAAACCGATCAGCCCCAGAGCCAGGGTGAACACGCCGAGCCGCGCTGCTCCCAGCGCATGCAGCAAGATGGGCAGCGCAACAAGCCCGACGCTGAGAGAGACCACTTGTCCGCCGACATTCCACAGGGCGTTGTGAACGACCTTGTGCTTTGAAGCGGGTACCGCCCCCTGCTTGGGCTCGCTTCGTCTAGCCATCGCGTTTGTAGGTCAGATTGGTGATCTGTTCGGAGATCAGCCCAATCAGGAAGACGATGACGGCAGCGCTCATCAGCAGTGCACTCATGTTGGTGAAGCGGTGGCCGATGGCGTATGTGTACCCATACCACCCCAGCCCGAGAAAAAAGAACCCCGCCGCCACCGGCGCGAACAGCTTGAGCGGGGAATACAGCGTGGCGATCTTGAAGATGATGAGCAGAAAGCGCACGCCATCGCGCAGCGGGCGGATGTGGCTCTTGCCCACGCGCTTGTGGGCGGTGATGGGCACATACGCCACCGGGTAGGCGCTGCGGAAGAACGCCATGGTGCAGGTGGTGGGGTAGGAAAAGCCGTTGGGCAGCAGGTGGAGAAATTCGCGGAACTTGTCGGCCCGCACGGCGCGAAAGCCGCTGGTGAGATCGAGCACCGGGTGGTTGGTCATCCAGCTCGCCAGCCGGTTGTACAGCCGGTTGGCCAGGCCGCGGCCGACACTGGCCTGCGAGCCGCCACCGCGCGCGCCCACGGCCATGTCGTAGCCCTCGGCGAGCTTGGCCAGCAGGCGCGGAATGTCTGCTGGGTCGTGCTGGCCGTCGGCATCCATGAACACCAGCACCTCGCCTTGCGCCGCGTGGGCGCCGGTCTTGATCGCGGCGCCGTTGCCCATGCCGTAGGGCTTGCTGATCACCCGCGCGCCTGCTTGCTCGGCCACGGCGGCGGTGGCATCGGTGGAGCCGTCGTTCACCACGATGACTTCGGCGTCGGGGTAGAGCGCGCGGATGCGCGCAACCGTGGCGCCAACTGCGCCGGCCTCGTTGCGCGCGGGGAGGATGATGGTGGGGGTCAGGTCTAGCTTTGTAGCAAATGCTACAAAGCTAGACCTGACCCCATGCGCATCTTCGGTGTCTGCTGCAACGCTCGGCCTCGCCCCGTCCATCAATCCGCCCATAGCGCTGCCAGTCCGAGTTCAACCGCGTCAAATGGCGCAATGCGCGCCGCATCATCTCCGCCCCAAGCCCCGAGCAGCAGCCAGCGGCCGGACTGGTTTTCATACGCTTCGAGGGTGCGGGCGTCGGGGTCGACCAGCCAGCAGTGCGCCACGCCCGCCGCGGCGTAGCGCGGTAGTTTGAGCGCGCGGTTGGTGCGGGCGGTGGCGGGGGAGAGGATTTCGCACACCCAGTCGGGCGCGAGCTCGAACCACGCTGCATCGGGCAGACGCGGCAGGCGCTCGCGCCGCCAGCCGGCCAGATCGGGCACCAGCACATCGGCGCCCAGATGCAGCTCGGGTTCGACCAGAATCCACCAGCCGCCGGGGCCGCCGTCGCGCCCTTGGCCGAAAGGTGTGTTCAGCGCCCCGCCAAGCACGGTCTCGGCCAGAGCATGCCGCGGTCGCGGCCGGGGATGGGTGTGCAGGCTGCCGTGGATGATTTCGCCGACCATGTTCTCCGGCAGCGCGAGCAGGTCGTCGTAAGTGGCGAATTTATGCGCGGCGGTCATGGCACTGGATTGGGAGCGGGAGCGCAGTAAACCGCGGCTATTGTGCCGCAGCGCCGGTGCCGGGTTGATGATGTGCGGCGATGTCCTGCGCCAGCACCCGGCGCAAGTGCGTCTCGCTGTCCTGGTAGAAGCCCACATGCCGCAGCCAGCGCTGGTGCAGGGCAGGCATGCTCCAGCCGCGAATGTGCGCCAGCGGCGAGGGGATGGCGTTGAGCAGATCGAGCGCCTTGTGCGGATGCCCGGCGCTGGCCAGTTCCACGGCAAAGCGCAGGCGTGCGCCCACCGGCAGGTCGGGAAGGCGCAGAGCCTGCAGATCGAGGGCATAGGCTTGTTGCGCCTGACCTAGGGCGAGTGCGGCGAGCGCTTGGCGGTGCAGCAGGTCGCGCTGCACCACCGTCTGGGCGGCATGCGGATTGGTTAGCGCGGCGGCAATCAAATCTTGGCCGAAATGGGCGCCGAACGCGGTGCAGGTGTCCATGCCGTCGAGCAGCTTGCCAAACTGGTATTGCGTGACGTTGTCGCCCAGATTGGCGCTGTGCGCGGCGTCCAGCAGGCTGGCGCGCAGGCCCGGTGGCGCCAGATCTTGCGCGCAGGCCACACCGGCGCGGTTGATCAGCAGAATGAGGCTGTGCGGGTGCTGGCGCAGCGCGGCATCGAGTAGCCGGGCCGCCTCGGGTGTATTGCCCACGCTGCTCCAGAAGTTGGCCAGATAGCCTTGCGCCCGCGGCGAATGAGGGTGCTCGCGCGCCCACACCAGCGCCTGCTGGAACGGCTTGCCCCAGACATCGGCACGGCGCGCGGTTTGCAGCGCGAACAGCGCAAGCAGGGCCACGGCGAACCAGACCGGCCAGCGGCGTGGGTTGCTGGGGGTCAGGTCTAGCTTTGTAGCAACTACGACAAAGCTAGACCTGACCCCATTGCGCTTCTTGACCCCATTGCGCTTCTCCACCAGCCACACCGCCAGCGGCAAGAACATCAGCCCCGCAGGCAGGTAGTTGCGGTGCTCAAACGCCAGTTCGAGTTGCAGCCAGGTGCTTTCCATCACTTGCCCGGCGAGATAGAAAGCCACCGCCACGCCAGCGGCTGCCACCACCGGGTGCCGCGCCCAGCGCGACAGGGCGGCGAAGACCAACAGCGCCACCATACCCAACACGGCGAACAGCGTGGACAAGGGGTGGAGCAAGCTGGTGGACAGTGTGATGTCGTCGTGAAACAGCCCGCCGTCGTGGGTACGCGCCAGCCAGATGTCGCCCAGATAGCCCCAGACGATGCGGCTCTCGGTCAGCAGGCGCTGCAGCGGCGTGAAGTCGCGCCCGGCGGTCGCCCCAGTCCACAGCCCCGGCAGAAAGGTGGCCAGATAGCCCAGCACGGCCAGCGCAGGCAGGCGGATGAACACCCAGCGCCAGGCCAGAAACACGCGGCCACCTTGTTCCAGCGCGGTGTGCTGGCGGTCGAACACCAGCGCCTCCAGCACCCAGGCCAGCAGCGGCAGCAGCGCGCCGTTTTCCTTGGACAGCACCGCCAGCAGCGTGCCCAGCGCCAGCGACACGCTCATCCACGCATAGCCCGCGCGCCTGCGTCCCTGCGCCAGCAGCGCCCGGCCGTGGGCATAGCCCCACAGCCCGGCGAAGACGAAGGTGGCGGCGAGCATGGCCATGCGCTGCACCACATACAAGGTGGTGCTGACCCAGAACGGGTCGAGCAGCCATAACCCGGCCGACAGTACCCCCACCCAGGCCGTAGACCGCCGCGCCAGCCCCAGCGCCCGGGCCAGCGCCGCACTCAAGCCCGCCAGCAGCGCGCCATTGAGCAGGTGGATGGCCACGTTGGTAAGTTTGAAGGGTTCGGGCGCAGCAGGCCAGTTGCGGGCGTCGAGCAAGAACGTGGCCAGCGCCAGCGGCCGCCCGGTCGGCCCGGCGAAGCCCGAGGTGAGAAAGGCCACCATCTTCCACCAGGTGTCGATACGGCCGTAGTCGCCCAGGGTGGCGAGGTTGGAAAAATCGTCGAACAGAAACGGGCCGGTGCTGCCCGGCCAATACGCCAGCCAGGCGACGAACAGCAAGGCGGCGAGGGCGAGCCATGGCGCGCTGCGTCTGGGCTTGGCAGAAGGTGCGGCGGTCGAGCGATGGCGCTTCATCGGGCATGCTCCGCTCGGGGTGAGGCAGGGAGCTTTTGGTCTGCGGCATGCGGCGCCATGGATGGCTGGCGCGCGGAATCTGCGATCTTCGATGCCAACTCCCGCGTCAATCTGCCAATCTCCGCATCGTGGATGCCGAAGCGGTTGAGTTCGCGCATGCGCTCCAGCACGTTGCCAGCGTCGGCGTACAGCCCGGCGGCGAGTTGCATGACCACCAGGTTCTTCCAATAGTCGTACTTGCCGGGGTCGAGCGCCACGGCGCGCAGCATGAGCTGGTAGGCCAGCGGGTTGTCGTGCGCCAGGTTGGCAGCCCAGTTGGCCTGCAGGGTGATGAGATCGGCGCGGCCCGGGTTGCGCTGCACGGCGAAGGCGATCAGGCCGCCGAGGTCTTGAATGTCGGTGGCCGAGTAGCGGCACACGCCGTTGATGCCGCACTGAATCAGGCTATAGAGCGCGCCCACGTCCTCCGCACTCATCGGTGAGGTGGCGATGGTGCGGCGCATCTCGGCCCACCAGCGCGGGGCTATGGGCAGGCCGTTCTTGGCCGACATGAACACCAGCGCCTGCAGCGGCTGCAGATCGGCGCCGGGTAGCAGCGCGCCTTGTTCCATTTGCCGCATGCCCATCTGAAACTGCGGGCTGCCCACGCCCTGCGCCATGATGAGCATCATGCGGCCCAGGTCGTAACTGGCGCGCGGCGACTGCGGATGCGTGGTGGCCTCGAAATACGCCAAGCGGTACGGGTTGCCCCAAGTCTGGGCACGAATGGCGGTGAACACCGCATACAGCGCAATGAGCGCCGACACCGCGCCCACCGTGAGCAGGCGCAGCGTGCCGCGGCGCTCCGCGTCGGGCGGGCTCCAGGTGAACAGCAGCGCGAACAACGCCAGAAACACGCCCCAGTCCGGCAGGTAGTTGCGGTGCTCGTACACCAACTCCAGCGGCACAAAGGTGGACAACAGCGACTGCCCGGCAAACCACCACAGCACGCCGAAGGCGAACAGCGGCAGGCGCTTGCGCAGTGTCAGCGCCGCCGCGAGCAGCGCGGCGAGAAACGCCCAACAGGCCGCCGTGGTCCAGGGCGAGAGCCAGCCGGTGGAGACGGCGATGTCATCGTGATACAGGCTGAGCGCGTCGGGTGTGGGCAGCACGATCCAGCGCAGATAGTCCACCAGCACGCGGCCTTCGGTGAACAGCCGCTCGCTTAAGCTGAACGGCCGGGCGGCGTAGGCCGAGCCGTTGAGCACGCCGGGCAGCAGCCAGGCCAGGCCGAGCACGCCGGGAATCAGCAACAGCACGACGAACACCGGGATCAGCGGATGCAGGCCGGAATGCCGGCTCTGGCTGGACGCTGGTGAAGCGGACGCGGGTACAGCCGAGGCGGCAGCAGCGCAAGCAGGCGCAACTCCAGCGACACGGGCGGCCACCGGCCGCGACAGCGCCCCGCTCAGCACCACCCACTCCAGCACGAAGGCATAAGCCGGCAGCATCACCCCGGTCTCCTTGGCCAGAACAGCCAGCAGCGTGCCCAGCACCAGACTGCCCCAGATCCACCCCAGCGCCCCGCGTCGGCTGTCGATCAGCCGCATGCGTCCGTGCCAATACGCCAGCAAGCCGAGCAGCACGAAGCACGACGCCAGCGACTCCTCGCGCTGAATCACGTACAGCACTGCGGTGAGCTGAATCGGCGTGAGCACCCACGCCGCCGTCGCCAGCAGCGCCAGCGTGCTGCTGCCCACCAGCCAGGGCCGCGTGGCGCGCGCCTCTAGCCAGCCCAGCACCCGCACCGACAGCAGCCACACCAGCCAGCCGTTGAACAGATGCAGCAGCACATTGGCGAGCTTGAGCGGCCACGGGTCCAGGCCGGTGAACACCATCTGCGCGGCAAAGCTCAGCATCGACAGCGGCCGATCCAGCGGCCCGGCGTGCGCGCTCCAGACGGCGTGCCAGAAGTGGCTTTGCAGCGCGCTCTGCGCAAACGCCGCGTTGTCCACCAAGTTGCCGAAGTCGTCGAACACATACCCGCCGGCCAAACCTGGCCAGTAAACCAGCAGACCCAGGGCGAGGATGAGGGGAAGAAAAATCCTGGGGGTCAGGTCTAGCTTCATAGCATGCCGCTCGCCTTGTGGCGGCGCACCACGTGACCCACCGTGGTGAAGTGCACGCCGAAATGCGCGGCGAGCTGCGTGTAGCTGTAATGCCCCGTGGCGTGTGCGGCGGCGATGGCGTCGTCGCGGCTGGCATGACGCGCCGCAATGTCAGCCAGCGGCTCTGGCGGGGCGCGGCGCTGTGCCTGTGGCACCTGCAGCGCGGGGGCAGCAGCGGCCTTGGTCAGCATGCGCTGCACGAATCCGGCGTCGCCCAGATACACCTGACCCTGCAACTTGTCCCAAAGCGGCGGCGCCTTCACCCCCTCGGCCACGAAGCTGGCATAGCGCTGCATCGCCTCGGTGCGCGTGCCGCCAAACATCGCCAGCAGCGCGTCCGTCGCCAGCCCGCGCGGCGGCTCGGTCTGCCCGGTCATCGCGTCATAGCTGCTCCACGGCCAATCTTGCGCCCGGCGCACCATGCCCGCACGCACCGGGTTGAGCACCACATAGCGCGCCACCTCCAGCAGATAGGGCTCGCGGTCCACCAGAATGGCCTTGTAGCGCCCCTGGAACACATGCCCCACGCGGCCATGCTTGCGGTTGCTGCGCTGCGTGTACACCCCATTGAGCTGGCGCATGCCGGCAGACAGATTGCCGTCCGGCGTCTCCAGCAGCAGGTGATAGTGGTTGGTCATCAGGCAATACGCATGGAGCAACCAGTTGAAGTCGGCCACCGCGTCGCCCAGGATCTCCAGAAACAGGTGGCGGTCGGCGTCATCCTCAAAAATCGCCTCTTGGCGGTCACCACGTGCGGTGACGTGGTAGAGCGCGTGGGGAAATTCGAGACGCAGGGGGCGGGACATGGGGCGAGTCTAGCGGGCTGGGTGGTATGGAGCTAGACCTGACCCCAAGCACTCATCACTCAAAGCTCAAGACATGCTCGGAGGGAATGGGCTCGCCACGGTCGGCCGCCTGGGCGATGCGCCGTCCTCGCGTGAAAAACGCCGCTTCGTCGCCCGTGGTGATGGTGAGCTTGGTCATGATGTTGTCCTCAATGCCGTCCAGTCCTGCTCAAAGCGCGCCTCGATGTCGTCGAACGACACGAACACCACAGGCTCCATGTGCCCAAAAAGTGCCGGTGGTGGCCGTCATGCGCGTTGTCGTAGCTCACGACCCGACCGTGATCCCCGCCGAACAAACCCTCCCTGGTTGATAGAGGCCAGGTTGTAGCGTGTGACGCGGCCTTGCGCATCGACCCAGACCTCCCGGCGCAGTAGGCCGTTACCGCGTTTGTCCGCAATGCGATGCATGTCGTCATCGAGTTTCCGATCAGCCATGATCAAACGTATTACGGCTGGTCGAGCCCGCAGATGTGCCCTATGGCAAGACCGGGGCAAACGCGGTGCTTCTACGTCGATGTGGGTCGAAGGCAGGGCTGCGCTGCCCATAAAAAACCCGCCTCGCGGCGGGTTTTGGGGAGAAGAAGGGGGAGGGTGGTATGGAGCTAGACCTGACCCCGTTCTTTCCCTGACCCCGTTCTTTCCCTTTATCCTTGGCAAGAAGTCGGCAGATACTGCTTCGGCACAGAGGTTGATCCACCGCCACAAACCCAGCTCACTGAACCGCCGTTTGCGGTAGGCGTCAGAACCAGGGTTTTGGCCTTGATTGCCGCGTTCGCGTTATTGCCATAGGTCACAACGATAGCGCCCGTGGAAATATCCACGCCACTGACATAATTCCCAGTAATCGAACCGGCCGCTGCAAGACCCGCAGAAGCATTCGCAGTCGGGAACGTGCCCTTGTTAGTGTAGAACTCCGTCATCGCAGTCTTCGCCCCATCCGCCAGCGAAAGACCTTCCGAAACCTGCGCCCGAATGGTGTAGTTCTGATACGCCGGAATCGCGATGGCCGCCAAAATACCAATAATTGCCACCACGATCATCAATTCGATCAGGGTGAAGCCTTGTTGCAGTTGCTTTTTCATTACAAAACTCCTGAGAGTGGAAGGTCAAACATCAACGACGGTTGGGTAAAAAATCCGCAGCCCGGAACGGTGAATCGCTTGGAGATGCGTGGGGTCCGAGCTGCGGTGGACTGACATCACCCCCCGATGGGCGATAACAACAGAGCACAAGCCGTGCCAGCTTGGGCGCTGCGTGTTGCACGCGTTTTTTCGTGAACTGCGTCACACAATCGGGCGTTTCGGCCCCAACCGCTGCCGACAATCCTTGCCACTGCTGCCAATTTTTGTCAGCAAGGCACGGGAATTGGCAACGGGGTGCGGTCCGCCTCAGTGGCCCAGGCTGGCGCGTGTCAGCAGCAAGGCCCCTTCAAGGCTTGCGGCACGAGTGTCAAAGGTCAAGAATGGGCCACGGCCTGCGATGTCGGCCAGGCTGAGGTGCAGGCAGTCGGCGAAGTCGGGCGCGCCGTCCTGCCGGAACAGATGCAGGGCGCGTTCGATGGCGAGTTCCTCCATCAACGCAAGTTCTGGCACGCTGAGCAAGGCATCGAAAGCGGTGAGCAGGGCCGCTCGATCAAAGCCGTAGCGCGTGCGCAGCACCCACTCGGTTTCCACACGACGGTGATGGGCACCGACAGCCGTTGCGCCGCCGCCGCGGTGGACTGCAGCAACTGCTCGATCAGGGCACACTGCGCCGCGTCGTCGTTGGTGAGCCAGCGCACCAACACATGGGTGTCGATCGAGGGCATGCGTCTTTGAACAGGCCTCAGGTCAGGCGCATGTCGTCGATCGATACGATGACGCCGGGCGCTGGCTTGAGAATGCCCTTCAAGTCAAGAATGGAGCGGGTTTTGGCGCGAAGCAGGATGGAACCATCTGGCATCGGGGTGAAGCTCAGCCGCACACCGGCATGCAAGCCCTGGTTGCGGCGAATGTCTGCAGGGATGGTGACCTGGCCCTTGCTGGTGATGGTGGCTTCGGCCATGAGAGACTCCTCACGTCAAGCAAACATGGAAGGAGTTCATCGCGTTCAACGGCACGAGGTGGGCAGGTACGCCGCGGCCACGCCGTTGGCCGCCGCCGCGCCGCTGGGGGCGGTGGTGCAGGTCCACACCAGGGCGCCACCCGAGGCCGAGCCGGAGAGGTAAAGGGTTTTGCCGTTCAGGTTGGTGTTGGCATTCTGGCCGTACAGAATGGTGATGAGGCCATCTTTGGTGGTGACGCTGCTCACATAATTGCCCTTGATGGACCCGGCGGAAACCAGTCCGGCGGAGGCGTTGCTGGGCGGAAAGACGCCATGCTGGGCGAAATAATCCCAGTTGGCGGTCTTGACGCCGGTGGCCAAGGTAATGCCCTCGGCCACCTGCGCGCGCATGGTGTAGTTCTGGTAAGCCGGAATGGCGATGGCCGCCAGAATGCCGATGATGGCGACGACGATCATCAGCTCGATGAGGGTGAAACCGCGTTGGATGCGGGCGCGCATGGTCTGCTCCTGAAGGCGGGGCCGTCGCCTTTCTGTTTGCGTGATTGTGGGACTGCAATTTGCAGACCAGCCACGCCATGCGCAGCAAACGCCGCATTGTGTGAACTGTTTCACGTTTTTTTCTGCCAGCTTGCCCCGAGGGTGACGGTTTGTGGCGGATGGCAACGATTTTTGTCGGCCCCGCGGTGGCGATGGACACTTTTTGCAAGGCGCCGCAAGGGCATCTCACGTTGGCATCGTCTGCGGCACAATCGGTGCGTCCACACGCTTTGTCGAGAAATGACGGCCATGCAACTCATCGATTCCATCGTGACTGAAGCCGCGGCGCTCACGGCCTTGCGGCGCGATTTGCACGCGCACCCGGAACTGTGCTTTGAGGAGCAGCGCACCGCCGACGTGGTGGCGGCACGTCTGGCGGCCTGGGGGGTGGAGGTGCACCGCGGCTTGGGCAAGACCGGCGTGGTGGGGGTGATTCATGGCCGCGATGGCGGGCGGGGTGGACACGGCAGCGGCCGCATGATCGGCCTGCGCGCCGACTTCGACGCCCTGCCCGTGACCGAGGGCAACACCTTCGCCCACGCCAGTCGGCACCCCGGCAAGATGCACGCCTGCGGCCACGACGGTCACACCGCCATGCTGCTGGCGGCGGCGCAGCACCTGGCGCGCACGCGCGACTTCGACGGCACCGTGGTGTGCATCTTCCAGCCGGCCGAAGAGGGCGGCGGCGGCGCGCGCGAGATGATCCGCGACGGGCTGTTCACCCGCTTTCCGGTGCAGGCGGTGTTTGGCATGCACAACTGGCCGGGCATTCCGGCCGGACAGTTTGCGGTGAAGGCCGGGCCGGTGATGGCGTCGAGCAACGAGTTTCGCATCCGCCTCACGGGCAAGGGGGCGCATGCGGCCATGCCCAACCTGGGCATCGACCCGGTGCCCGCCGC
>JAKAFC010000177.1 GCA_021818065.1 Pseudomonadota bacterium
GTACGGCCGCAACAACGCCATCATGAGCGGCATGGTGGCGCAGTACAACACGCAAGACCTGCAGGACATCGCCGCCTACATCGCCAGCCTCAAGGGCGACCTGTACATCCGCGACGAAATGCACTGACGCAGCGTTGCGGCGTGCGGCGGGACCGTGCATTGGCCGTGCCCGCCGCTTTTTTGCCGTGGATGCTGTCGGCATACGGGGGGCGGTTCCTCAAGGCTTGGCGGTTCGAACGCTGCGGCCATGTCCTGCCATCGGATGGCGCCAAGGCGTGAGCCGGACCGCAACGCTGAGGCTACGCTGAACGTGGCGATGCAGGCGCCAAACTGTTGCTTGGCGGGGCTATTCTTGGCGAAACATCCTTGGAGGCCCCATGCCAGACGTCCAAACTCCCCCCACGCCGCCCGGTGGCAAGAACCAGCCCATGATCGACCCCAAAGCCCAGGTGCATTTGGGGTACTGGATGCTGGCCATTGCGCTCATGTTTCTGGTGCAGAGCCTGTGGTCGTCGTACAGCAATGTGCAGACGGTGCCGTACAGCACGTTCCAGACCTACCTCAAAGACGGCCGGATCAACGACGTGGTGATTGGCCACCAGACCATCACCGGCACGCTGAAGACACCCGACACCAACGGCAAGACCATGGTGGTGGCAGTGCGCGTGGAGCCGCAACTTGCCAGCGAACTGCAACGCTACGGTGTCACCTATTCGCAGGAATACACCGACACCTGGCTGTCCGAGATTCTGTCCTGGGTGTTGCCGGCATTGGTGTTCGTCGGACTGTGGTTTTTTCTGGTGCGCAAGTTTGCCGACAAGGTTGGCGGCATGGGCATGGGCGGGTTCATGTCCATCGGCAAGAGCCGCGCTAAGGTCTATATGGAAAACCGCACCGGCGTGACCTTTGCCGACGTCGCCGGGGTGGACGAGGCCAAGGCGGAACTGGAGGAAGTGGTGGACTTTCTCAAGCATCCGCAAGAGCACGGCCGTCTGGGCGCGCGGGCACCCAAGGGGGTGTTGCTGGTCGGGCCGCCCGGCGTGGGCAAAACCTTGCTCGCGCGAGCCGTGGCGGGCGAGGCCGGGGTACCGTTCTTCTCCATCAGTGGCTCGGAGTTCGTCGAAATGTTTGTCGGCGTCGGCGCGGCGCGGGTGCGCGATCTGTTCGAGCAGGCGCGACAAAAGGCTCCGGCGATTATTTTCATCGACGAACTCGACGCCCTGGGTCGCGCCCGCGCCGCAGCGCCGTTTGGCGGCGGCCATGACGAAAAGGAGCAGACGCTCAACCAGTTGCTGGTCGAACTCGACGGTTTCGACTCCAGTTCCTCGCTGGTCATTCTCGCCGCGACCAACAGGCCGGAAATCCTCGATCCCGCCCTGTTGCGCGCTGGGCGCTTCGATCGCCAGGTGCTGGTCGAGCGGCCGGACAAGCAGGGCAGGGTGCAGATTCTCAAGGTGCATGTGCGCAAGATCCGCCTCGATCCGGCGGTCGATCTGGAGCAGGTCGCCGCGCTCACACCCGGGTTTTCCGGCGCGGATCTGGCGAATCTGGTGAATGAAGCCGCGCTGCTGGCCACGCGGGAAAACGCGCAGACGGTCACCCTGTCGCATTTCACCCGTGCGGTCGAGCGCATCGTCGCCGGTCTGGAGAAAAAGAACCGGCTGCTCAACCCCAAGGAGCGCGACATCGTGGCGCACCACGAAATGGGGCACACGCTGGTGGCCATGAGTCTGCCGGGTAGCGATGCCGTGCACAAGGTGTCCATCATTCCACGCGGCATCGGCTCGCTGGGCTACACCATCCAGCGCCCCACCGAAGACCGCTACCTGATGACCCGCGAGGAACTGCAGAACAAGATGGCGGTGCTCATGGGCGGTCGGGCCGCCGAACATCTGGTCTATGGGCACTGGTCCACCGGCGCTGCGGACGATCTGGTCAAGGTCACCGACATTGCGCGCAATATGGTGACGCGCTACGGCATGGCCGAAACGCTGGGTGGCGTCAGCCTGGAGGAAAGCCGACAGTCGGTGCTCGGCGAGCCCACCTTGCCACCGCAACACGACTACAGCGAGCAGACCGCACGGGAGATTGATTGCGCCGTGCGCACTTTGGTGAACGACGCGTTCAACCGGGCGCAAGACATCCTGCAGCAAAAGCGCGCCCTGCTGGAGGAGGGCGCGCGCCAACTGCTGGAAAAAGAAACCCTCAACGAAGCCGAACTCAAGGCGCTGATGCAAACCGCGCCAGCCGCCGCCTGAAATTGCAACTTCAAGCGGGGTGTGAGTGCAAGACCTTCGGCGGGGTGGCCTGCCGCGCATAGCGGTCGAGGCCCAGGCCCGCGGTGCTGATCTCCGGCTTGCGGTTGAGCACCAGATCGCTCACCACGCGGCCCGAGCCGCAAGCCATGGTCCAGCCGAGGGTGCCGTGGCCGGTGTTGAGGAACAGATTGGTGTAGCGCGTGGCGCCGACGATGGGGGTGCTGTCGGGGGTCATCGGCCGCAGTCCGGTCCAGAACTGCGCCGCGGGCAAATCGCCACCCGGGAACAGATCGCGCGTCACCATCTCCAGGGTCTCGCGCCGACGCGGGTTGAGCCGCAGGTCGAAGCCGCCTAGTTCGGCCATGCCGCCAACGCGAATGCGCTTGTCGAAACGGGTGAGGGCGATCTTGTAGGTCTCGTCGAGCACGGTGGAGCGCGGCGCCAGCGTGTCGTCCACCAGCGGCACGGTGAGCGAGTAGCCCTTGACCGGATAGACCGGCAAGTCCAGGCCGAGCGACGCGACAAAGTCGCGGCTGTAGCTGCCCAGTGCCAGCACATAACGATCGGCGCTCAGCACTTGATCGCCCACACACACCCCAGTGATGCGCTGGCCGTCGCTGGACAGGCCGGTGAGCGTCTGGCCAAAGCGGAACTCCACGCCCAGATCGCGCGCCATCGCCCCCAGGCGGGTGGTAAACAGCTGGCAGTCGCCGGTTTCGTCGTTGGGCAGGCGCAGACCGCCGACCAACCGGTCGCGCGCCTGCGCCAGCGCCGGCTCGTACTCGGCGAGCTGGTCGCGGTCGAGCAGTTGATAGGGCACACCGCATTCCTCTAGCACAGTCACGTCGCGCTGCACCGCATCGAGCTGGGCCTGGCTGCGAAACACCTGCAGCGTGCCGCCGGTGCGCTGCTCGTAGGCGACGCCCGTCTCGGCACGCAAGGCCTGCAGGCTTGCCCGGCTGTATTCCGCCAGCCGCATCATTCGCTCCTTGTTGACGCTGTAGCGCTCGGCGGTGCAGTTGCGCAGCATCTGTGCCATCCAGCGCAGCTGCCACAGGCTGCCGTCGGGCCGGATGGCCAGGGGGGCGTGGCGCTGGAACATCCACTTCAGCGCCTTGAGCGGAATGCCGGGGGCGGCCCAGGGGGTGGAGTACCCGGGGGAGATCTGCCCGGCGTTGGCGTAACTGGTTTCCATGGCGCAAGCGTTCTGCCGGTCGATGACGGTCACTTGCGCGCCCGCCTTGGCGAGGTAGTAGGCCGTGGTGGTGCCGATGACCCCGGCGCCGAGAACAATGACTTTCATGGCAAAGATCCTGACAGGATGCGATGGGCGAAATTTAGGTGGAGCTATGCCATAAATTTCCTTGTTTTTTGCGATAGATCCAGGGAAAATCTCTGTATCCATCCCTGCCAGCGTGCCGCCATGCTGTACGAACTCGACCGCATCGACCGTCGCATCCTCGACATCCTGCAGCGCGATGGCCGCATCGCCATGACGGAGTTGGCAGGGCAGGTGGGGCTGTCGGCCTCGCCCTGCACCGAGCGGGTGCGGCGCATGGAACGCGCCGGGGTCATCTCCGGCTACCACGCTCGCGTCAACCCCGAGGCCCTGGGCAAGACGCTGCTGGTGTTCGTGGAAATCAAGCTGGCGACCAAGTCGGGCGACGTGTTCGACGCCGTACGCAAGGAACTGCTGCACATGCCCGAAGTGATGGAGTGCCATCTGGTGTCGGGCGACTTCGACTACCTGGTCAAGTTCCGCCTGCGTGGCATGAAGGAATACCGCCATCTGCTGGGCGACATACTCAAGCGCCTGCCAGTCGCCGCCGAATCACACAGTTATGTGGTGATGGAAGACATCAAGGAAAGCCTGTATCTGCCCACCGACCGTTGAGAACGTGTGAACCAAGCCACCATGATCACCCGCCTTCACGTCGGCCCGCGCCTGAGCGAGGCCGCCATCGCCGCCGGCACCGTCTATCTGGCCGGCCAGGTGCCCGAACTGCATCCCGACGCCGATATCGAAACGCAGACGCGCGAAGTGCTCGGCCACATCGATCGTCTGCTGGCCGAATGCGGCAGCAGCAAGCAGCACCTGCTGAGCGTGCAGATCTTTTTGGCCGATATTGTTGACATCGGCCGCATGAACGCGGTCTGGGATGCCTGGGTCGTCCCCGGCCACACGCCGCCGCGGGCCACGGTGCAGGCCCGTCTGGCCGATCCGCGCTGGCGCATCGAAGTGGTGGTCGTGGCGCGGCAGGTTGCGGTCTAGGGCTTGGCAAGGCGGTGTCTGCAGCCTGCGCGCAATCGCCGCAGAATGCCGGGTATGCATCCATCCAAACCTCCCGTCTTGTCCATGCTCGACCTGGTGTCCGTGCGCGAAAACGCCACGGTGGCCCTGGCACTGCACACCGCGCTGCGCACGGCGCGTCACGCCGAACACCTCGGCTTCACCCGCTACTGGCTTGCTGAGCACCACAACCTGCCGGGTGTGGCGAGTTCCGCCACCGCCGTGCTGGTGGGCTATGTGGCTGGTGGCACGCAGCGCATCCGTGTGGGCTCCGGCGGCGTCATGCTGCCCAATCACACACCGCTGGTCGTGGCCGAAGCCTTCGGCACGCTGGCCGAGTTGTACCCCGGGCGCATCGACCTCGGGCTCGGCCGCGCCCCGGGCGCCGATTCCTTGACCTTGCGCGCGCTGCGGCGCGATCGCATC
>JAKAFC010000178.1 GCA_021818065.1 Pseudomonadota bacterium
CTACGCTTCAATCACAATGCGTGACACAACAGAACTACGCCGCTTCACCTGTGCAACCCGTTGAAGCGCAACAATCTCACTGCGCCAAAACACCAAAATCAGGCGGCGAACTGCGGAACTTGGGTTCTCCGGTACCTGGCATTTCTGAGTTGTGCAGTCGACGGTGCTGCGTACTCAGTACGCAACACCGTCATGCATTTCTGCTGATTGCGGTGTTTTCAAAGCAAGTGATCTGAAACGATGAGGTACGCCCCGATGGCGATAGCGGCTGTCAATACTGAAATTATCAACGTCGTCCAGGCATTGATCAGGGCTGATATCAACTTTTTAAGTGCAGTCAATTCGCTCATTCAAGCGGCTGCGGACGCAAAGCTGACAGAACAACTCAAGCGCAGCCTGGTCATGAATGTCGTTGAATTTTCGTGCAGGTATATCGATCAAAATCTAGTATTTGCATTGGACAATTACTCCAGGGCATACAAAGCCATTTCGGAAGCAACTGAGCGTTTGAGAACACCGAGTGTCATTTCGATGATCGAGAATCAGCCCGGCCGCCATCATTCAGCGGCAAATTTACTCGATTCACTGGATCAGGTCTGTGCGAGATTGAAACAGTTTGCGCAAACAGAGAATCTGGAATGTCGAAACAATCAATACTTCTACCGGCTGGGGCAGTTGTTCAAGGTCTGCGGACTAAAGGCGCCGCCCACCGAACATGCAAAAAGAATATGGGCCAACATCGATCGCATCCTGGTTTATGCAGATCCGAAACTGGCATCCGCTTTTCGTGAGTTGAATACTGAACAGCGTGGCTATGGTGCGACAGGCTTGCTTCGTTCGGGATGGCGTCAAGGCTGCCAAACGGGCGGCTGTCTAACTTGGCAGCCGGCCGCCTGATCTCGCGCCACGCGCTCCAAACACGACGCCACCGCGCAATGTGACGCCTGATTCGCGCTGAAGTTCAGCCGGCGGCGGTGGCGGGCATGGCGCGCAAACGCCGCTCGGACCAGGCTTTGCAGCGGGCTGCGGCCACCAGCAAGCGGGGCACCAGAATCTTGAGGTCGAAACGGCGGTTGAAACGCCAGGCGAGTGTCAACGCAAGTGTGCTCGGTGCGTTGTTCGATCAGAGTCGGATGGGGTCCGAATCGAGGGGTACCGCCGTGGATGTGCAATGTCGTGCGTGGTATCTGGCAACCGCAGGGTTGCGCCGTTGGCTGATGGTGCTCTGCCTGGTTGCTGTTCCGCTGGTGTCCTCTGCAGGCGTGTTCATCTCGGTGAACTTCGCCCCGCCACCTCTTCCCGTCTATGCACAGCCACTTATCCCTGGTCCTGGCTATATCTGGGTTCCCGGATACTGGGCCTACGGTGGTGGTGGCTACTTCTGGGTGCCGGGGACATGGGTGCTGCCGCCATATGCGGGTGCACTGTGGACGCCGGGCTACTGGGGATGGGCTGATGACGCGTATGTCTTTCACGTCGGTTACTGGGGTCCACGTGTCGGGTTTTACGGTGGCATCAACTACGGTTTCGGCTATACGGGCTTCGGTTACTTTGGCGGTTACTGGCACGGCGGTGCGTTCTACTACAACCGAAGTGTCAACAACATCCGAACCACGACGATCATCCACGTCTACAACCGCACCGTCATCAACGACACGGTGATCAACCGTGTCAGCTACAACGGCGGCGCAGGTGGAGTTATGGCAAGACCAACGGAAGAGCAGCTGTTGGCAGCACGCGAACCGCATGTCGCACCGACCCAGGCGCAGCTGCGTCAGGTGCACGCAGCAAGCCAGCAGCGTTCGTTGCGCGCCGCTTTCAATCATGGCATCCCCGCGATCGCAGCTACACGGCGCCCCGGCGTTTTTCAAGGCCGCGACGTGGTGCGTGCCCGTCCGACAGGAAACTATACGGGCAGAGGCGCGCGCGCCATGACACCCTACGCGCGCCCGCGCCCGCAAGATGCGCGTCGGTACGAGGAACCACATCCTGCGCCGGAACGCGCGTACGGCCCCACGCCGCGGGCTGCCCATGTGAATCCAGCCCGGCCGATGCGCCGCACGGCTCCCACCCGTCGTCACGAGCCGAGACCGAACTGCTGTGGCGGATTTCATGCGCGCTGAATCCCATGCAGGATCCCTTGACGATGATGATCGAGGTCTCTTGCTGTGCACTTCACTTGGCAGCAATCCTTATTCAGCGAGCCAGAGCGGATCACTCTGAATGGCTCAAGTCATCCACTTCTCACTGCGGAGCATGAGCATGCAATTTCGCCCATCCAAAGTTTTACTCGTTGGCGTCACACTGGCAGCTGGACTGGGTTTCAGCACGGCCTACGCGCAATTCTTCAGGCATCCCCATCTGCGGGCTGCTGACCAGGCTGCCGATGCAGCCATCCAGCAGATGCAGACCGCACACAATGGCGATGACTGGTTCGGCGGGCATCGCGTGCGTGCAATCCAGTTGCTGCAACAGGCGCGCGAGCAGATGCGCTTGAGTGCACGCTTTGCCGATCACCACCATGATTGACGCCATCAAGCATCATTGCAGCCGGCGCCTGCTGCTGGGCGTTGCGGCCATGGGGCTGGTGGCTCTCGCAGGGTGCGCTCCAACCGAGGTCATACGCGCAACACCGCGCTCGGCGCTGGCCGGACACCCTCACTTGATTGCGGCGCATCAGCAGGTCGAGCTGGCAATGGCGCAAATGGACACGGCGAGCAATGGCGACGATGGCTTCGGCGGCCACCGTGCTCGCGCACTGCAATTGCTGCATGCAGCGCAAGCGCAGATCCGGGCCTCAGCGATCTATGCTGCGGCAACCAGTCGACCATGAACTGCGGATAGTAGCCGTGCATCACACGCCGCACGAATTCTGGTCGGTAGCCCGCACGAGGCCCGGACTGCACGCCGAAGTATGGTGCGACAAGCATCATCTTGGCTGTCGCACTGTTTGGCTTACGAGGGGGTTCTTCTTGGCCATGCCGGCAGGCTAGGCCGGCGCTACTTTCCCCTCTACTACCGTATAGGACTACCTATAGGTTTCATGCTGTGCAAGCCGCGCCCCCTCGGGCGACGTCGCTCCGCACAGCTCGCTGCGGTTCTTCTCGTCTTGAGCGCCGAGCCGTATCGGCGCGGGAGATCGCGCACCTGATGAGCTGATCTGTAAGTTGTGCGAGCCGGGGTTCTGGCAACCCAAGTTCGACGTCATGGAGGGCCGATTTCGGTCAGAAGTCGTATCACGGCAGGACCTTAGGTCTGTTTTCGATGTGAGCGCTGTAGTGACACGTTATTTTCCGCAGCATCGACGATAAAGCGATTGGGCGCGGTATAGTGGCGACATGTTCGTCAAGCTCACCCGCTCCGGTCCACGCACCTACGTCAAGCTCGTGGAGTCGTACCGCGATGACGCCGGCGCGTCCCGTCAGCGCGTGGTCGCCACCCTGGGTCGACTCGAGCAGGTGCGCAGCGGCGGAGCCGATGCGCTGGTCCGCGGCCTGCATCGCGTCATCGACGGGCAGGAACCGCAGGCACCCACCGTGCGCTTTGCCCCGGCACTGGCGATCGGCGACACGTGGATGCTGCACGCGCTGTGGCACAAGCTGGGCTGGGACGAGGCCTTCCGGCGTGTGCTGCGCAATGCCCACGGCGCGTTCGATGCCGAGCGATTGCTCCGGGTGATGGTCTTCAACCGGCTGTGCGATGCCACCTCCAAGCTCGGTGTGCTGCGCTGGCTCGAAGGCACCCGGGTGCCGGGAGTCGACAGCACGTCGGTCACGCACCAACGGCTGCTGCGCACCATGGACACGCTGGCCGAGCGCAGCGAGGCGATGCAGCGCACCCTGGCGGCGGTGCTGCGGCCGCTGGTCGATCAGGACCTGTCGATCGTGTTCTACGACATGACGACGATCGGCATGGATGGCCAGAGTGAGGTGCCCGGCGAGATCCGCCAGTTCGGCCTGTCCAAGGACGGCGGCATCCGTCGGCAGATCATGCTCGGCGTCGTGCAGACCGCCGAGGGCTTGCCCATCGCGCACCGCGTCTGGGAGGGCCACACGGCCGAAGCGCCGACGCTGCATGCCGTCGTCGACGAGATCCTGGCCTTGTACCCGGTCAAGCGCGTCGTGCTGGTGGCCGACCGCGGCCTGCTCAGCCTGGACAACCTGGAATGGCTGCAGACGGTGCGCGTCGGCAAGACGGCGCAGCCCCTCGAATTCATCCTGGCCGTGCCAGGCCGCCGCTACGGGGAGTTCAACGAGATCCTCGACGCCGTGCAGGCCGAGCACTGCGCACACGCCAAGGCCGAGGTCATCGGCGAGACCGCCTGGCAAGGCCTGCGCCTGATCTGGGCACACGACCCTCAGGCGGCTGCACAGCAGAGCGCCGCGCGGCGCCAGACCATCGAGACGCTGACGCAGCAAGCCGAGCGGCGCGCCGGCAAGCTCGACGCCCAGGACGCCGGCGCCGCTTTCAAGGGTCGGCGCCTGAGCGACTCGGGCGCCAAGGCATGGCTGTTTCGCGCCGTCAGCGACGCCCATCTGGGATCGATCATCAAGGTCGACCTGCAGTCCGACCGATTCGCCTACACCGAGGACGAGGCCGCGCTCAAGCGCGCCGAACTCAACGACGGCAAGCTGCTGCTGGTGACCAACACCACGGACCTCGATCCCGCCGAAGTGATCGCGCGCTACAAGAGCCTGGCCGACATCGAGCGCGGCTTCCGGGTGCTCAAGTCCGAGATCGAGATCGCCCCGGTGTTCCACCGCCTGCCCGAGCGTATCCGCGCCCACGCCCTGATCTGCTTCATGGCCTTGGTCTTGTACCGCGTGCTGCGCATGCAGCTCAAGGCCTCCGGCAACGCCTACTCCCCGGAGCGGGCGCTCGAAATCGCGCGCCGTATCCAGCTCCACCAGGTGCGCATCGCCGGCCACGGTGCAGCCA